>CAZACZ010000107.1:0-6941 GCA_964483695.1 uncultured bacterium | reverse complement strand
AGCTCGGCACCAACGGCGGTGGTTTGGCCGTCTACGTGTACGGGTCGTTCGGTGTACCGCAGGCCATCGGCCGCGGCCCCGGCGCCTTCACCGCGGGAAGCAACTCCGTCACGCAGCTGATCCTCGAGCAGGGCTTCTCGCGCATGATGCTCGAAGCCCCCGTGACCTTCAATCACAACGGCAAGTCGTACCGCTACCCGCAGGAAGGCAAGTCGGAGCTCAAGCTCTCGTACCTCGCGGCCGGGTCGCGACTCGTCAACCAGCACGACAACGTCAACCTGCAACTGCAAGCGATCCAGAAGTTCGAGACGTTCATCGTGCAGGATTCCTGGTGGACCCCCGGCGCGCGCATCGCCGACATCGTGCTGCCCGCTGCGACGCTCTTCGAGCGCAACGACATGATGCAGTTGAGCGAGTACGTGGTCTACCAGCACCAGATCATCGAACCGCTGGGCGAGTCCCGCACCGACTTCGAGATCTGCAAGGCCCTGGCCGAACGGCTGGGCGTGGGCGACGCGTTCATCGACGGCAAGCCGGACGAGGACGCCTGGCTGCGTAGTCTGTACGCCGCCTCCGAGATCCCGATGTCGTACGAGGAGTTCCGCGACGCCGGCTACTACGTCTTCCCGACGCGCGACAGCCCCGAGATCCCGGCCAGCCCGTTCCACGCGTTCCGCACCGACCCGGGCGTGAACCCGCTCGGCACGGCTTCCGGCAAGATCGAGATCACCGCGGCGACGATCGCCGGCTTCGGCTACGAGGATTGCCCGGCGGTGCCGCAGTGGATCGCGCCGCGCGAGTGGCTCGGTAGCCCCGAAGCGGCCACCTACCCGCTGCACTTGGTGACGAAGCACCCGTGGTGGCGCCGCCACTCGTCCTACGACAACGTCGACACCCTGCGCGAGAACGCCAAGCTCAACGGCTTCGAACCCGTCATCATCAACCCGGCCGACGCCGCCGCTCGCGGCATCCAGTCCGGTGACGTGGTGCGCGTGTTCAACGACCGCGGCCAGATCCTGTGCGGTGCCCTGGTGACGGACGCCATCCGCCCCAGCGTCGTGATCGTGCAGGAAGGCTCCTGGTACCGGCCGGTCGAACCCGGCGTCATCGGCAGCCTCGACCGCGGCGGCTGCGCCAACGTGCTCACGCGCGAAGGCGGCTCGTCGCAGTTGGTCCAGAGCCCGGTGGCGCACTCCGGCCTGGTCCAGGTCGAGAAGTTCGAAGGCGAGGCGCAACCGAACGACTACGCGGCCATCGAGCCCGTCTGAGTTCGGTCGTTCGTAGCACCTTCGTCACGCGCCGAGGCGGACCTGCCGCCTCGGCGCGTTCTTCGTTTGCGTGGCAAGCGAGTCGCGAAAGGGAGCGCGTACGCGCTGCCTGGGCGGCCCACGTCCGCCATGACGGCGTCCGATCCGAAGTGCGCAAGAGCCGGACGTCCCTACGCCGGCGGAAGGCAGTCTCGTAGCATGTGAAATGCGTCACGACCAATCGTGGGGCGCCCCACCTGCCGTCGGCCTTACGACTCGCGCCGAACGATTGGCCTCCGGACCGACGCTCGTGCGCCGGGCCCAAGGGCCACGTCACTTCCCATCGGTCCGGTGAAGGGAGGGAGACGGCCGGCTATCGACCTTCACCCTTCGCCCGGCGCGAGTCTGCGCCGACCTCCAGGAGCACCCCATGCATCGCCGACCCGAGAGCAAGCTGAACACCAGCCGCACCCTCCAGCGCCGCGACGTCCTCAAGGGCATGGGCGTCGCGGGAGCGGCCATCCTGGCGAGCCGGATCCCCGGCGTCGCCTCCGCAGCCGCCGCGACCATGCACACCGTAGGCACCGCGAGCATGCCGTTCGAACTACCCGCGTTGCCGTACGCCTTCGACGCGCTGGAGCCGTACATCGACGCGCTTACCATGGAGATCCACCACGACCGGCACCACGCCGCCTACACCAACAACCTCAACACCGCCCTAGCGCCGCACGAAGCGCTGCTGGGCGGGAGAAGCGCCGAGGACCTGCTGCGCAACCTCGCCAGCCTCCCGGCCGACATCCAGACCGCCGTCCGCAACAACGGCGGCGGTTACGTGAACCACAACCTGTTCTGGGAAGTGATGGCGCCCGGCCCGAGCACGCCACCTGCGGTCCTGCTCGGCAAGATCGAGGCCACCTTCGGGTCGTTCGACACGTTCAAGACCGCGTTCGCCGACGCCGCCGCCAAGCGCTTCGGCTCCGGTTGGGCGTGGCTCGTGGTGGACGGCTTCGGAAGCCTGCAGGTGTACTCCACCGCCAACCAGGACTCGCCGTACATGAGCCTGCACGTGCCGATCCTCGGCCTCGACGTCTGGGAGCATGCGTACTACCTGAAGTACCAGAACAAGCGCGCCGACTACGTCACGGCGTTCTGGAACGTCGTGAACTGGGACGCGGTGGCGCAGAAGTACGACGCCGCGCTCGGGATGATGCCGATCTAGCCAGGGGACAGTTGTCTCTACGTCCGTCCGAGCGCAATCTGGGAGTCTGGGGTCTAGGTTCCGAGTCGTCGTGACCAAGGCCACCAAGGACCGGCCACGACGACCGAGAGGCCAACCCTCTCCAGGGCCGGACGGGTAACCGCACGACCTGCCGCATCGCGAAGGAGCCGCCTGCACGCCAGGTGGCTCCTTCGTTTCGTCTCGAGAACGGGTCGCGACGCGAGGAAAGGAGCAGGCGTCCACCCAGGGCCCGCACGGAACGACGCAAGCCCGCGCGATCACGCGCCAGGACAAGGAGACCACGATGGCGAAACTCGGCAAACGCAACCTGACCGGCTGGTTCGAGCGCAGCGTCGCCCGCCGCGACGTGCTGAAGGGCATGGGCGCCATCGGCGTCGCCGGCCTCGCCGGTCGCGGCCTGGCGCTGGACGAACTGGCCGCCACCTCGACGTATCTCGACACCCACACCAGCCTCACGGCCTCGCACTGGGGCTTCTATCACGCCGTGGTCGAGCGCGGCCGCATGACCCGCGCCGTGCCGTGGCAGCACGAGATGTACCCCTCGCCGATGGTACAGGCGATGCCCGACCTGCTCTACTCGCCCACGCGGATCAAGTACCCGATGGTGCGCAAGGGCTTCCTCGAGAAGCGCCACGAGAGCGACACCAGCGGCCGCGGCAAGGAACCGTTCGTGCGCGTGTCGTGGGACGAAGCGCTCGACATGGTGGCCGAGCAACTGCAGCGCGTCAAGGGCCAGTACGGCAACTCCGCCATCTACGGCCACAGCTACGGCTGGAACAGCGCCGGGCGTCTGCACCAAGGCTCGTCCGCCCTGAACCGCCTGTTGGCCCTCTACGGCGGGTACGTGTACTCCGTGAACACCTACAGCGCTCCGGTGCTTCCGGTCATCACCCCGCACGTGCTCGGCACCGCCCGCCCCGACGCCAACGCCTGGCCGAACCTGATCGACAATACCGACCTGTTCGTATTCTTCGGCTACAACCCGCTGATCAACTCCGACATCACCTACAACGGCGACGGCAACAACTACAACTTCTTCTGGCTGTCGAAGCTGCGCGATAAGGGCACGCCGATCGTCTCGTTCAACCCGCTGTTGGAAGACACCGACACCTACCTGGGCACCGAGCACCACGCCATCCGCCCGAACACCGACACCGCCTTGATGCTGGCGCTGGCGCACGTGCTCTACAGCGAAGGCCTGCACGACCAGGCGTACCTCGACAAGTACACCGTCGGCTTCGACACCTTCGTCCAGTACCTCACCGGTGCCACCGACGGCCAGGCCAAGGACCCCGAGTGGGCCGCGCCCATCACCGAGATCCCAGCCGACGTCATCCGCGGCCTCGCCCGCCGCATGGCGCAGGGCAAGACGGTCCTGGCGGGCGGCTTCGCGCTGCAGCGCGCCGAACACGGCGAGCAGCCGATCTGGATGATGGCCACGCTGTCGGCAATGCTCGGCTCGTTGGGCACCTCGGGCGGCGGCCTGGTGTGCGGCTTCCCGCCCGGCCTGGGCCTCCCGACCGGCGCCGCGCCGTCGGTCCCGGGTCTGGCCGCCCCGGCCAACCCGGTCAAGGACTTCACCCCCATCAACATGTGGGTCGACCTGCTCCTGCGGCCTGGTGAGACGATCGACTACGACGGCCAGCGGCTCACCTACCCCGACATCAAGATGGTCATGTGGTCCGGCGGCAACCCATTCCACCATGCCCAGGACACCAACCGGGTGCTCGAGGCGTGGCGGCGTCCCGAGGTGACGGTCGTCGCCGACTACAACTGGACCGCCAGCGCCAAGCATGCCGACATCGTGCTGCCGGCCACCACCACGCTCGAGCGGAACGACATCTCGGCCACCAGCCACTTCATCGTGGCGATGAAGCAGGTCGTCGAGCCGCTGTTCGAAGCCAAGAGCGACCGCGAGATGTACACGCTGCTGGCCGCCCGGCTCGGCCTCGAGGAGGCCTATACCGAAGGCAAGAGCGACATGGACGTGCTGCGGCAGCTCTACGGCGTGGCCGAGGCGCAAGGCAAGGCGCGCGGCATCGACATGCCGGACTTCGACACCTTCTGGGCGCAGGAGTACCTGATGTTCGACGACGCGCCCGGCTCGCACGAGAAGGTCGCGTACGCCCCGTTCATCGCCGACCCGATCATGAGCCCGTTGGGCACGCCGTCGGGCAAGATCGAGATCTTCTCGCAGACCATCGACGGTTTCGGCTACGACGACTGCCCCGGCCACCCGACCTGGCTCGAGCCGTCCGAGTGGCTCGGCGGCGACCTGGCTGCCAAGTTCCCACTGCACGTGCTCACGCGGCACCCGAAGTTCCGCCTCCACTCGCAGCTGAACAACACCTTCCTACACGACTTCTACCAGGTCCAGGGCCGCGAGCCGATGTGGATCCACCCGGACGACGCCGCTGCGCGCGGCATCCAGCACGGCGACGTGGTGCGCGTGTTCAACGACCGCGGTGCGCTGCTGGCGGGCGCCGTGGTGAGCGACCGCTGCCGCAAGGGCGTCATCATGGTCTCCGAGGGCGGCTGGTACGACCCCGAGGAGCCCGGCACCGTCGGCAGCCTGTGCAAGCACGGCAACATCAACATGGTCACCACCGACAAGGGCGACTCCAAGCTGGCGCAAGGCAACCCCTCGAACACGGCGTTGGCGCAGGTCGAGAAGTTCACCGGCGCGCTGCCGAGCCTCGACGTCTTCTCGCCGCCTCCCACGGAGGGCTGACGCTACGACCTGGTTCCTGCTGACGTTCGCGGACGGCTGTAGGTTCTCCAAGCTCCACCGGGATCCGGATCGGCTTCGTGCCGGTCCGGATCTCCGGCACCTGGAACGGTCGACCGGGGGAGCGACACCGGTCCACCGGGCCCGACGCACCCCGCATCGAGAAAGGACCGAACTCCATGACGCACGGCCGTCCCGCCACCACCAAGGTGGGCATGCGCGTCGGCGCTGCGCTGCTCGCGGCAGTGTCCCTCTTTGCTCTCGCATGGGCCATCGCCCAGGGTGAGGGCCGTGCCGACGCTACGACGAAGCCGGCCGCGGCCTACGCTGCCCGCCTCGCGGTGATCCGCGGCACCGAGACCGAACCTCCCGACGCCTACGCCGACCCGGGCGTCCTCAAGCCCCCGATCAACCTCGAGACCACCTCCATCATGGGCAACCTGCCGGTGCGGCAGCACCCCATCAACCTCGGGCTGTTCGCCACCGGCTGCGCGCAGTGCCATCGCCTGAGCGGCCCGCTTCCCGAGCGGAACGACGCCCCGGCCGACGTGTTCGACCTGCTGGCGCTGGCGCAAGCGGCCGACGCGCCGCCCGCCCCGACGGGCTTCGTGCGCCTCACCGACGATCCGGGACGCGAGGAAGCTCCGGCGTGGTCCCCAGACGGCAGCCGCATCCTCTACGAGCGTCAAGACGCCGACGGCCGCTGGAGCCTGTGGGTGGCCGCCGCCGACGGCAGCGGCGCCGTCCTGCTGCCCACCGTCGGCAACGCCGGCTGGGGCGAGTGGAGCCCCGACGGCAGCCGCATCGTGTACTGGGGCGAAGACGACCAGGGGCGCGGGAACCTGTTCCTGGTGGGACTCGACGGCGAAGCGCCGACCCAGCTCACGTTCGCGTCCTCCGCCGCCTTCCCGGTATGGAGCCCGGACGGCAGCCGCATCGCCTACCAGGTCCGCGAACCGGACGGGAACTGGGCCATCCGCCTGCTCGACCCGGACGACGGCACCTCGGTGCGCGTCACCCCGAACGAACAGGTCATGCCCAGCCGGCCGCAGTTCTCGCCGGACGGCCGCACCGTCGCGTACCAGGTGCTGCAGGGTGGCACGTTCGGCCTATGGCGGCTGGAGTTCGCCGCGGACGAAGGCGGCGCACCCGACTACGACGCACCGCCGCGCTCGCTCCCCAGCTCGACCATGCTCCCGATGGACATCGGCCAGGCGCGCGGCAACAGTACCTGGAGCCCCGACGGACGCCGCATCGCGCTGCAGATGACCAGCCTCACGACCACGCCGGAAGGCGAACTGCGCAAGGTGTACAAGACCTGGCTGGTGAACGCCGACGGCACCGGCGCCGACTTGGTGCTCCCCACCGAGACGCTGGCCGACCGCGGCGCGACCTTCGGCCCGACCGGAACATGGCTGGCGCAGTGGTCGTGGGAGTTCGACCTCTCCGCCTCGGTGTGGTTGGTGCGCCCCGGCCAGAGCGCGCCCGCCATCGACCTGACCGAGACGTTCGGCGCCGACGCCATGTATCCCGCCTGGAGCCCGGACGGCACCCGCATCGCGTTCGCCGGGAACCGCGCGGGAAGCTTCGACATCTGGATCGTCGACGTGGCACAGGTCATCGACGGCTTCGCGCCGTGAGAGGGGACAGTTGACCCTGCCGCGCCGCCGACGCCTTCTCTAGCGTAGGTGGCGACAGTTCCGAGTCGTCGTGACCACGACCTGCG
>CAZACZ010000106.1:1799-7485 GCA_964483695.1 uncultured bacterium | reverse complement strand
CCCTCGGCTCCACCAAGCAAGCTTCACGCGGCGCACCCTCGACGGTGCGCCGCGGTCGTTCGGGGGGTCGGTGCGGGCCACGCGCGACGCCTTGGAGATCGAGCCGTTGGACGCGGCCTCGGTCGAAGGGGACGGCCTGGGCAGCTTCATGACGGGCGCCAGCGCGTAGGCACCGTTCCAAGCCCCCCTGCCCGGTGCACCTTCGTACCGATGCGCCCACCCGCACGACAGAAGCGAGCAGGCTCAGGCGGTCTCCCCGGCCAGGTACAGCCACGTCTCCAACACCGTGTCGGGGTTGAGGCTGATGCTGTCGATCCCCTCGTCCTGCAGCCAACGCGCGAAGTCGGGGTGGTCCGAAGGGCCCTGGCCGCAGATGCCGATGTACTTCCCGGCGCGCTTGCAGGCAGCGATCGCCTGGGACATCAGGTCCTTCACGGCCGGGTCGCGCTCGTCGAAGAGGTCGGCCACCAGGCCCGAGTCGCGGTCGAGCGCCAGGGTGAACTGCGTCAGGTCGTTCGAGCCGATCGAGAAACCGTCGACGTGCTGCAGGAAGTCGTCGGCGCGGATCGCGTTCGACGGCACCTCGCACATCATGATGATCTCGAGCCCACCCACTCCACGCTCGAGACCGTGGCCCGCCATCACCGCTTGCACCTGCAGCAACTCGCCGGGCGTGCGCACGAACGGCACCATCACCTTGACGTTGGTGAACCCCATCTCGGCGCGCACCCGCGCCAGCGCCCTGCACTCGGCGCCGAACGCGTCGGCGAACTGCTGCGAGCGGTAGCGCGCGGCGCCGCGGAAGCCGATCATCGGGTTCTCCTCGCGCGGCTCGTAGGCGTCGCCGCCGAGCAGGTGGGCGTACTCGTTGGACTTGAAGTCGGACAGGCGCACGATCACCGGCTCCGGCGCGAACGCCGCGGCGATCATCGCCACCCCCTCCTTGATCTTCTCCTCGTAGAACGCCCGCGGGCTGGCGTACCCGGCGCAGCGGCGCTCGATGGCCGCGGCCACGGCGGGCGGGACGTCGGGGTAGGCGTACAGCGCGTTGGGGTGCACGCCGACGATGTTGGCCACGATGAACTCGAGGCGCGCCAACCCGACGCCCTTGTGCGGCAGCGCCGCGAACGCGAAGGCGCGCTCCGGCGACGCGACGTTCATCATGATGCGCAGCGGCAACTCCGGCATGCGGTCGAGCTCGATGCGCTGCACGTCGAAGGCGACGTAGCCCGCGTAGACCTTCCCCTCGTCCCCCTCGGCGCACGACACCGTGACCTCGCTGCCGTCCTGCAGCACGTCGCTGCCGCTGCCCGTGCCCACCACCGCGGGGATGCCGAGCTCGCGCGCGATGATGGCGGCGTGGCAGGTACGGCCTCCGCGGTCGGTGACGATGGCGGAGGCGCGCTTCATGACCGGTTCCCAGTCGGGGTCGGTCATGTCGGTCACCAGTACGTCACCGTCCTGCACGCGGTGCATGTCCGCGGCGCGCTCCACCACCCGCACCCGGCCTTGCGCGATGCGCGCACCTACGGCGCGCCCCACCACCAGCACCTCGCCGGCCCCGCGCATCCGGAAGCGCTCGAGCACCCTGCCGGAGCGGCTCTGCACCGTCTCGGGGCGCGCTTGCACGATGTAGACGTGACCGTCGATGCCGTCCTTGGCCCACTCGATGTCCATCGGGCGTCCGTAGTGCGCCTCGATGGCCAGCGCTTGCCGGCCGAGCTCGGCGAGGTCGTGGTCGTCGAGGGCGAAGCTTCGCCGCTCGCTCTCGGGTACGGGCACGGCGACGACGCCGCCGGCCGCAGCGGACGCGCCCGCATCGGCCTCGCCGGCCTCGGCACCGCGGTACACCATCTTCTCCGCCTTGGTGCCGAGCCGCCGGTCCAGCACCGCCGGCTTGCCGGCGCGGAGCGCCGCCTTCGACAGGTAGTACTCGTCGGGGTTCACCGCGCCCTGCACCAGCAGCTCGCCGAGGCCGTAGGCGGCGGTGACGAACACCACCTCGCGGAAGCCCGACTCGGTGTCGAGCGTGAACGCGACGCCGCTGGCGCCCAAGTCGGAGCGCACCATGCGCTGCACCCCGGCCGACAGCGCCACCTCGGCGTGCTCGAAACCGTGATGCACCCGGTAGGCGATGGCGCGGTCGGTGAAGAGCGAGGCGAACACGCGGTGCGTGGCCTGCAGCACGGCGCCGAAGCCGCGCACGTTGAGGTACGTCTCCTGCTGCCCGGCGAACGACGCTTCCGGCAGGTCCTCGGCGGTGGCCGACGAGCGCACCGCCACCGCGGCGTCGGCACCGGCCTCGCGCTCCAGATCGGCGTAGGCGCCCTCGAGCGCGTCCACCAGGCCCGGCGGCAACGGCGCCGCCATCACCAGCGCGCGCACCGCCCGGCCGCGCTCGGCAAGGAGCGTCACGTCGTCGTCGCTCACGCCTTCCAGCAGGCCGGCGATGCGCTCCTCGAGCCCTTGGTAGCGGAGGAAGTCGCGGTAGGCGTCGGCCGTGGTGGCGAAGCCGCCTGGCACGCGCACGCCGGCGGCCGCGAGGTTGCGGATCAGCTCGCCGATGGAAGCGTTCTTGCCGCCTACTCGGGCAACGTCACCCATCCCGACCGATTCGAACGGAACGATGTACTCCACGAACGCCTCCTGGCGGCGCGAGGCTATGCTCGTGGCGGCACCCCCCGCGGCGCCACGACGCGCACCTCCCAAGCGTAGTCTTGGGGCGCGACGGCGGCGCCTGTGTACGCCACCTCTCGGGAACCACCGCGGCGAACGGAGACGCATGCCCAACACCGACGAAGCGTTCCACGTGTTCTTCGTGTCCGACCACACCGGCCTGACCGCGGAGGTGTTGGGGCACAGCCTGCTGGCCCGCTTCGACGCGCTCTCCGTGATCACCAGCACGCGACCGTTCGTGGACAGCGTGGGCCGCGCCGACGCCCTGGCGCAGGAACTGGCGGCGTTGCCGCGCCCGCCCGTCATCTTCTCGACCATCACCGACGCGGCGGTGCGCGCTCGCCTGTCCGCGGCGCCGGGGCTGCACATCGACCTGTTCGCGCCGTTCCTGCCTTCGTTGGCGCAAGCGTTCGGACACGAGCCGGCCACGCGCGTCGGCGCGGCGCACGGCATCCGCGACCTAGCGCGCTACCAGGCGCGCATCGACTCGGTCGAGTACGCCCTCGCCACCGACGACGGCGCCAACGTGCGCCGCTACGGCCAGGCTGAGGTCGTGATGGTGGGGGTGTCGCGCGTCGGCAAGAGCCCCACCTGCCTCTACCTCGCCATGCAGTACGGCGTGCGCGCCGCGAACTTCCCCTTCGCCGACGACGACTTCCGCGGCGATGGGTTGCCGGAGGCGATCGCGCCGTACCGCGAGAAGCTGTTCGGCCTGACCATCCGCCCTGGGCGCCTGCGCGAGATCCGCCAACGCCGCCGCCCAGGAAGCGGGTACGCGTCCGCCGAACGGTGCGAGTTCGAGGTGGCGCAGTCCGAGCGCCTCTACCGGCGCCACGGCGTGCCGTTCCAGGACGTCACCAACGTCAGCGTCGAGGAGGTGGCGGCGCTGGTGCTGCAGCGCGCGGGGCTCGAGCGGCATCGGTGAGGGACCGCTCGCCGGCCTCAGGCGACCGTGACACCCGGGTCCAGGTAGACGTCCTGGATGAGGTTCAACAGCTTCACGCCCTCGGCCATGGGGCGTTGGAACGCCTTGCGGCCGGAGATGAGGCCGGAACCGCCGCCGCGCTTGTTGAGCACCGCGGTGGTGACGGCGTCGGCGTAGTCGTTCGCGCCCGAGGCGCCGCCGGAGTTGATCAGGCCGGCGCGCCCCATGTAGGCGTTCGCCACCTGCCAGCGCACCATCTCGATCGGGTGATCGCCCGGCGTCAGCTCGTCGTACATGCGCTTGTCGGTGCGGCCGAACCCGACCGCCTTGAAGCCGCCGTTCACGTCGGGCAGCTTCTGCTTGACGATGTCGGCCTGCAGCGTGACGCCTAAGTGGTTGGCCTGGCCGGTGAGGTCGGCGGCGGCATGGTAGTCGACGCCGCCCACCTTGAAGGCGTCGTTGCGGGTGTAGCACCAGAGCACCGTGGCCATGCCGAGCTCGTGCGCGTGCGCGAACGCCTCGGCGATCTCCACGATCTGGCGGGACGACTCGGGGTGCCCGAAGTAGATGGTGGCGCCCACCGCCACCGCCCCCATGTCGTACGCCTGCTCGATGGTGCCGAAGAGGATCTGGTCGTACTCGGTCGGGTACGACATGAGCTGGTTGTGGTTCACCTTGACGATGAACGGGATGCGGTGCGCGTAGCGCCGCGCCACCATGCCCAGCACGCCGAAGGTGGAGGCGACGGCGTTGCAGCCCCCCTCGATGGCGAGCTCGACGATCTTCTCCGGGTCGAAGTAGTCGGGGTTCTTGGCGAACGACGCGCCCGCGGAGTGCTCGACGCCCTGGTCCACCGGCAGGATCGAGAGGTAGCCGGTGTCGGCCAGGCGGCCGTGGCCGTAGAGCGCCTGGAGGCTGCGCAGCACCCGGGGGTTGCGGTCGGACGGGCCGAAGATGCGGTCCACGACGTCGGGGCCCGGTAGGTGGAGGCGTTCCTTGGCGATCCCCTTGGCCTGGTACCCGAGCAGGGCCTCGGCGTCGGCGCCGAGCAGTTCGACGAGCTCGCGGTTCATGGTTGGCTCCTCTCGCGACGGTTCGGGAGTCGGTGCGTTGCCCCTCAGGCTAGACCAGCGGGCCGCATGCTGGGTGCACGACGCGCGTTGTTTCCCGGACAACCTGCGCGGCGCGTGACGGCGCTCGCGACCGGCGCAACCTGCGCGTAGCGCCGTCCGCACCGTCGGGGCGGGACGCCGCTCCGGCGCGTCGCGCGGCGCGCCTTCAGCCGAGCGCCACGTCCAGGATCAGCATCACCATCACGCCGAGCATGGTCCCGAGCGTGGCGATGCGCTCGTTGCCGCGGGTGTGCGTCTCGGGGATGATCTCGTCGGAGATGACGTACAGCATGCCGCCGGCGGCGAAGCCCATGGCGTAGGGCAGCAGCGGCGCGGCCATCGACACCGCCCACGCGCCGAACAGCGCCAGCGGGATCTCCACCGTGCCGGAGCGGATGCCGGTGAACGCCGCGTACCACAACCCGCCCATGCCGGCGTTGCGCGCCGCCACCGCCACCGCAAGGCCCTCGGGGATGTTCTGGATGCCGATCGCCAGCATCAGCGTGATGGCGTCGTGCACGTTGCCGCCGCCGAAGCCCACGCCCACCGCCAGGCCTTCCGGCATGTTGTGCAGCGTGATGGCGACGATGAACAGCAGCACGCCCGAGATGCGGCTGAAGCCGCCGGCGTCGGCGCCGGCCTCCTGCGCAGCGTCCTTGCGGCGCCTGCCCGTCACGAGCACGTGCACGTGCGGCACCCACACGTCGGCGCGGTCGAGCAGCACGGCGCCGATGACCATGCCGACCACCACGGGGACCAGCCCACCGACGGCGATGCCGGGCAGGATCAGGCTGGTGAAGCTGGCGGTGAGCATCACCCCGGCGGCGAAGCCGAGCGCGCCGTCGAGGGCGCGCTGGGTGGGGTTGCGCCACACCGTCACGGCGAGCGCGCCGATCATGTTCAGGCCGGCGATGACGAAGCCTCCGAGGAGGCCTTGCCAGATCGGGTTGGGTCCGGAGATGCGTAGGAAGAG
>CAZACZ010000106.1:0-1699 GCA_964483695.1 uncultured bacterium | reverse complement strand
CGCGCCGTCCTCATGGCGGCGGGCGATACTGGGAACCGTCCCGCGCGCCCGGCGCGAACCGGCGTGGCGTGCGCGCGGCAGGAAAGGATCCACGCCATGGACGACCAACGCGCCGACATCGGCCTCATCGGGCTCGCCGTGATGGGCCAGAACCTGGTGCTGAACATGAACGACCACGGCTTCCGGGTGGCGGTGTACAACCGCACCACCAGCACCATGCGGGAGTTCGTCGAGGGGCCGGCCGCGGGCACGCACGTGCGCGGCTACGAGGACGTGGCCTCGCTGGTGGGCGCGCTGAAGCGCCCGCGCCGCGTGATGCTGATGGTGAAGGCCGGCAAGGCGGTGGACGCCGTCATCGACGAGCTGGTGCCGCTGCTCGAACCCGGCGATGTGATCGTCGACGGCGGCAACTCGAACCACCACGACACCACCCGCCGCGCCAAGGCGCTTCGCGAGAAGGGGCTGCTGTACGTGGGCACCGGCGTCTCGGGCGGCGAAGAGGGGGCGAGGCACGGCCCGTCTATCATGCCGGGCGGGGACGCCGACGCTTGGCCGCTGGTGAAGAACGTGCTGCAGGCCATCGCCGCCAAGGTCGACGGCGTGCCGTGCTGCGATTGGGTTGGCCCCGAGGGCGCCGGGCACTTCGTGAAGATGGTGCACAACGGCATCGAGTACGGCGACATGCAGCTCATCGCGGAGGCGTACCAGCTGATGGACGACGTGCTGGGCATGGACGCCGCCGCCATCGCCGACGCCTTCGCCCGCTGGAACCAGGGCAAGCTCGACTCGTACCTGATCGAGATCACCGCGGACATCTTCCGCGCCACCGACGACGACGGCGCGCCGCTGGTCGAGAAGATCCTCGACGCTGCCGGGCAGAAGGGCACCGGCAAGTGGACGGCGACGGAGGCGCTCGAGCAGGGCGTGCCGCTCACGCTGATCACCGAAGCCGTGTTCGCGCGCTTCCTCTCGGCGCTCAAGGACGAGCGGGTGGCGGCCTCTGGCATCCTGCGGGGTCCGCTCGGCGCGACGGAACTGCCGGACGACGGTCTGCTGGACGACCTCGAGCACGCCCTCTACGCCTCCAAGATCGCCTCGTACGCGCAGGGCTACATGCTGATGCGTGCCGCGGCCGAGGCATACGGCTGGGAGATCGACTACGGCGCGGTGGCGCGCATGTGGCGCGGCGGATGCATCATCCGCTCGCGGTTCCTGAGCGACATCCACGCCGCCTACCGGGACGAGCCGGCACTCACGAACCTGCTGCTGGCGCCGTTCTTCCGCGAGGAGATCGACGCCGCGCAGGCCGCCTGGCGCCGCGTGGTGGCGCGCGGAGCCCTGGCCGGCGTGCCGCTGCCCGCCATGGCGGCGGCGCTGTCGTTCTACGACGGCTACCGCAGCGCGCGCCTGCCCGCCAACCTGCTGCAGGCGCAACGCGACTACTTCGGCGCCCACACCTACGAGCGCGTCGACGCCCCACGCGGGCAGTTCTTCCACACCGACTGGACCGGCGATGGCGGCAAGGTCACGTCGGGGAGCTACGAGGCGTGACGGGTTCCGGATCGCTGCTTCGCGGCGCCGGCCTCCTCGATCCCGACCGCTGCTTCGCCGCCGAGCCGAGCCAGCGCGCGGTCGCGCGGCGCCTCTACGCCGAGGTGCGGGACCTGCCGCTGGTGTGCCCGCACGGTCACGTGCCGCC
>CAZACZ010000105.1:0-7495 GCA_964483695.1 uncultured bacterium | reverse complement strand
TTCTTCAACGCCGGCGTGCTGCTCTACTTCCCCGCGCGCGAACTGAACGTGCGCATGAACCTGCCGTTCGTGTGGACCGCGTACGGCGTGATGGTGGGCGGTCTGGTGATGGCCGGCACCGCCATCATCGCCAACACCTCGACCGTGCTGTACACCTTCTACCCGCCGTTGTCGGGCCACTGGGGCTTCTACACCGGCCTCGCGCTGGTGGTGGTGGCGAGCCTGATGGTGGCGTTCGAGACGGTGCGGCTGCGGGCAGCGTGGCGTCGGGCGAACCCGGGCAAGGTCACGCCGCTGGTCACCTACATGGCGACCATCACCCAGTTGATGTGGGCGCTGGCCACCGTCGGCATCGTCGTCGAGGTGGTGTTCCTGCTCATCCCGTGGTCGGCGGGCTGGACCACCGGCGTCGACCCGCAGCTGGCGCGCACGCTGTTCTGGTACACCGGCCACCCGATCGTCTACTTCTGGCTGCTGCCTGCCTACATCTCCTGGTACGCCTTCGTCCCCAAGCAAGCCGGGGGCGAGTTGGTGTCGGACTCGCTGACCCGCCTGGCGTTCCTGATGTTCCTGCTGTTCAGCACCCCGGTCGGCTTCCACCACCAGTTCACCGACCCGGGCATCCCGCCTGCCTGGAAGCTGATCCACTCGCTGCTGACGATGTTCGTGGGCATCCCCAGCCTGATCACCGCGTTCACGGTGGCGGCGTCGATGGAAGTGGGTGGCCGGCGCGCGGGCGGCAAGGGGGTCCTCGGCTGGATCGGCAAGCTGCCGTGGCGTGAGCCGTCGTTCACGGCGCAGGTGCTGGCGATGATCTCGTTCATCTTCGGCGGCGCCGGCGGCATCATCAACGCCAGCTTCACGCTCGACATGCTGGTCCACAACACCACCTGGGTCCCCGGCCACTTCCACATCACCGTCGGGACCGCCACGACGCTCACCTTCTTCGGGCTGACGTTCTGGTGGGTGCCGCACCTGACGAAACGCGCGCTGTTCTCCAAGCGCCTGGCGCTGGTCTCGGCGTGGACGTGGTTCGTCGGGATGATGTTGTTCGCCTTGGGGATGCACTGGCAAGGGTTGTACGCCGTGCCGCGCCGCGCCTTCATCTCGAACCTCTCCGAGTCGTTGCGGGGCATCTACGCCGAGGCGGCGGTGCCGCAGTTCATCACGGCGGTCAGCGGCGTGATCCTGTTCGTGGCGGTGATCATGTACTTCACGGTGCTGTTCGGGACGTTGTTCGGCAAGCGTCTGAGCGACGACGCCGTGCCCGCCATCCCGTTCTCCGAGGCGCGCGAGATGCGTGCCGAGGGTGTGGTGCGCCTGATGGACAAGCTCGGCGCATGGTTCGTGCTGGCCGCCCTCCTGGTGGCCCTGGCCTACCTGCCGACCTTGATCAACATGTTCACCAACCAGGTCGCCGTGCCGGGGTTGCGGCTGTGGTGACGGCGCGGGCGCTCGAGGAGGGACCATGCTGACGGCACTGATCCTGGCTTCGGTCGTCTCGGGGTTGGCAGCCACCGCCGTGATGCTGGTGGTGCTCTACCTGCCGGCGTTCTGGGGCGGCCCGTACTACGACACGCTGGGTGCGTTGGGTTCGATGTGGACGCGCAAGGTCGACGAGCGCGCGCGGGTGCTCGGCACCGTGCTGCTGTTCGTCGGTGGGATCATCTTCGCCATGTTCTACGGCGCCTTCGTGCTGATGTTCCTCGAGGGGCCGTTCGACATGCCGCGCTACGTGATCCTCAAGAGCCTGC
Source organism: uncultured bacterium (assembly GCA_964483695.1). Classification (GTDB taxonomy): domain Bacteria; phylum Deinococcota; class Deinococci; order Deinococcales; family Trueperaceae; genus CAZACZ01. The sequence goes on along the minus strand of CAZACZ010000105.1, from coordinate 5,741 downwards.
CGACGGAGGTCAACCTGTTCTACCCGCTGATGGGGCTGGTGGGCGGCTTCGGGCACGGCATCTTCATGTCGCTCATCACGACCTTCATCGCCACCGACTTCCACCCGCTGCAGGAGTACCGCAACCCGTTCTCGCTGATCCTGTCGTACCTGATCGGGCACGCGGTGTTCGGCGCCACGGTGATGTTCTTCCAGCACCAACTGCTCCAGCTCCTGCTGCCCTGATCGCTGCCGTTCGCCATCCGTGCGCCCCGCCTCTTCCGGCGGGGCGCACGTCGTTCGCTGCTGGACGCGCGAGGACATTCGTCGGATGTCGCCGCCCGCGCCGGCATGCGAGCGTGGGGGCGGACGCGTGAAGGCGACGTCCGTGCGTCGTCGCGGTCGCCCGGAAGGGCGCACCTGCGGTGGCGGGCGCTGGTGGCGTCGCGGTTCGGCTCGGAAGGAGCGCTCGGGCGCGCATGCCGTCACTTGCCGGTGGGTCAGGTCGCTCCGTCACGTGCCGCTCGGCGTGGCCGGCAGCGCGGGGGGCCGCCGCCCTGCCCGCGTGGCGCTGGGGCCGCCGGGGCGCCGGGTCAGGGGCGGTCGGTCGGGTCGTCGGCGAAGGGGGCCAGCAACGCCAGCGCGCGTTCGAGCTTGGTCACGCTACTCGGGGTCAGCGCCACGACGCCGTCGATGGCGTCCGCGACGACGACCAGATCGGCGTCGGATGCTCCGGCGCCGGCTTCGATCTCGACCTCGTGGAACGACACCTCCGGCGAGAACCGGGTATCCGCCGCCCAGGCGGGCGCGCCGTCCTGCGGCGCGGGCGCGACGCCGGCCGGCGACAGCCGGCAGCGCACCTCGTCGAACGCGACCTCCACCTCGCCGTGCTGGGGGGTGCGCAGCACGTACGCCACGCGGGTGGTGGCGAGGCGTGCCACCGGCACCAGGGCAGTCACGTCCACCAGCGGCGCCAGCCGCGCCGCGATGGGCGCAGGCCAACGCGGTGCCGTCGTGGTGGCTTCACCGGGCGCGGGGTCCTCGGCATCCGTCAACTCCACCTCGACCTCGTCGCGGCGGTGCAAGGCGCCGTCCACCGTGCCGGCGCTCTTGAGGGTGGCGAAGCGGCGGCCGCCCACGCGGCGGAGCCGAAGCGCCACGCCAGCGGCCGCCAGCCGCCTTCGCGGATCGTCGAAGTAGACGTCGCGTTGTTCGCGCACGCGGGCGGGGCCGGTCTGGAAGCCGCGACCCGCGAGCGCGTGCTCCAGCTCCGCCCGACTGGGCACGTGGCCCTCCGGCGATGAGTACTTCCGCTCGCGCTCCCACGGCACGCCCGAGTGTAGCAGCGCGGGCCCTCTCCCGCAGCCCCGCCCGCGCTCGCGTGCCTAGGGTAGAAAGTGCGTGCAGGACACGAGAACCAGCCATGCAGGACCCCCTGAGCGGCGCCCCGCCTGTGGTAGACTCGCTCCACCACCCGGGGTACTCCCGTGCCGTCCGCCAGGAAGCGGCCCGAGGGCCGCAGGAAAGGGAGCAGAGATGTCCCACATCCGCAACGTCGCCGTCTTGTCGCACAGCGGAGCCGGGAAGACGTCGTTGGTCGAGGCGATCCTCTACCGCGCCGGCGCCATCCCGCACCTGGGCAAGGTGGAGGACGGGAACACCGCCTCGGACACCACCCCGGAAGAGAAGCGACGCAAGATCTCCATCTACGCCAGCGTGCACCCGTTCCACTGGAAGGGCAACGACTTCAACGTCATCGACACCCCGGGGTACGCCGACTTCGTCAGCGAGATCCGTGGTGCCCAGGCCGCAGCGGACGCCGCCGTCATCGTCGTCTCGGCGGTGTCGGGCGTGGCCGTCGGCACCGAGCGGGTGTGGACCAGCAGCTTCGAGCGCGAGCTGTCGACGATGTTCGTGATCAACAAGATGGACCGCGAGAACGCCGACTTCTTCCGCACCATGGCGGACATCGAGGCGTCGCTGCCTGGCAACATCGCCGCCATCCAGATCCCCATCGGACAGGCCGAGCAGTTCCGCGGCATCGTCGACCTGCTGGCGATGAAGGCGTACGAGTGGCCCGACGGCGAGCCGAAGGAGATCCCCATCCCGGACGAGGTGGCGGGGGTGGCGAAGGAGTACCGCGACCGCTTGGTGGAGGCGATCGTCGAGACCGACGACGCCTTGATGATGCAGTACCTCGAGGACGCCGACCTCGACCAGGAAGCGCTCAAGGCCGCGTTCGACGCCGCCGTGCGCCGCAACGAGCTCACCCCGGTGCTGCTCACGTCGGCCGCCAAGGTGATGGGCATCAGCCTACTGCTCGACTTCATGCTCACCGGCGTGCGCCACGTCGAGGACCACGCCGAGCTGGTGACCGAGCAGGGCGAGCCACCCAAGCTCGGCGTCGAGCACCCCTTCGCCGCCCGGGTGTTCAAGACCGTGATCGACCCGTACCTGGGCAAGGTGTCGTTGATGCGCGTCCTCTCCGGCAAGCTCAAGGCCGGCGAGCCGCTGCGGGACGCCAGCCGCCAGACCGACCTGCGCACGGCGCACCTGTACGTGCCCAAGGGCAAGGATCTCGAAGAGGTCAAGGAACTCGAGGCGGGCATGATCGCCGCCATCACCAAGGCCGAGGACGTCCGCACCGGCGACACCCTCACCGCTCCAGCCAACGAGTTCGTGCTCGCGCCGATCCGCTTCCCGTCGCCGGTGATGGCCATGGCGTTGTTCCCCAAGGCCCGCCCGGACGAGGACAAGCTCGGCGACTCGCTCGCGAAGCTGCTCGAGGCCGACCCGACGCTGGTGCTCGAGCGCAACCCGGACACCCACGAGACCGTGCTGTGGGGGATGGGGCACGTGCACCTCGAGATCGCCATCGCCGCGTTGAAGGAGCGCTTCGGGGTCGAGGTCGACACCCGGCCACCGTCGATCGCCTACCGTGAGACCATCCAAGGTCCCGGCGACGCGCGCTACCGCCACAAGAAGCAGACGGGCGGCGCCGGCCAGTTCGCCGAGGTGGCGCTCAAGGTCGAGCCGCTGCCGCGCGGTGGTGGCTTCGAGTTCTCCTGGGCCGTGGTCGGCGGCGCCATCCCGACGCAGTTCCAGACCAGCTGCGAGAAGGGCGTCCGCAGTGCGCTGGACACCGGCGTGCTCGGAGGCTTCCCGGTGCAGGACGTGAAGGTCAGCGTGTACGACGGCAAGGACCACCCGGTCGACTCCAAGGACATCGCCTTCCAGGTAGCGGCCGCCCACGCCTTCAAGGAGGCGATGCAGCAGGCGAAACCGACGCTGCTCGAGCCGATCGCGTTGATCAAGGTGCGGGTGCCCGACCGCTTCACGGGCGACGTCATCTCGGACCTCAACACCCGCCGCGGCCGCATCCTCGGGATGGACAGCGAAGGGTCGGTCAGCGTCGTCAGCGCCCACGTGCCGATGGCCGAGATCCAGTCGTACTCCGCCGACTTGCGCAGCATGACCGGCGGGCGCGGTGCGTTCTCGCTCAAGCTCGATCGCTACGACGGCGTGCCGCAGCAGGTGGCCGAACGGGTACTGGCCGATCGGAAGCAGGCGCAAGCGGCGCAGTGAGCCGTGGCAGCGACACGAACCGGCCGCCGGGGCAGCGCCCCCGCGGCCGGTCGTTCGTGGGTCGTGGGTTCAGACGGCGGCGAGCTGCGCCCGCACGTCGGCAGCCAGGTCGCGGCCGAGCTCCTCGGCTTCGCGAGCCTCGCCGGTGACGGTCGCCTGCAGCACGGTGTCGCCGGCCACCACCGCCCCGAACAGCGTCAGTTCGCCGTCCTCGGTGACGCTCGCCACCGCGCCGACCGGATGGCCAGGGAGCGCCGCCGCGAACGCGCGCTCGGCGCGAACGCGATCGAAGCTCGGCCGGTGCTGCAGCGAGTACGCCGTCTCGAACGCGAGATCGTCGTCGCTGCGCACCGCCAGGCCCACCGCACCTTGACCCGGCGCTGGCGTGAACACCTCCGTGTCCAGCACCGCGTCGATGCGGTTGCGTAGGTCGAGCACGGTGAGGGTCGCGGCTGGCAGCAGGGCGGCGTCGATCTCGCCGGCGCTGAGGCGCGCCAGCACCGCGTCGGCGGGTTCGCTGCTGACCTCGTCGGTCAACGCGCCGTGCAACGCCCGCAAGAAGGCGGCGTCGCGCTCCGAGGCGACGACCACGCGCGCTCCGCGGGCCAGAGCACCGAGTTCGCGTGCGCTGCGCGCGACCATGGCGGTTCGCGCCTCGCCGCGTCGCAGCACCGCAGCCAGGCGGATGCCGTCGGGCAGGTCGGTCGGTAGCGTGTCGAGCTGAACCACCGCGACGTCGATGTCGCCACGGTGCAGGGCGCTCAGGAGCGGGCCGGCGCCGTCGTGGCCCGCGTTCGAGACGGTGCGCAGGGTCAGGTGCAGGTCGGGCCATTCCTCCGTGAGTTGCTCGAGCACGGCGCGACCTTGGCGGATGGCGACCGAGCCGTCCCGGTTGCCAAGCACGATTCTGGCCATGGGCATGTTGTACCACACGCCCGCGGCCGAGCGAACGCCAGAAAGCGCGTGCTGGCGCGGGGATGCGCTACCTCGCTCACCCCACCTTGGCGGCCGCCTCGGTCAGCCTGGCGGTGGCGTCGGTGCGCTCCCACGGGAAGCCTTCGCGCCCGAAGTGGCCGTAGGCGCTGGTGGCGGCGTAGATCGGCCGCAGCAGGTCGAGCTGGTCGATGATCGCCGCGGGCCGGGCGTCGAACGTGTCGCGGATGACGTCCGCCAGTCGCGCGTCGGGCAGGACGCCGGTGCCGTAGGTGTCGACGTACATGCCCACCGGCCTCGCCACCCCGATGGCGTAGGCGAGCTGCACCTGGCATCGATGCGCCAGACCGGCGGCGACGACGTTCTTGGCGATGTAGCGCGCGAAGTAGGAGGCGGAGCGGTCGACCTTGGTGGGGTCCTTGCCGCTGAACGCCCCGCCGCCGTGCGGCGCCGCGCCGCCGTAGGTGTCGACGATGATCTTGCGTCCGGTAAGGCCGGCGTCGGCGGCGGGCCCACCCTCGACGAAGCGGCCCGTCGGGTTGACCAGGAAGCGGCGGGTGCCGGCGAGCATGGCCGCTGGCACCACCGCCCCGAGCACGTGCTGGTAGACGTCCTCGCGGAGTTCCTCGATGGCGACGTCGGGATGGTGCTGGGCGGAGAGGACGATGGTCTCGACGTGGGTGGCGGTGTCTCCCTCGTAGCCCAGGGTCACCTGCGCCTTGCCGTCCGGGCGCAGGTAGGGGATGGCGCCGCTGTGGCGCGCCGCGGCCAGCTGCTGGGTGATGCGGTGCGCCATGAGGATCGGCAGGGGCATCAACTCGGGGGTCTCGTCGATGGCGTAGCCGAACATCAACCCCTGGTCGCCGGCGCCGACGGTGTCGTAGCGCTCGCCGCTCTCGGCCTCCTGCGCGCGGTCGACGCCGCGCGCGATGTCGGGCGACTGCTCGGAGAGGGCGATGAGCACGGCGGCGTGGTCGGCGTCGAAGCCGAAGCTCGCGTCGACGTACCCGACCTCGCGGGCCGCGCGGCGCACGATGTCCTGCACGTCGACGTCGGCGCGCGTGGTGACCTCGCCGGCGACGAGCGCGAGGCCCTTGGTGAGCAGCGTCTCGGCCGCCACCCGCGCCTTCGGGTCCTGCGCCAACATGGCGTCGAGGACGCTATCGCTGATGCGATCGGCGAGTTTGTCCGGGTGACCTTCGGTGACGGACTCGGCGGAGACCAGCCTGCGCACTTCGAACCTCC
>CAZACZ010000104.1:2923-7791 GCA_964483695.1 uncultured bacterium | reverse complement strand
GGTCTCGACGGTGGTCTCGACGGGCGGATCGCCGGCGACATCACCCGCCACATCACCCGCCACATCATCGCTTCCATCGCGCTTCCTCTTCATCGGTAACTCCCTTCCGCTCGCCCTGACATCACCCTCGACGCACCGGTTCCACGAACCACCCCGGTTCCGACAACGACATCCCGAGGTCGTCGAACACGAACGGAAGGCTTCGCCCGCGCACGAGATCCGGCCGATCGATCACCTGGAAGTGGAGGTGCGCTCCGAAGGAGTCCCCGGTGTTCCCGACGTCCGCGATGTGGTCACCCCGCCGCACCGCGTCGCCCTCCTTCACGTGCACGCCGTGCTCCTTCAGGTGGAGGTACGCCGAGTACTCGTCGGCCGCGTGTTCGATCACGATGGAGTTCCCCGCCGCCCACCGCCCGACGTCGCCGCCGAGCGCCGCTCGAAGTTCCCGCATTTGGCGCTCGCGGAACTGCTCGTCGGTCTCGCCGTCTTGCGGCCGGAAGCGGAACGGATCTTGCACTTCGGCCGACTCGACCGCAACGACCCTCCCGTCCGCCGCCGCCAGGACACGTTCGCCGTAGCTGAAGTAGTCGCTCGCTTGCTTGCCCTCGTTCCGGTACACCTCGCCCTGCGGGCCGAGGCGCAGGAAGTCGACACCGAACTCGTTCGACACGCCGAAACGGTGATGATCGAGGACACCGGTGCTCGGCGTTGCCTTCATCAGCCACGTTCCCTCCACCGGCATCCCGTACGCGACGCGGTTCGTGTACTCGACGACGCTCAGCGTCGCCTCCACGACGCTCGGCACGCCGTCGATCACGACGTCCACGCTGACCTTCAACCGGTCCGGCCGTCGATGGAACGTCACGTAGACGTTGGGCACGACAAGAGCGTGGCCCGGCTCCAGCTCCGCGCTCGACGAGAGCGTCATGCCCGGCGGCACCACCTGGTCCGTCCACAGGATGAAGTCCACCAGCCGCCGGAGCCCGAGCCGGTCGCGCGCCACGACCGGCGTCGAGCGCTGCTCGACGTCCTCCCGGTCCAGTACGACCCGCTGGAGCAGACGCCCGCGTTCGGTTGCGTCCACGGTCATCGACGCCACCGAGACCACCTCCGCGGAGTCGTTCACCACCGCGATGGCGTGGAGCACGACGTCGTCGTGGTGCCGCTCCCCGAGCAGGTCCCCCCACACACCCCGGAACGCGTATGCGACGTCGTTCGGCACGAGCCGCACGTGGACGTGGCCGACCGCGTCGGTCATGGCGGCGCGTTACCCCTGCCGCCGCACCATCTCGGCGATCCAGATGGGCGCGAACGGCGAGGTGCACCCTTTCGGCGTGGGGTAGTCGCGGTAGACGCCCAGCCGTTCGCCGATGGCGACGGCGCGCTCGCGGTGCTCGGCGTGGTGGATGCCGATGCCGGCCAGGGTGTTGTTCATCGTCCATTGGGCCTCGGGGGCGGCGCTGGCCAGCTCGGCCTCGATGTGGTCGAGGAGGCCTGCCAGGTCGAGCCCGTCCGGGCTCTTACCGACGCGTTCGGCGGTGAGGCTCCAGCCGGCGCGCAACGCCCACGGGTCGTGCGAGGCGAGCCACGTGCGGCGCAGCGCTTCCTTGTCGGGGTGCTTGCGCGTGACGTAGGAATCGAGCCAGTCCGCCACCTGCACGGAGCCGGGCGCGCGCACCATGGCGTCGAGCGCTTCGCGCGTCAGGCGCTTCGGCTGGAGGACGAGGATCGCCACGAGGCGCGCCTCGAGGATGCCCGTGTCCCACAACGCCAGCGCCAGCGCGTGATCGGTCTTGATCTCCTTCGCCACCTTGCGCACGTCGCCGAGGCGCACCCCGAACTGCGCGTCGCCGGCGCCGCGCTTGCGGTTGAGCGCACGGACCTTCTCGTCGCCGAGGGCCTCGAGTCTCGCGAGGGTGCCGGCGACGGCGCCGGCTACGGTGGCGTCGACTCCGGCTTCCGACGAGGCTGCTCGGTTCATGGTCGTCATTGTGCACGCTGGGGCGCCGCGCGATGCGGGGTGAAGAACCCGCGGCGATCCGCCTGCAGGACCTGGCCGAGGTCGTCCGCCAGGATGCTGCTCAGCGCGGCCGCCGAGGTCCAGCGGTACGGCAGGAAGTTCACGTAGCTCAACCCGATCTCGCGGCGGTTCGACCAGGTGCCCATGCCCACCGGCGGCTCGGCGGTGACCCACGTCGCCGTGTTGATCTCCGCTGCCAACGCGGCGGCGTGGTCGGTCGCGAGCCCCACCGGGCTGACGAGCAGCGACACCCCCGGCCCGGCATGCGGTTGCGCTGCGTTGGTGTCCAGCAGCACGACCACGTCCCGCTGGCTCGTCGGCAGGCGCCCCCCGAAGGCCACCTTCCCGTGCGGCGCGTCCAGCGGCGTCATCCCGCGATCCGTCAGGAACCTCGTCACCGGCGCGAGGTCGAGAGCGTCGGCCGTCCCGATGGCGCCCCCGAGCGGCGACGGGTCGGGCAGGTCCTTCATGACCGGGTCCGCCATGACCGGGTCCGCCATGACCGGGGCCGCCATGACCGGGGCCGCCGGAGTCGGCATCTCTCCCGCAACGCCACCACCTGCCGTCGGCGCCAGGGTCGCGTTCACCCGCGCGCCGTCCTCGGGCAACCGCATGGTCCCGTCGAGGTACCACCGAGCGTAGGTGTGCGCCACTTGGCTGGCGACGAGTGCACGCCGCCCCAGGTCCGCCGCTCGCTCGCGCAGTCCTCGTCCCGACCGAGCCACCTCCGTCGGAGCCTCCACGGTCGCCGCCCGACCGTTCACCGACAGCCCGCTCTCCGCGTGCTCCACCTCGATCGCGTACGTCCGTCCGCGCAGCACGACCTCGTCCTGCTCGATCCCGGCGGTGAAGAGGTCGAAGCTCCAGCCGAGCATGGTGGCCGTGGCCAGTTGCGCTCGCGAGCCCGGCACGAACCCCGCCAAGAAGTCGGTCTCGAACGCCAGCCACCAGGTGCGCCCGGCGCCGGTATCGAGCGGCCCCGTCACGGTGAAGCGCTGCGCCAGGCGCGGACCCCACCAGGTGATGCCGTGCTCGTCCCGCACGATGCGCGCGTTCTCGACGCCATGCTCGCGCAGCAGGTCGTACAGCACGCCAAGCGCCGCGTCGACGGTCATGCATCCTCCCGACGGTTCACGCGCCGTAGCGCGCCTTCACCCCGCGGTCTTCGCCTCGACGTGCCGAGCGAACCGGTCCAGGATCGCTTGCCACCCTTGCCGCTGCATCTCGGCGGGGTTCGTGGCCTCGGCGTCGAACGTCTCCCGCACGTGCACGGTCCCGCCTTGGTCGTGGAACTCGATCGCCACCTCGCGGCCGTCCTCCATCGCGTACGCGATGCGCCGCTGCGGGGTGACCTCGGTGTACGTCCCTTCGAAGTCGAAGCCGAAACTGCCGTCCTTCGCCTCCATCCGCGCCGAGAACGTGCCGCCCACGCGCAAGTCGACGCGCGACGACGTGGTGTGCCAGTCGTCGGAAGCGGCGTTCCACCGAACGATGTCGTTCGGGGTGTTCCACGCGCTCCAGACCGCCTCCAAGGGTGCAGCGACCCTCGTCTCCACCGTGATCTTCATCCGTGGCCCCTCTCCTCGAGACCGCCTGCCGCCTCGCTCTACGCGTGCCGGCGGGCTGCCTCGATGCGCGCACAACCACCTGCGTCCGGTTCGCGTGCGCGAACGTGAACTTCGCCCACGATGGGGGCTCCGGCGTTCCGCGTCAAGGCAACGACCGCAAGAAGCCGACCAGTGCCTCCGCGATCCGGCGCTCCTGCTCGCCGGCGTCCATGGTCGGCACGCCGTCCCCGCGCTGCTGCCCGTAGGACCCGTACTGCGCGTGGTTGCCGCCCTCTAGGACCACGAGCTCGGTGCCCGGCGGCAGGCGCGTCAGCCCGTCCTCGACGTCCTCGCGCGACGCCACGCCGTCCGCGCTGCCGAGCAGCGAGACCGCCCGTCCGCCCCACGCCGACAGGTCGGTAGAGCCCGCCGGGTACGCCGCGAGCAGCGCGAGCCCCGCGACCTCCCCGGAGTGCCCCTTCACGAACTGCGCCGCCATCGCACCCCCGAGCGAGTGCCCGCCGATCGCCCAGGTTCCCACCTGCGGGTAGGCGGCGATGACGGCAGCCGCGCGGCCGATGCCCAGCACGGCCAGGTCGAGCGGCATCGGCACGATCACCGCCAGCACCCCGTCGTCGGCGAGACGCTGCATCAGCGGCGCGTAGGCGGCAGGGTCGACCAGGCCGCCAGGGTAGAAGACGATGCCCGCGACCGGGGAAGCCTCCGGGGCGAACACGTACCAGCCGTTGTCCCGCTCGGCCCTCGCTGCCACCGCGGCCGCCTCCGGGGTGGCGGCGTAGCGCGCCACGCGCGTCCAGCCGTAGAAGCCCACGGCGGCCAGCACGATCACCGCCAGGAGCGCGACGCCGAAGCGCTGCAGGCGAGGCCGGCGCTTCGCGGCGTGGGCGGGTGTGGGTTCGGCGCCGTTGCGGGCAGCGGATCGGGTCATGGACGTCATTGTGCCTTCCGGGAGCAGGGTCGGCGCGAGCTTCGGTACGCGGGCCGCGACGCTGCGCGGCCGGCGGATGCGGACGGTGCGATGCGTCGGCGAGCCGAGGGAGGACCCGTATGCTCCTTCGCGGCGGGTACTCGAGAACGAGGCAACCTACTCGAAAACGAGTAGATCGACCACGGAACGAGGAGCCGCCCACGAACGGCCCGCCACACGCGGAACGCGCCGGGATGCCCCGCAACACCCCGGTACGCCTCGCAACACCCCGGTATGCCCACAACGCCCCGGAACGCGCCGGAACGCGTGCTAGCCTGGATTCATCACCCGCCTAGGAGGCGCGTCATGCCTT
>CAZACZ010000104.1:0-2823 GCA_964483695.1 uncultured bacterium | reverse complement strand
CCGGAACGCGTGCTAGCCTGGATTCATCACCCGCCTAGGAGGCGCGTCATGCCTTCCCTGAGCACCAACCCCCGCCGATCCGAGCATCCCCTAGAACGCCGCCGCGCCAAGCACGACGGCGCCCGCGCGGTCCTCCTCTGGCGCACCATGATGCTCGCCCTGGCGCTCGCGGCACTCGCCCCCTTCGCCTGGGCGCAGGACGACCCGATCCCGGAGCGCTACGCCACCACCCAGACCGACACCGACTACCCCGGCGGCGACATGACGCCGCTCTTCAACATCACCGTCGAGCAGTGCCACGCCAGCTGCCTGCGCGAGGGCGGCTGCGCCGGCTTCACCTACGACCAGCGCAACGGCGCCTGCTTCCTCAAGGACACGCTCGGCGAAGCGGCGCCGTTCGTGGGCGCGCTGTCGGGCGTGATCCACGAGCAGGACGCCGCCACGCTGGACCGCGCGCGCGCGGCCGCCGCGACGATGACGTTCCTGAGCACCAGCGACTTCGACGACGCGCGCGAGCAAGCCGAGACCATGGCGCTGACCTACCCGGCCGACGGCCGCACCGAGTCCGCCTGGCTGGCCGCCGCGCTGCGGCAGATGCCGGCGGACGCCGTCCGGTCCACCGGCGCGGCCGTCACCATCTCCGACGGCGGCACGACGTGGCTGGCGCACGCGCGCGCCCTCGCCGAGGAGGCAGCCGGCGACGCCAACCGCCGGTACGGGCTGAACCGCCAGGCCGCCCTGGCGGCCTTGAACGCCGCGTTGCGCCTGCCCGAGTCCAGCCGCGCGCAGGCGTTGGTCGTGCTGTCGCGCGCGCTCGAGGGCACCTACCGCGGCGAGACGGCGCTGGCCGCCATGCGCCTGGCCGATCAGCTCTCGCCGGGCATCGCCACCGAGGAACTCGTGCGCCTACGCGAGACGTTCGGCTTCCGCGTGCTATCGAACGACGTCGACGCCAGCACCGCAGCGCCGCGCATCTGCGTCACCTTCTCCGAGGACCTCTCCCCCACGCGCGACTACGCACCCTACGTGCGGCGTACCGCGCCGGGGCTGGCGCTCGAGGTCCAAGGCCAACAGCTCTGCGTCACCGGCGTGGTGTACGGCGAGCGCTACACCCTCACCCTGCGCGCCGGCCTGCCCGGCGTGAGCGGCGACGCGCTGGTGCGCGACGTGCCGCTCGACGTGTACGTGCGCGACCGCGCACCGACGGTGCGCTTCCCCGGCCGCACCTACGTGCTGCCCGCCAACGGGCCTCGCGCGCTGCCGGTCGAGACCGTCAACGCCGACCGCCTCGAGCTTCGGCTGCTGCGCGTCTCGGACCGCAACATCGTCACCGCCATCCGCGAGGGCGACTTCCTGCAGGCGCTCAGCGTCTGGGAAGGCGAGCGCTTCGAGGACCTCCTCGCCGAACCGGTGTGGGAAGGCGAGGCGCTGCTCGAAGGCGTCCTGAACCGGTCCACCACCTCGTTGTTGCCGCTCGACGAGGTCGGCACGCTCGAGCCGGGCGTCTACGTCCTGCGCGCCAGCGTGCCCGGCACCGACCCGTACGAGGTGGTGCCCGCCACGCAGTGGTTCCTCGTCTCGGACTTGGGCGTCACCACCCTCGGCGGGGCGGACGGGCTGCACGTGATCGTGCAGCGACTCTCCGACGGCCGGCCCGCCGAAGGCCTGCGCGTGCAACTGATCGCGCGTTCCAACCGCGTGCTGGGCGAGAGCGTCACCGACGCCACGGGCCACGCCGCGTTCGCCGCCGGCCTCGCGCGCGGCACCGGCAACGCCGCCCCCGCCCTGGTGGTGGTGGAGGGCGACGCCGACCTGGCCGTGCTGTCGCTCGAGGAGCCCGAGTTCGACCTCTCCGACCGCGGCGTCGAAGGGCGCGCCGCCCCCGGCCCGATCGACGTGTTCCTCACCACCGACCGCGGCGCGTACCGCACCGGCGAGACGATCCACGCCACCGCCCTCGTGCGCGACGCCGGTACCCGCGCCATCGAAGGCCTGCCGATCACCGCGCGGCTGCTGCGGCCCGACGGTCTGGAGTACGCGCGGACCGTGTCGGACGGCGGCCTGGCGGGCGGCAACGTGTTCGCCTTCGCGCTCGGCAGCGACGTGCCGCGCGGCGTGTGGCGGGTCGAGACGTACGCCGACCCCGACGACCCGCCGCTCGCCAGCGTGAGCGTGCTGGTCGAGGACTTCCTCCCCGAACGCATCGACTTCACGCTGTCGTTGACCGGCGACACGGTCACCGACGGCGCGGCGCAAGGCGCGCCCGTGGACGTGACGGCGCCGCCGCGCCTGCAGCTCGACGCGCGCTACCTCTTCGGCGCGCCGGGTGCGGGGCTGGCGCTGTCCGGCAGCGTGAGCGTGGCCACGACCACCGACCTCGAAGGCTGGCCGGGCTACCGGTTCGGCCGCCACGACCAACGCATCGACGCGCAACGGCTCTGGTTCGAGGCCGGCTTCACGACCGACGCCGACGGTCGACTGGAGGTGCCGCTGCCGCTCGACGGCCTCGAGCTCGACGCCCGGCCGTACGCCCTCACCGTCCAAGCCACGCTCGTGGACGGTTCCTCGCGCCCCGTGGAACGTGAGCTTACCCGCGCGCTGCGCCCGACCGGGCCGGTGGTGGGCATCCGCCCAGGGTTCGACGGCGCCTTGCCCGAGAACGCCGAGGCCACCTTCGACCTGGCGCTGGTGGACCCGGATGGCGCCGCCATGACGGGAACCCTGGAGTGGCAGGTCGACCGCGTGCTGACCCGTTACCAGTGGTACGCCGTCGACGGCCGCTGGTTCTGGGAGCCGGTGACCGAGCGGCAGCGCGTCGGGGAG
>CAZACZ010000103.1:0-8113 GCA_964483695.1 uncultured bacterium | reverse complement strand
CACCCCCACCCCGCATACTCAACGCATTCAATCTGTATACACCCCGGATACGAGGTCGGACGATGGCAGCAGCCCCCACCGATAGAGGCGTTTCGTACGTGCTAGACGCAACCGACGCGTCGCCGTCGGCGGCCGGGTCGCTGCAAGACGTGGCCCGCGCCGCCATCAAGGAGCGCGTCCTGCTGGGCGCGTTGCCCGCCGGCACGCCGCTCAGCGAGGTCGTCCTGGCGCAGGACCTCAACATGAGCCGCACGCCCGTGCGTCAGGCGCTGCAAGACCTGGTGGCGCAGGGCCTGCTGGAGCGCGTGCCTGGGCGCGGGGTGCTGGTCAGCCGCATCGACGTGCGCAAGATGCTCGACATCATCGACGTGCAGGAGTGCCTGCTTGCGTGGTGCGTGCCGCGGCTGTGCGACGCGGCCGACGTCGACGTCGCCGCGGTCGCGGAGGCGTACCAGCGGCAGGTGGCGGGTGCGGAGAGCGGCGACAACCGTCAGGTCTTGCTCGAATCGCGCCGCATGGACACGCTGCTGGTCGGGCTCACCGGGAACCAGGAGATGGTGCGGTACATGCGCGAGATCTCCGACCTGCTCATCCTCGCCGCCGCGCAGGTGGTGACGTCGCGCGAGAAGCTCGCGCAGGCCGTGCGCGAGCACGGCGAGATCATCGACGCGCTCGCCGCGCGCGACAAAGACCGCGCCATGCGCGCCGTGGACGCGCACTGCGCGGGGATCCGCCGCCGCTTCATGGGGTTGCCGGAATGACCCGGACGAGGAGTACGAACCGATGAGCGACACCCGAGCCCGACTCGACCACCAACACGACGTCACCCTGCTGAACGCTCGGCTATGGGACGGCGTCACCCCCGGCTACCAAGACGACCGCTTCGTCGCCATCGAAGCCGGGCGCATCATCCGCGTCGGCCGCATGGCCGACTTCGTGCGCAAGCCCGACGAGCAGGTGCTCGACGTCGAGGGCCGCGTCGTCCTGCCGGGCCTGATCGACGCCCACGTACACCTGATCTACGCGCGCTTCGGGCACTTGGCGGAGATCGACACGCTGCCGCTGGAGTACCACACCATCGTCGCGATGAAGAGCGCGCGCACGTTGCTGTCGTACGGCTACACCACCGTGCGTGACGTCGGCACCCGCGGCGCCATCGGGCCCGCCGTCCGGGACGCGATCCGCGCCGGCCTCACGCAAGGGCCGCGGATGCTGGCCGCTGGGCCGATCATCTGCGGCACCGCCGGCCTGGCCGACTCCACGCCCCCCTGGATGACCAACACCGCCAGCCTCGGCATGCCGGTGAACGGCGAGGCCGAGGTGCGCAGGGCGGTGCGCACGCAGATCAAGATGGGCGTCGACGTCATCAAGGTCGGCCTCACCGGCGCCGAGGCCAGCGTCTACACCACCACCGAGCAGACCTCGTTCAGCCCCGAGGAGCTGCAGGTGCTGGTGGACGAAGCCAAGCGCTTCGGCAAGACCGTGGCGTGCCACGCGCAGTCGTACCTGAGCGCGCGCATGGCGCTGGAGGCGGGCGTCACCACCGTCGAGCACGGCACCCGCATGGACGACGAGACCGTCGCGCGCTTCGCCGCAGCCGAGGACACCTACTTGGTGCCGACGCTCTGCACCCTCTACAGCGTCCTCGAGCTCGGCACGAACCCCAAGCAGGTGAACGAGATGCGCGGCAACGAGGCCGTCTGGATCGACAGCTTCCGTCGGGCGCACGCCGCGGGGGTGAAGATCGCTGCCGGCAGCGACCTCGGGAACCGTTACCTGCAGGGCGAGCAAGCGAAAGAGCTCGAACTGATGGTGCGCCACGGCATGAGCGCCGAGGAGGCGCTGGTGTCCACCACCCGCGTGGCGGCGCAGGCGCTGCATCTGGACGACCGCGTCGGCACCCTCGAGGTGGGCAAGGCGGGCGACGCGCTGGTGCTCGACGCCGACCCGCTGGCCGACATCACCGTGCTGCAGGCGCGCAAGAACATCCACCGGGTGATCCAGGCGGGCGCCGTCCTGGCGCCGTCCGATCTCGCCGAAGAGGTGCAGCGATGACCCCCCACAAGACCACCAGCCCCTACAACGACCGCCACACCACCATCGGGCCTGCCACCAAGGTGTCGCTGAACGACTGCACCCTGCGCGAAGGGGAGCAGTCGGCCATCGTCAACTTCCAGCCCGAGCAGAAGCTCGACATCGCCCGCCGACTGGTGGACGCCGGCATCGACCGCATCCAGGTCGGCTACTCGGGCCTCTCCCAGACCGACTGGACCACCATCCGCACGCTTCGCGACGCCGGCCTGCCCACCGACCTCGAGTCCGTCGTGCTCAGCTACCTCGACTCGTGGTCCGAGCAGATCGACGCCGCGGCCTCCTCCGGCGCGACCGTCGCCAACATCGTGCACGTGACCTCGCCGCCGCGGCGCGAGCAGGTCTTCCGCGTTACCCCCGACCAGATCCGCACCCGCACCGCCGACGCCATCCGGGCGGCCAAGGCGCACGGTCTGTACGTCACCTACAGCCCCGCCGACACCACGCGCACCGAGCTCGACTTCGCGCTCGACCTCATCCGCATCGCCGAGCGCGCCGGCGCCGACCGCATCGCCGTCGCCGACACGCTGGGCGCGGCCACGCCGGGCGCCATCCGGTACCTCGTCGAGCAGGTGCGGCAAGCGACCTCGTGCCAGATCGCCATCCACGTCCACAACGACTTCGGCCTCGCCATCGCCAACGCGCTCGCCGGCGTGGAGGCAGGCGCCGAGGTGATCGACACCACCCTGAACGGCTGGGGGGACCGCACCGGCAACCCCCCGACCGAGGAGGTGGCCACCGCTCTGCAACTCCTCTACGGCGCGCTGCCCGAGGTGGACGTGGTGGCCCTCGCGGCGCTGGCGAAGGACACGGCCGCCGCGCTGGGCGTGGCGGTGCCGCCCACCAAGCCCGTCACCGGCGAGGTGGCGTTCGCCCACAAGCTCGAGACGCACGTCAAGGCCGTGCTGCAGCACCCACCCGCCTTCGAAGCGTACGACCCGGTGCTGGTGGGCGGACGGCGGCACGTGGCCATCGGACAGTACAGCGGACCCGAGGCCATCGGCTCGCGCCTGCGCGCCATCGGCTTGGGGTTCGAAGGCGACGCCATGGCGCGCTTCACCGCCGAGGTGCAGCGCGTGGCGCGCACCACCAACCGCGTCCTCACCGACGACGACCTGCGCGCCATCGCGGAGCGCCTGGAGACGGCTTGACGCTACTCACCCACCACGCCAGAGGAGGCCGACGCACCGTGCGTGACATGATCTTCCTGCCCGAACGGGTGATCGACGGCGTGTCGCCCGAGCCGCGCGAGGGCGTCGCCGTGGTCGTGCGTGGCGGGCACGTCGACGCCGTGGTGCCGGTGGCGCGCCTCGGCCGCCAAGACCTGCTGGACGCCGACGTGGTGGACGGCGCCGGCGCGACGCTCATGCCGGGGCTCATCGACGCGCACGTGCACCTGGTGTTCGACCGCTACACCAGCATGCAAGCGATCGACCAAGGCAGCCTGGAGGCCGCCACCCTGGTGGCCGCGAAGAACGCCGCCATCCTCCTGCGCCACGGCTACACCACCGTGCGCGACGTGGGATCGCGCGGCTCCGCCAGCCTCGCCGTGGCGCGCGCCGTCCGCGAGGGGCTGCTGGAGGGCCCGCGCGTGCTGTCGGGCGCCGAGCTGATCTCCACCACCGCCGGCACCGCCGACTCCTACCAACCGTGGATCACCAACGCCGCCGGCGTGGGGGCGGTGGTGGATGGGGTGGACGCGCTGCGCCAGGAGGTGCGGCGCCAAGCGAAGCTGGGGGCCACGCACGTCAAGTTGGGCCTCAGCGGCAGCGAACCGAGCGTCTTCTCCTACACCTGGATGACCACCATGTCGGAAGAAGAGGTGGCCTCCGCCATCGCCGAAGCGCACCGCCTCGGGTTGCGCGTGGCCTGCCACTCGGAGGCCGAGGAGTCCTCGTTGTTCGCCGCGCGCCACGGCGCGGACACCATCGAGCACGGCACGCGCCTGACCGAGGAAGCCGCAGCCCTGATGCTGGCGAACGGCAGCGTGCTCGTACCCACCCTCTGCACCATGCACAGCGTGCTCGACCTGGGCGACGAGTTGCGCCTGGGCAGCAAGCAGCGGCGCGAGATGGAAGTGAACCGGCAACCCTGGCTCGACAGCGTGCGCCTTGCCTACGAGACGGGCGTGCCCATCGCCGCCGGGGGCGACGTCGGGAACCGCTTCCGCCAAGGCGACAACGCCAAGGAGATCGCCTTCTTACGCGACGCCGGGCTGAGCGAGATGGACGCCCTTCGCGCCGCCACCTCCGTGGCCGCCCACGCCCTCGGGCTCGGGGGCGTCACCGGCAGGGTGGCACCGGGATACCAGGCCGATCTGGCGCTCGTCCACGGCAACCCGCTCGAGGACCTGGCATCCCTCCAAGACACCGCCAGCTTCCGCGCCGTGATGCGCTCCGGCGCGTGGACCTCCTTCACCGACACCAGACCCCTATTCCAGCGCAGCCTGCGCGCCTGAAGGAAAGGACGAACCGCATGACCAACATCCCCCCGACCCGTACACCCGCCCGACCGAGGCGTTGGAGGGCTGCGCTGAGCGCCCTCGGCGTGCTCGTGCTCCTCGGCATCGCCTCGGCGCAGACCGGCACCGTGCTGCGCATGGCGATCCCCGCCGACCCGATCATGAACCCGCTGCTCGGCACCGACGCCGCCGCGGTGCCCATGAACCGCTTCCTCTTCAACGCCCTCACCCGCCCCGACCCGGAGACGTTCGAGCCGAAACCCGACCTCGCCACCGCCTGGTCGGTGAGCGACGACGGCCTCACCTGGACGTTCGACCTCGTCACCAACGCCACCTGGCACGACGGCGTGCCGTTCACCGCCGACGACGTCAAGTTCACCTACGACACCATCCTCGACCCGAACAACAACTCGCCGCGCCGCTCGGCCATCGCCATCATCGCTAGCGTCGACGTGATCGACGCCGATACGGTGCAGTTCCACCTCTCCAGCCCGCTCGGCTCGTTCCCCACCATCGGCGCCTACAACGTCGGCATCGTGCCCAAGCATGTGCTCGAAGGGCAGAACATCGCCGAGGCGACGGAGTTCAACAGCCGCAACCCGATCTCCACCGGCCCGTACAAGATCGCCAGTGTTGTGCCTGGTAGCCAGTACGAGTTCGTCGCCAACCCCGACTACTTCATGGGCGCGCCCGCCATCGACCGCGTCATCTTCAAGGTGCTGCCCGACGTGAACACCCAGGTGGCGCAGCTCCTCAGCGGCGAGCTCGACTACGCCGTGGTCCAGCCCACCAACCTGCCCGCCCTGCAGCGCTCGAACCGCGTGCGCATCCAGAGCGTGCCGTACCTCGGCTTCGAGCACATCTCGTTCAACTACGAGCACCCGCTGTTCGCCGACGCGCGCGTGCGCCAGGCGATGATCTACGCCCTCGACCGCCAGACCATCATCGACAGCGTGATGGGCGGGCAAGCGGTCATCGGTGTGGGCCCCATCCCGCCGGTGTTCCCCTGGGCCTTCAACAGCGACCTCGTCCCCGTGCCGTACGACGTCGACCGCGCCAAGGCGCTGCTGGCCGAGGCCGGCTGGACGCCTGGGCCCGACGGAATCCTGCAGAAGGACGGCGAACGCTTCGCCTTCGCCATCGGCGTCGACAAGGGCAACCCCACCCGCGAGCGCACCACGTTGATCGCGCAGCAGGCGTTCCAGGCGCTCGGCATGGACGTGAGCGTGCAGGTGGACGAGTGGCCGGTGTACGTGCAGAAGCTTCTCGGTGGCGAGTGGGTGGCCCACGCGGGGTTCTGGGTGCTGCCGCCCGACCCCGACCTGACCAACTACTACTCCCCCGGTCAGTCGTTCAACACCATTCATTACGACAACCCGCGTGTCACCGAGCTGCTGGCGGCCGGCCGCGCCACCTCCGACCAGACCGAGCGCGCCGCCATCTACCGGGAGCTCCAGGCGGTCATGTACGACGACCCGCCCGGTATCGTCCTGTTCTACCCGCAAGACATCCAGGCCATGAACGCCCGCCTCAGCACCACCCCGCTGCCGTTCCGCGAGGCGCTGCAGTGGGTGGAGCAGTGGCGCTATGACGGCCAGTAACTGACGCACGCACGACCGGGTGGGGCTGCGCAAGCGCGCGTGGCCCCACCCTCCGCTCTCCAGCGAACGCAGAAGGCACGGGACCGAGATGGCTAGGTTCTTCCTGCAACGGATCGTCGGCACCATCGTGGTGCTGCTGCTGGTGTCCATCGGCACCTTCGTGCTGGTGCACGCGGCGCCCGGCGGTCCTACCGTCATGATCAACCCCAGCCTCTCCCCGGCGGACGTCGAACGCATCCGCAAGAACCTCGGGCTCGACCAGCCGATCGCGGTGCAGTACGTGCGGTGGCTGTCGACGCTGCTGCGAGGCGACCTCGGCACCAGCCTGCAGTTCGGCGCCTCGGTCAAGAGCGTCATCGGGAGCCGGCTGCCCAACACCATCTACCTGGGCCTCGTGGCGTTCCTCGTGAGCGGCGTCCTCGGCATCGTGCTCGGCGTCGTCAGCGCGCTACGGCCGCGCTCGTTCGTGGACAACCTGGTGACGGTGGTGGCGTTCACCGGATTCTCGCTGCCCCCGTTCTGGTTCGGGTTGATGCTGATCCTGCTCTTCTCGGTGTCGCTCAACGTGCTGCCGTCGTCGGGCATCCGACCGTCCGACGGGAGCACCGGGTTCCTGGCGGTGGCGAAGCACTTCGTCATGCCGGTGCTGGTGCTCGGGCTGCTCAACCTGGCCGAGATCACGCGCTACACGAGGAGCGCGATGCTCGAGACGCTGCGCTCGGACTACATCCGTACCGCCAGGGCCAAGGGCCTTCCGCGCGCGCGCATCGTCTTCGGGCACGCGCTGCGCAACAGCATGCTGCCGGTGCTCACCATCCTCGGCATCGTGCTCACGCGCCTATTGGGCGGCACCGTCGTGACCGAGACGGTGTTCGGCTGGCCCGGCATCGGCCAACTCGCCATCCAAGCCGCCAGCACCCGCGACTACCCGCTAATGATGGGCCTCACGCTCGTCGTGGCGGTGGTGGTGATCCTCCTGAACCTCGTGGTGGACGTCCTCTACGCCGTGGCGGACCCCAGGGTCAGGCGGACGTGAGCGTCGTGAACGTGCTAGGGCGCTTCCGCAAGCGGTTCATCGGCCCCCTAAGCGTGGTGGTGCTGGTGCTCATCGTGGCGTTCTCGTTCCTTGGGCCGCTGCTCGTGCCGCACGACCCCAACCACATCGACGTCATCCGCGCCTTCGCCCTCCCGTCGCAAGAGCACCTGCTCGGCACCGACGAGCTCGGCCGCGACGTCCTCGCCCGCCTCATGGTGGGCGGCCGCATCACGCTGCAGGTGGGCTTCGTGGCGATGCTGGTGGCGGTGGTCATCGGCACCGCCGTCGGGCTGCTGTCCGGCTTCTTCGGAGGCTGGCTCGAGTACGTGATGATGCGCGTCACCGACATGTTCATGGCCGTGCCCGCGTTCTTCGTGATGCTGGCGATCCTGACGTTCTTCCCGCCATCGCTCCCCACCCTGGTGGTGGCCATCGGCGTGACGAGCTGGATGAACGTCGCGCGCGTGGTGCGCTCCGAGGTGCTGCGCATCAGCCGCATGGAGTACATCGACGGAGGCCGCGCGCTCGGTGCGGGCACCGCCCGCCTGCTCCTCCGCCACGTCCTGCCGAACGCCGCCCCCACCGTCATCGTGGCGGCCACCCTCGGCGTGGCGTGGGCCATCCTGGTAGCGACCTCGCTCAGCTACCTAGGTGTAGGCGTGCAACCGCCAACGGCAAGCTGGGGCAACATGCTCACCAGCAGCCAGAACTACTTCTGGATCTCGCCGCTGTTGGTGCTCTACCCTGGCGTGCTGATCGTGCTGACGATCATGGCCGTGTACTTCCTGGGGGAGGCGTTGAAGGAGGCGTTGTGAGGGGGCAGGAGAGACGGGCATGCCTGCGCAACGCGTAGGGTAGAACATCCTCGGGAAGCGCGGCATCTCGGCCGACACGGCGCTGCGGCTGGCGCTCTTCTTCGACACC
>CAZACZ010000102.1:0-8395 GCA_964483695.1 uncultured bacterium | reverse complement strand
GCCGCCGGTGGTACGGTCCTAGGCAGCATGAACGAGCAAGTCGCCCTCTTCGGGCAGGACGACGGAGCCGAGCGCGCCGCGGAAGGCGCCGCACCCGATGCCGAGCCCCGAGGCCCCGCGCCGGAAGGCGCCGGCCCGGCACCCGGGCTGGATAGCGCCGACCCGGACCTCGAGCTTGCCGCCAGGCGGCTCGAGGCCAGCAGCGAGTACCGCGTGCTGCGGCGGCTGCGTCCGCCGCAGCGGTACGCCGAAGCGGGTCCTGGGGCCCAGCTCCAGCACGGCCTCTACGTCGACGTCGAGACCACCGGCCTCGACGCGGGCCGCGACGCCATCATCGAGCTCGGGCTGGTGGAGTTCGCGTTCGACGCGAACGGCACCGTCTACGGCATCGGGACGATCCTCTCGGAGTTCGAAGACCCGGGCCGGCCGATCCCACCCGAGATCACCCGCATCACCGGCATCCGCGACGCCCAGGTGCGCGGCAAGCGGTTGCCGGACGACGCGGTGGCGGCGCTGGTCGAGCGCGCGCACCTGATCGTGGCGCACAACGCAGCGTTCGACCGGCCGTTCCTCGAACGGCGGTTGCCGCCCTTCGAGGGGAAGGCGTGGGCGTGCTCGCTAGCCGACGTCGACTGGTCCTCCGCCGGCTTCGAGAGCCAGAAGCTCGAGTACCTTGCCTACCGGAGCGGCTTCTTCTACGACGGCCACCGCGCTGCCAACGACTGCCAGGCCGGCGTGCACCTGTTGGCGACGCCGCTACCCGGTACGCCGGGAACCGCGCTCGCCAGCTTGCTGCGCAACGCGCGGCGCACCAGCATCCGCTTGTGGGCCGAGCACAGCCCGTTCGAGAGCAAGGACGCCTTGAAGGAGCGGGGCTACCGGTGGAGCGCGAGCGGGCGGGTGTGGTGGCGCGACCTTCCCGAGACGGAGCATGACGCCGAACGTGCCTGGTTGGCCCGGCACGTCTACCGGCGCCAAGTACCCCTCCCCTACCTCGAGATCACGGCCCAACTGCGGTACTCGGCACGGATCCCGGAGACGGCACCGGCAACGGCCAAGCGGCGCTGACGGAGGCGGTACGGCGTGGCGCGGATCGGCGTGTCCCGCGTTCGCACCACGCGGCCGCGCGCGCCATACCGTTATTGCGCGCGCGGTGCACCGCAATGCGCACGCACCGCCTATGCTGAAGCGGAGGGCGGCTGCCGGCGCTGCACCGATGGCCCGTCGCCGACGGGCTCGAGGGCACCAGCAGGCAGCGCGTGGCGTGGAGGTGCGCATGGCCCGGGCGAAGACGGGAAGCACGAAGGACGCACGCGGTGCGCGCCGCCGCGCCGCGACATCCGCGGCGACGGCGTCGTTGCCGCCGTTCGGCAACACCGAGCTGGCCGGCCGCCTCGACGAGTTGGCCACGCTGCTCGACGAGCAGCACGCCGACGCGTTCCGGGTACGCGCCTACCGCAACGCCGCCGAGACGCTGCGCCGGTTGCCCCGCCCGGTGGGCGAGATCTACGCCGAGGAAGGGCTCGAGGGGTTGGAGCGCATCCCCGACATCGGCGTGAGCATCGCCCGTAGCCTGCGCGCCATGGTCACCACCGGGCGCCTGCCGATGCTCGAGCGGGTGCGCGGCGCGAGCGACCCGGAAGCGTTGCTCCGGACCGTGCCCGGCATCGGACCCAGGACGGCCGAACTGCTCCACGACGAACTGGGCATCGACTCGCTCGAGGCGCTGGAGGCGGCCGCGCACGACGGCCGCTTGGCGAACCTCGCAGGCATCGGGGAGAAGCGCCTGCAGGGGATCCGCGACTTGCTCGCCGCCCGCCTCGGACGCATCCGCCCGCCCCGCACGTCCGTCGTCGGGGCAGAGCCGCCGGTGGCGGAACTACTGGACGTCGACCGCGAGTACCGCGAGAAGGCCGCCGCCGGGCGCCTGCGCACGATCGCGCCGAAGCGCATGAACCCCGGCGGGGAGGCGTGGCTGCCGGTACTTCACACGCGCCGCGGCGAGCGCGACTACACCGCGCTCTACTCCAACACGCCGCGCGCCCACCAGTTCGGCCGCACGCACGACTGGGTGGTGCTGTACGTCGAGGCGCCGGGCGCCGACGGCCCCGCCACCGAGCGCCAGTACACCGTCGTCACGGCGGGCTCGGGGCCGCTCGCCGGGGAGCGCGTGGTGCGGGGCCGCGAAGCGGAGTGCGCCGAGCACTACCGGCACTCCAGGACCTGACCCAGCCGGCGCCGACCGGTTCAGAACGCGATCCTCTGCGCGCTGACGACCTCGACGTACCAGCCGTCGCCCTGCGCGAAGATGTCGAAGCGGTACACCTCGAACTGACCGAAGGTGACGCGGCGGCTGGCGAAGTTCTCCGCTACCTCCCGGCTCGAGAACGGACCCACCACGCAGTCCTCCTGGCCGCACCAGCGGTTGGGAGCCATGGGCTCGAGGTAGCGCTTGACGCCTCGACGCTCGCCGAGCAACACGGGGAACGGTTCGCTGCGTACGTACATCTCCGCCCCTCTCCGGCGCCCGGAGTCGGTCTCGCTCGCCGAGCGCCTCTTGCCACGACCCTACGCAGCGCCCGTAACGCCGGTGTAACGAGGCGAAGGGGCGGGCACCGCGCGTGCCGGGCGTTACATGCCGGTTACGCCGCGCGCCTATCATCGGTCCATCGTGCGTGACGCACCCCGTCCTCCCGTCGCAGCCGAGCGGGCCGACCGCCTCGAGCACGCCGCATGACGCGCGTCCTCCTGGTCGACGACGACCAAGCGATCCGCGAGTTGCTGCGCGCCTACGTGCAGCGCGACGGGTTCGACGTCGTCGAGGCGGCCGATGGCGTGACGGCGCTGGAGAAGGCGCCGAGCTGCGACCTGGTGGTGCTCGACCTGATGCTGCCGGAAGTCGACGGCTGGGAGGTGGCGCACGTGTTGAAGCGCGACCGGCCCGAGCTCCCCATCTTGATGTTGTCGGCGCGCGGCACCGAGGAAGAGCGTGTGCTCGGTCTCGAGCTGGGCGCCGACGACTACGTCGTGAAGCCGTTCAGCCCGCGCGAGGTGTCGGCGCGCGTGAAGGCGCTGCTGCGCCGCTCGGGGCTCGGCGAGGCGCTGGTCCACGGCGGCCTCACACTGACCCCGAGCACCCGCTCGGTGACGCTCGACGGCGGTCCCGTCCGGCTGTCGCGCCTGGAGTTCGACCTGCTCCTCACCCTGGCGCAGCACCCGGGCCTGGTCTGGAGCCGCGAACGCCTGCTCGAACGCCTCTGGGGGCCCGACTTCGACGGGATCGAGCGGGTAGTGGACGTGCGCATCGCGGCGTTGCGCAAGAAGCTCGGCGACGACGCCGACGCACCGCGCTTCATCGCCACCGTGCACGGCGTCGGCTACCGCTTCCTGGACGACGTATGCGACTCTTCCCGCGGCTCTTCCTGAGCCATCTCGTCGCCATCGGCGTGGCGCTGAGCGCGCTGCTCGCCATCGGCCTGGTGCTCGACCAGGGGTACTACGAACGGCACGTCGCCGAGGTCCTGCGCGCAGCCGGCGTCTCGGGTGCCGGCCTGTTCGACGCGCTGGAACATGGTCACCGTAGGGCCCTGCTGATGTCGTTCGTCTCTTCCCTGCCGCTCTCCGTCGCCTTGGCCGCGGTCGCCAGCTTGCGCCAGAGCCGCATCGTCGCCGACGCGGGGCGGGCCCTGGTGGACGCCGCTCGCACCGTGGCGCACGGCCGTTACGACGCCCGCGTGGTCCTGCCCGACCGAGGCGAACTGTCCGAGGTGGCGGGCAGCTTCAACGACATGGCGACCGCGCTCGGCCGCCTCGAAGCCGAGCGGCTGGACTTGATCACCGCGGTCGCGCACGAGCTGCGCACCCCGCTCACCGCGCTGCAGGGCTACGCCGAGGCGATGGCCGACGGCGTCATCCCCGCCGACACGGCCGCCAAGGCGATCCGTCGCGAGACGGCCGCGTTGCGCGCCATGGCGAACGACCTGCTGCTGGTGGCGCGTGTCGACGCCGGCGCCGTCGAGGTGCGCCCGACGGCGGTCCTTCCGCAACGACTGCTGCAGGACGCGGCCGAGCGCTTCGGTGGCGCGTACGACGACCGTTGCGTGCGGCTCGAGGTGGACGCCGACGAGGCGCTCCCGGCGGTGTGGGCCGACCCCGAGCGCACCCTGCAGGTCGTCTCGAACCTGCTGTCCAACGCCCTCCGGCACACGCCATCGGGCGGCAGGGTGACGCTCTCGGCGTGGGCGGACGAGGGGTCCGTCGCCTTCGTCACCAGCGATACCGGGCCCGGTGTGCCACGAGCGCAGCAGGAGAAGGTCTTCGAGCGCTTCTACCGGGTCGACGACGCCCGCAGTCGCGGCAGGGGCGGCGTCGGCGTGGGTCTGGCGATCAGCAAGGGTCTGGTCGAGGCGATGGGCGGACGCATCTGGCTGGAGAGCAGTCCGGGCAAGGGAGCGGCGTTCTGCTTCACACTGCCGCTCGCGGCGGCTCAGGCGCCCGCCTCGGGCCCCCCGTCCGCCGCCTCCGGCACCAGCCGCACCGCGTGATCCACCCCTTCCCAGCGGCCGTCGGCGTCGCGACGGGTGAACTCGATCGTGGCGTGGCCCGCCAGCTCGCGCGCCGACCAGCGAACCCCATGCATGCCCAACCCCAGCGGCTCCGACGGCCGCTCCCGGGGCGCCTGCCAGCCGTCGAACCCGACGCGCGCCACGAACGGCCGGGCGTCCTCGACGAGGAGAGCGCGCCCTTGCGGCAGGGCGTCGAACGGTGCCTCGCTGCGCCAATGCCAGGTGCCGGCCTCGGGTCGGCACGCGGCGTAGCGCTCCTCGACCACGCGCAGGAGCTCGAGCGGCTTGCCCGACGCGCGCGCGTGGACGAGCTTGAGGAACTCGGCATGCGCCCACATCAGCGGCATCGCGCTGCCCGTGGGCCTGCCCGGCTCGAGGCCGCGCTCCGGGATGGCGTCGGCGTCCCATACCTGCTCCGGCAGCAGCCCGGCGCGGCCGCTCATGCAGCGCATCGTCTCGAGGTACGGTAGCGGGTCCTCCCCTGCCTGCAGCGCCATGTGGCCGCGCTCGCCGGTCAGCAGCGGCCACGCGCGACCGATCCCGCGGCCGTCGAACGGCGCGCCGTCGGCATGCTCGCCGTAGCCGTCGCGGTCGTAGCGGTGGTACCCCGCGCCGCAGGGGGTGGGCGCGCGCAGCACCGCGTCCGCCACCGCCAGGGTGCTTCGCATCCTCGGGTCGTCGGGGCGGCGCAGGCCGAGCCGCGCCAGGTACAAGAAGTCGAGGCTGACGAGGTCGGCTACCGCCACGCTGCCGTCGGGCCGGTTGCGGACGTGCACCCGACCGCGCAAGCCGCCTTCGGGCGGAGCGATGCGGACGTAGTACCCGTCGGCGCCCGCCTGGGCCGCCAGCGAGGGGTCGCGCGCGTCACCCTCGACGTAGGTCCATGCCTCGATGCGTTCGTTCCAGGCGTCGGCCAGCGACGAGGCGTACGCGGCGTCGCCCGCGTCGAGGAACGAGCTCGCCGCCACGAGCGCGGCGACCTCGACCGCCAGGGTGAACGGGCCGATGCCGGCGTTCTCCTCCCAGCGGTCCTGCGGCGACGACGGGCCGTGGCGGGCCAGGTACGCCGCGGCCTGACGCACCATCCGCGGCACGCCTGCTATGCCGTCGAGGCCGCCGAGTTCGCGCAGCTTGGCGGCCAGCAGGATCGGGAACCCGGCCTCGTCGAGCTGCACCCCGCTCCAGTACGGGCGCCCGTCGGGGTAGAAGTTCTGCGTCCAGTGACCGTCTCGCGACTGCGTCGCGATCAGGTACGCCAGCATGCGCCGCGCGTCGACGAGCTGGCCGGCGGCGAGCAGACCGAGCCCTGCCTCGACGGCGTCGCGCGCCCACACCAGGTGGTAGCCACCGGGGTCGGTGCGCGTCGCGCCCCACGGAACGCTCAAGCTGGCCACCACCGCACCGGGGAACGTTCGGTCCTCGTGCACCTTGAGCACCGTCGCCGAGAGCACCGCCTCGCTGCGGATCGCCTCGGGCGCGTCGGCGATGGCCAGGCCCCGCGCCCACGACTCCCACCCCTCCACGAACGCGTCCTTCGCGCCGGCGAAGCCGGCGGCGAGGCTCGAACGGCACAGCGTGCGAGCGCCTTCCGGGGTGGCGGCGAACGCCACGGCCAGCGTCCCCGACGCGTTGGCCAGCTCGCCGGTCAACGCCACGTTGCCGCCCTCGGCGCGATCGTAGTGCCAGGTCATGGCGCCGTGGCGCTGGAAGTCCTGCCAGCCGTCCGACGCGCCCACGAACCCGGCGCTCGAGCGCGCGAACCCACCGTCGGCGCCGACGCACAACGACGCGTCGCCGCCGTGCGCGAGGAGCACCTCGTCGGTCCAGGCATCGTTGCGCCCCGGCTCGCGCCCAAGGTGCGGCGCCACCAGCACGAACAGGCTCGCGTCGTCGCCGCGCAGCCGGTAGCGGATCAAGAGCACGTCGCGAAGCGGATCCGGGACGATCTCGAGCTCGAGCTCGAAGCCGTCGCCTCGGTGCGTCACTTGCGGCAGCGGGATGCTCGTGCTCGGCGTCGACACCTCGTAGCGCCCCGCGCGCTTCACCTCGGTCCAGCCGTGCGGACCCGCCACGATGAAGCCCAGGTCACGCAGTTGCGGCTCGCCCGTAGAAGGCCAGTAGACCTCGTTGACGATGCCCTGGCCTACGGTGGCCCACAGCCGGCTCGGCCCCAAGGCGGTGGTGACGACGTCCTTCGCGCTTGCGGTCCAGGTGGCGGGCATCCCGGGAGCGCCAGGTGCGTTCACCTCAACCGACCTCGTGGTGCTGCATCGGGTTCGGTCCGGTCGGGTTCGGGTTGCTCTCCATGGTCTCGCCTCCGACGTCGCTTGGCCCCGGCCGCCATGCTCGTGCCCGCTCCGAGCGGCCGCCTACCTGGTGCCGCCCCGTGCGGACGCTGGGCGCGGTACCAGGTGCGTCATACCGCGGGTGTAGGGTCGGGTGCGTAGCCCGGGAGGTCGACCCGGTCTCGACAGGGGGTCCCCATGACCGCACCCGCCACCGACGCGCTGGTGATCTTCGGCATCAGCGGCGACCTCGCCTACCAGGAGCTCTTCCCCGCCCTTCGCGGCCTGGTTCGCGACGGCTCCTACGTTGGCCCCATCGTCGGCGTGGCGATGGGCGTGGGGGGCAAGGAGGCGCTGCTGGAGCGCGCCAGGGCCAGCTTGGAGGCGCACGGCGGCGCCGACGAAGCCACCCTCTCGGCGTTCGCCGAGCGCCTGCTGCTGGTGGAAGGCGACGACCACGACCCGGCCACCTTCGCCCGGCTGCGCGATGCACTGCAGGGCGCCGAGCACCCGCTGGTCCACCTGGCGCTGCCTCCGAGCCAGTTCGCGGCCGTCGTCGACGGGTTGGCGTCGGTGGGCCTCCAGCACGGTGCCCGGCTGATGGTGGAGAAGCCCTTCGGCCACGACCTCGCCTCGGCCCGGGCGTTGAACCACGCCGTGCACCGGGTCTTCGCCGAGGGCGACGTCTTCCGGATCGATCACTTCCTGGGCAAGGAGGCGGTGCAGAACCTGCTCTTCTTCCGGTACGCCAACGCCTTCCTCGAGCCGCTGTGGAACCGCGAGCACGTCGCCAACGTGCAGATCACCATGGCCGAGGCGTTCGGCGTACGCCACCGGGGGCGTTCGTACGACGAGGTGGGCGCCATCCGCGACGTGGTGCAGAACCACCTGCTGCAGGTGGTGGCGCTGCTGGCGATGGAACCGCCCGCAAGCGACACCACCGCGTCGTTGCGCGACGCCAAGGTGGCGCTGCTGGACGCGATCCGGCCGCTCGGCCCGTCCGACGTGGTGCGCGGCCAGTACGACGGCTACCGCGCCGCCGAAGGCGTTCCCGACGACTCGGAGGTCGAGACGTACGCGGCCATGCGGTTGGACGTCGCGAACCCGCGCTGGGACGGCGTGCCGTTCCTGGTGCGCACCGGCAAGCGCCTGCCGGTGTCGGCCACCGAGGTGCTCGTGACGTTCCGCCGCGCGCAAGCTGCGCCAGACGGCGGGGCGCAGGACGGCTCCGCCAACTACCTGCGCTTCCGCCTCAGCCCGAACGTCACCATCGCCCTCGGCGCGAACGTCAAGGCGCCCGGCGCGGGCATGCGCGGCCGCGGCGTCGAGCTGGTGCTGCACGAGCAGGACGCGGACGAGGCGACGCCGTACCAGCGGCTCTACGCCGCTGCGATGCGCGGCGACGCCACGCTGTTCCCACGCGAGGACGAGGTCGAGACCGCCTGGCGCATCGTCGACGGCGCCTTGGCGCATCCCACCGCGGTGGAGCGGTACGCCGCGGGGTCGTGGGGGCCCGCCCGCGGCGACGAGGTCGCGCGCCGCGTC
>CAZACZ010000101.1:5542-8878 GCA_964483695.1 uncultured bacterium | reverse complement strand
CCACCCCCTACCGCGTCTGCATCATCCTCCGCATCGACCACGCCGCCAGCACCACCGCCACCGGCGCCGCCCCGAACGTCACCGCCAGGTCGGCGGCCATCGGCAGCTGCTGGAACCCCAACAGGACGTACCGCAGCAGGTCGAGCTGGTAGCTCACGGGGTTCACGTAGACCAGCACCTGGATCCACACCGGCAGTTGCACCAGCCAGCCGCCGCCGATGGCGTAGATGCCGAGGCGGCGAAGCTCCTCGCGGATCGACTCGGGGATGTCGAGGAACCCGACGCCGCCGATCACGCCGCGCAGCGGGAAGATCGAGCCGGAGAGGAAGTAGAGCGGCTGGATGACGCCGTTGGAGATACTGCCGAACCCCTCGAACGTCTTCAGGCGCGACGCGATGATCACGCCGAGGGCCGTCACGAACAGCCCCAGGAAGAACGTCACCCCCCACGCGCCCAGCACTGCAGGCACGCTCAGGCGCACGCCGATGAACGGCGCGAACAGCAGCGGGATGGTGCCTTGCACCACCGCGATGGTGGCGCCGCCGAGCAGCTTGCCGAGCGTCACCGACAGGATCGGCGCGGGCGACACCGCCACCTCGCGCAGGATGCCGACCTCGCGGTCCCACACCAGCGAGATGGCGCACTGGAGCGACGCGAACAGTACGTTGAGGGTGATGACGCCAGGCAGGATGTACTCGGCGTAGCTGTACCCTTCGATCTCGCGTAGCGCCGCTCCGAGGCCGAAGCCGAGGATCAGCAGCCACAGGACGGTGCGCGAGACGCCGCCGAAGAGCTGCGAGCGGTCGCGCCGGTAGCGCAGCATCTCGCGCTTCCACATCACCCACACGACGGACGGGTTCATCGCGTGTGCTCCCCGCCGCGCTGGGCGAAGCCCATCATCAGGTCGCGCGCCGTCGCCATCTCGTCGCGCAACTGGTGGCCGGTGAGGGCGATGAAGACGTCCTCGAGGTCGGCGCCTTCGCGGCCGCCGTGCTCGCGGATCAGATCGTCGGGTGCGCCGATGGCGACCAACCTGCCGTGATCGATGATGCCGACGCGGTCGCACGACTGCGCCTCGGGGAGGTTGTGCGTCGTCATCAGCACCGTCATGCCCTCCTGGCGCAGCGTCGCGATGCGTTCCCACAGGTGCCGGCGCCCTTGCGGGTCGAGGCCGATGGTGGGTTCGTCGAGGAACAGCACGCGCGGGCCGTGCATGAGGGCCCGCGCGAGTTCGAGGCGGCGCTTCATGCCGCCCGAGAAGGAACGAACCCGTCTGCCGCCCACCTCGCCCAACGACGCCCAGCGCAGCGCCTGCTCGATGGCGTCCGCGCGTCGCTCGCGCGGGATGCCGTAGAGCACGGCGTGGATCTCGAGGTTCTCGCGCGCCGTGAGCCGGTCGTCGACGGCGGGGTCCTGGAACACCATGCCGAGGCTGCGGCGCACCGCCGCCGCCTCACGCTCCACGTCGTGGCCCATCACGGAGGCGCGCCCCTGGCTGGGGCGCACGAGCGTGGTGAGCACGTGCATGGTGGTGGTCTTGCCGGCGCCGTTCGGCCCGAGCAGGGCGAAGAACTCGCCGGCAGCCACCTCGAACGACACCGAATCGACCGCCACCACGTCTCCGTAGCGGCGGCCGAGGTCTTCGGTCCGGATGGCCGGGGGCGTCGGTGCGGCGTCCGGCGATGCGGTCGCGACGGCTTCGCCTGGTTGCCGTGGGGGTGGCTGCGTCATCCTACGGACATTACACGAACCGGCGCCTCGGCGACGATGGCCGAGGCGCCGGTCCTGGCACGAGGTCAGCCGCCGAGCGCCTCGCGCGCCTCCTGGAGGGCGTCCTGGAGGTCACGGCAGACCCCGGCGGGGTCATCGAGCGCGGCCTCTTCCTCCGCGGCCTCGTCCTCGCCCTCGTCCGCGTCGGCGGCTTCGGCTTCCTCCCCTTCGTCGTCCTCGTCGGCGCCTTCGCCCGCCAGGCCGGTGAGGGCCAGGATCGCCTCGGCCGCCTCCTCGTGCGTCTCGGGCGCCATGAAGCCGACGAAGTCGCCTAAGTGCTTGAGGTAGAGGTCGCCCACGGCGATGGCGATCTCCTGGGCGCGTGCGTCGTCGCCGGCGGCGTACGCGGCGCACGCCGGTTCGATCGCCTGCGCTAGGTGCGCGGCCAACGCCGGCATGTCGCGGCCGGCGAAGAGGTTCGCGTCGACCACCGGCTCGAGCAGGCCGACCAAGCGCTGCGCCGGCGCCTCGGCCTCTTCCGGGCTCCCGACGATGGCGTCGGGCGGCTCGGCCGACGGGTAGACGCCGTCTAGGAACACCAGCATCTCCTGGATGTCGGCCCGATGCCGAGCGTCCGCCGCCCAGGCCACCTCGTTCCACAACTCCTTGACGCGCTGCAGCGCGGCCCAGCCGCTGGTGAACTCGTAGGTCTCGCCGTCGGCGGCCTCCTCGTACCCTTCGGCGACGCCACCCTCGCCGAACGACAGGTCGGAGATGAGCGCCCCGACGAACGCCGGCGCGGCGCGCACGGCGGACGGGACCAGCGCAGTGTAGGCGCGCTCCAGCAGATCACGCGCCTCGCCCACCGCCTCGTGCGCGTCCTCGCCCTCCTCGACTGCCTCCTCGACCGCCTCCAACGCCTCGACCAGGGCGGCTGCCAGCGCGCCGTCGCGCGCGGCCAGCGTCCCGAGGAAGCGCGGGGCGTCCTCTTCCAACATCGCCTCGACCTGCTCCAGCAGGTCCTCGTCGAGCGGCGCTTCGAACGCCTCCACCACACGGAGGCGTTGCGCCACCAGCTCGAGGCCGTAGGCTTGGCTCTGCAGCACGGTCCAGTCGAAGCTAGGCGTGTAGCCGTACTGCGCCTGGCCCACCCCGAGCGCGGCTACGACCAGCAGGGCGATTCCCCCGTGGCGAACGCGGCGCCGCCCCGCGGCGCGCTTCGCGTCGAGGTCAGAGACCACCGGGGATCACCCCGATCTCGGCAGAATGCGCGCCGCGGCCCGCCTCGATGCGCTTCACCACGCACAGGCACGCGGTGTCGATGACGGTGACGCTGTCCGACAGTCCGTCGGCGGTGTAGACCCGGGTCCCGTCCGGCGTGATGGCGATGCCCCATGGGCGCCGGCCCATCTGCTCGCTGATGGTCGCGACGACCTGGTTGGAGGCGGTGTCGATGACGTACACCGCGCTGGTGCCGCCGCCGGCGACGTAGATGCGCGTGCTGGTGGGATCGACGGCGATCTCCACCGGCCGCGAGTCGAGGCCCAGGTTGATGGTGTCGATGACGGTGTGGGTGGAGGTGTCCACCACCGAGATCGTGCCGCCGATCTCCGCCGAGACGTACGC
>CAZACZ010000101.1:0-5442 GCA_964483695.1 uncultured bacterium | reverse complement strand
GCTGGCGGCGGCCAGGTCGCCGAGCTGGTCGAGGCGCTCGACCGGGTCGGTGCCGGGCATGTAGATGGCGGGGAGTTGTCCGACCAGCAGCGCGAGCGTGAAGGCGTCGTCGGTCGTGCCGCTGATCTTGATCAGGAAGAGCGATTCGCGCAGTTGGCCGTCCCACGGCCGGAACGACGTGCCGATCCCCTTGTACACGTCGAACACGCTGGTGGGCGCTGCCAGGTAGGCGAGCACCGCGGCGGCGTCGGTGGATCCACCGAAGAACGCCGCTTCGTACGCGATCTTGACGGCCTGGTAGGCGGCCCAGGCGGGCGCGTCCATCGGCTCGCCGAAGCGCGCTAAGTACCTGGCGTTCATCTCGCGCGCGCCGTAGGCGTCGAGAGTGGCCTCCCAGACGCTGACGCGGTGCTGCGTGCCGAGGCGCGGCGCGGCCTCGCGCGATGCGCGGAAGAACGCGCGGGTCTGCGCCGCCGGGTACGGGAAGCCCGCCACCTCGACCTCGGCGCCGGCGGCGTCGAGCGCCTGCAGCACACGGAGCTGCTCGGAAGCACTCAGCAGCAGCACCACCAGGTCGGCGCGGCTACGCCGGATGGCGCTCACCATCCGGCTCAGGTCGGTCTGGTCGGCGGCCAGCACCGTCTCGCCGACGACGCGCGCGCCGAAGTGCCGCTCGCGCAGCCCGCGCTTGGCGCGCTCGAGTTGCGCCGCGCTCTCGGCGTCGTCGCCGACCACGACGTACCACTGCCGGAAGCCCGAGCGCACGTACCACCCCGCGATGGCGTCGAGGTACATGGCGGCGCTCGCCTCCAGGTGGAAGGCAGTGGCGGTGCACGCGTCGTTGCGGAGTGCGTCGGCGGAGGAACCGAGGTTCAGGTACGGCACACCCCGCGCGGCCGACCACCGCGCCAGCGCCGCGGCTTCGTCGCCGTCGAACCCTCCCGCCACGGCGAACGCCCCCTCGGCCACCAGCTCCTCGGCGGCGGCCGTCACCGCGTCGGGGCCGCTCGCCTCGCGCGTCAGCACGGCGAAGTCGATGCCGAGCATCTCGGCGTTGAAGGAGAACTCCTCGTTCGCCATGGTGGCGCCGTTCGCGACGCCGCGGGCCACGGCGTCGGCGAGCGGGTCGCCGCTCGCGCGGGGCGGCACGACGATGCCGATGCGCACCTCGCCCTGGAGCATGCCCTGGGCGAAGCCGCCGCTCGTGGTGGCGGCGCAGACGATCCAAGCGAGCGCAGCGAGGGTCGAGCGAACGCGTCGCCGACGGTCTCGTCGTCGATCCATGCGGTTCTGTCCTTCCTTGGCTCCGGAGGCGATGCGCGGCCGGACGGCCGACGGGGCATTGCGTGAACGCGATGATATATCATGCGCGTCGCACGTTCCCGACCGCGACGCGACGTCAAGGGACGAACGTCCCGCCGGCCGTCGCGCGCTTCGCCCGCGGTGCTTCACGAGCGCTCATCCTAGGTCCCCGAGGTAAGCCGCAGGTAAGTCGCGCACCCCGTGGCCTCGCGCGAGAGCCCGGGAACGGCGGGAAGGGATCACGTGCGCATCCTCCTGCTCGAGGACCACGACGACATCGCCGAGCCGCTCGTCGAGGCCCTTCGTCTGGGCCGCTACGAGGTCGCGCGCGCACGTCGCGTCGACGAAGCCATCGACGCACTCGCCGCGGCGCCGTTCGACCTGGCGGTGCTCGACGTGATGCTGCCCGACGACGAGGACGCAGGGTTCTCGTTGGCCCGCCACTTGCGCGAGGTCGGCTTCGACGGTCCCATCCTGTTCGTCAGCGCCCGCGACACCGAAGCCGACCGGGTGCGCGGCCTCGACCTGGGCGCCGACGACTACCTGGTGAAGCCGTTCGGCCTGGCGGAGTTCCTGGCCCGCGTCCGCGCGCTCCTGCGGCGCAGCGCCGACACCAAAGCCACGGTGGTCGAGCGCGCCCCGCTGCGCGTCGACTTGGCCGCCCGCCGCGTGGCGTGGCACGGCCGCGACGTCCGGCTGAGCGACCGGGAGTTCGCCATGCTCGAGCTGTTCGCGTTGCACCCGGAGCGCGTGTTCACGGTGGACGAACTGCTGGACCGGTTCTTCCCGCGGGCAGCATCGGGCCACCGCGTCGTGCGCGTCTACGTGCGCCAGCTTCGCGCCAAGATCGCGGACGAGGCCATCCGTACCGTCGCGGGCGGGTACCGCCTGGGTCCGGCATGAGCTTCCGCCGGTCCATCTTGCTGGCGGTCACGCTGGCGGTAGCGGCGACCGTGCTGCTCGAAGGCGTTCTGGACGTGGTGCTCGACGGCGTCACGATCACGCGCGCCGACGTGCCGGCGGACGTCGGCGAGCCGTACGCCAGCGCCGCGCCGACGACCTCGAGCGGGCACGGCCGCCTGCTGTGGGACTTGCTCGACATCCCCGTCGTACTTGGCGTCGCGTTGGTGGTGGCGTGGACGGTCACGCGCCGGCTCGCTCGGCCGCTGCGCCGGCTCACCGCCGCCACCGAACTGGTGGCGTCCCAGCGCTTCCCCGAACCGCTCGAGGTACCGCCGGGCAACGACGAACTCGGTCAGCTCGGGCGAAGCTTCAACGCCATGGTCGAGGCGGTCCGCGGCTACGTGGATCGCGAACGTGCCTTCACCCGCTACGCTTCGCACGAGCTGCGCACCCCCTTGGCCGCCATGCGCCTCCAGCTCGAACGCGTCGACCTCGGTTACGCCGACGCGGCCGACGTGCTGCCTCGCATCCGACGCCAGGCGCACCGGATCGAGGAGATCCTCGAAGCGCTCCTCGCCATGACGCGCTCGACCGAACCGGCCGCGGCGCCCCGCCGACTGTCCGAGGTGGTCGAGGACGCGCTCGCGAGCCTCGACCCGGATGCCAGGCCGCGCGTCACCGTCACGCTGGCAGGGACCGACGTCGTGGTCGAGCACGGACCGCTGTTGCGTCAGGCGATGGCGAACCTCCTCGACAACGCGCTACGCCACGGTGGCGGCAGCACCACCTTGCATGTCGCCGAGCGCCACGGCGCCATCGAGATCCGCATCACCGACGACGGCCCCGGCGTGGCCGACCAGGACGTCGCGCGCCTCACCGAACCGTTCTTCCGGGCCGGTAGCCCGCGCGCCGGCACGGGCCTCGGGCTCTCGTTGGTGGCGCTGATCGTCGCGACGCTGCGCGGGGAGTTGCGGCTCCGCAACACCGGCAGCGGCCTGGAGGCCGTGATGACCGTGCCGGTAGTGGCGCGCTAGCGAACTGCCCGCGGCGCGAAGCCGCGGGCAGGGGTTCGGACCGGGTAGGCGTTGGCGCCCGGAGGTGGGCGCCTCAGTCCAGGAAGTCGCGCAGCTTCCGCGTCCGGCTCTCGTGGTACTTGAGCTTGCGCAGCGCCTTGTTCTCGATCTGCCGGATGCGCTCGCGCGTCACGCCGAAGTGGCTGCCGACTTCCTCGAGCGTGTGCTCGCGGCCGTCCACCAGTCCCTTGCGCAGCTTGAGCACCATCGCCTCGCGCTCGTTGAGCTTGTTGAGCGCCTCGTCCAGCTCCTCGCTGAGGATGATCTTCGAGGCCTCGTCCACCGGCGACTCGATGTTGTCGTCGGGGATGAAGTCGCCGTAGAAGCTGTCCTCCTCGTCGCCGATGGGGGTCTCGAGGCTGAACGGCTCGCGCGTGAGCTTGAACGCCTCCTCGACCTTCTCGGCGTTCCAGTCGGGTCCCATGGCGTCCGCGATCTCGGCGTAGCTGGGTTCGCGCGAGAGCTCCTGCTGCAACCGGCGGCTGGCGCGGGTGAGCTTGTTGATCGTCTCGACCATGTGCACCGGGATGCGGATGGTGCGCGACTGGTCGGCGATGGCGCGGTTGATCGCCTGGCGGATCCACCAGGTGGCGTAGGTGCTGAACTTGTAGCGCCTGCGGTACTCGAACTTCTCGACCGCGCGGATGAGGCCCTGGTTCCCTTCCTGGATGAGGTCCAGGAAGCTCATGCCGCGGCCGTTGTACTTCTTGGCGATGGATACGACCAAGCGCAGGTTGGCTTCGATCAGGTGCTTGCGGGCCAAGTCACCGTCCTCGACCACGCGCCGCAACCGGCGCTGGCCGCGTTCGTCGTACTCCTCGGCGGACTCGTCGAGCACCTTGCGAGCGGCCTCGCCCTCCTCGATGCGGCGCGCCAAGTCGATCTCCTCGTCGAGCGTCAGCAGCTTCACGCGCCCGATCTCCTGGAGGTACTGCCGCACGGGATCGTTGGTCTTGACGCGGGCGTCGGCCATCGCCTCGGCCCGCGCTTCCATCTCCTCGCGGTCGAGGCTTCCGTCTTCCTCTTCCTCGTCGAGCTCGTCCTCGTCGATGTCCTCTTCGTCGATGATCTCGTCCTCGGCCAGGTCCGCCACGAGGATGCCGCGCTGGTCGAGCACCTCCATCAGCTCTTCGAAGTTCTGCTCCTCGGGGTCGAGGCCTACGCTCTCGACCGCGCGGCGGAACGCCTCGCTGATCTCCTCGGTGTCGAGCTGCCCGGTGTCACGACCGCGATCGATGAGGCTGCCGATGATGTCGGTCTGAACCCAGGCGGAACCGGTGGTAGGCCGCGACGAGGCCGCGGGCTCGCCTGTCGCCGCCTTTCCGGCGGCCGGCGAGCCGGCCGCGCCCTTGGCGTCTTTGGTGCCCTTGGCGTCACTGCCGCCCTTGGCCCCCTTGGCGCCCTTGCCGTCCTTGGCGCCCTTGCCGTCCTTGTCGCCCTTGGTGGCCGCAGCCTTTGCGGGCTTCTTGGCCTTCGCGCTGGCGGAGGCGGCGCCATCGGGCTTTCCGTCGCCCGCTGCCATCGCGATCGGTGCTTCACCGGACCTTCCAGACGCCTTGCCGGGCTTCTTGCCTTCACCTGCGGCAGCTGCCTTGGAGGGGCCGTCGGTGCCGGCCTTGACCGCGGCACCCTCGGCGGCGGCCTCGCCATCGGCATGTGCCGCGGCCTGCTTCGCGCCCTTGCCACCGGGCTTGGCAATGGAGGCCGCGCTTGTCTTCGCGCTCGCCTTCACGCTTGCCTTGCCGCCCGAAGCAGCACTCGACTTGGACGTCGGTGCCGGTCGCTTCTCGGTCCCGGCCTCGGGATTGGCCGGAGGCTTGGTCGCCCGCTTCGCCTTCGACGTCGCCGCGCCTTCGGCCGCTGCCTGCTTCGCCGACGCGTCCTCGTGCGCGCTGCTTGCGACGTCGTTGTTCTTGGCCTTCGCCACCGTTGCCTCCTCCGTGACGGTCGTTCGAGCGTGATCCTCGGCTCTCGAGGGCACGTGCCGACGGACCCTATCCCCATCCGACAGGCCAGCGGCCAAGGCCCCCACGCGAGGTCGACCCCGTAGCCCGCGTTCTGCCGTCCCCCACGCGTTCCTGGGGCACCGCGCCGGCCGCCGTGCCCGCGACCGGTAAGTCTAGCACGCCGGCTACGTTCGGCCGGGGGACGGGAACGACGTGAC
>CAZACZ010000100.1:6673-9275 GCA_964483695.1 uncultured bacterium | reverse complement strand
CGGTGGAGACGATGCCGTCGTTGGCGCCGAGCACGGCGGCGCGCAGCCAACCGATTCGGTGCATGCGGTGACGTTCGGGGTGGCACATGGGGTGCTCCTTGCCTCGGTCTCGTGAAGTGGGTAGGGTGCCGACCGTTACGGAACCGCACGCCCGCAGGAAGACGAGACGACGAGTCCAGCGTAGCGCCGGGGGGTAAGGGGGTCCAACGTAGCTTGGCAGATCGGGCGGTCAAGGCTTCGACGCTGAACGACCGCGTGCTTCGAAAGTACTGCCAGAACCGCGCCCTCGGCGCCTGGTCGCATCTCGCTCGTATGCCGCGTTCTCCCTTTCGACAGAGAAAGGAGTCTCTGCCGACGTCAGGGCTGTCCAACCGACCCAACGGGCAAGCCGACCCACCACGCGACAACCGGACGGCCCCCTGCGCAATTGTTCGAACTGCGGCAGGCAGAAGCCTTTGACGATTGCCCTGGACCGCTACAGACCACCACTTCAACGACCGGTTGAGCTCCTGCTGGGTTTCGGTGCCGGGCGGAACTTCGCGGTCAGCTCGAATGGCCCGGAACGACGCGCCACCCCGTCGGTTCGTATCGCAGGAGGTGGCCTGGGTCCAAAGCGTATTGCGCGACGCCCCCGTTGCTGATGTTGCCCGAAACGCGGACGTCCTTCAGGTAGAGAGCGTCGCCCATCCCTCTTAGTTGCCACAAGGGTAGCGAAACGGTGTCGGACGTCTCTCCCTTGGCGTACCAGCAGGGGACCGGCGGATCGAGGCGGACGTCAATCGAGTCATCCCCTATGCGTGTCCTGACCCTCACATCCTGCCGGAAGCGCGAGGCGTTCTGGCCGTAGCTCTCGCGAAAATCGAGCATGCTGTCTGCCGCAACCATTCGCGCACCGATGTCCTTGCCCACGAGTTCATCCATCGCTTCGGCCCAGCCAGGTTCGCCGCGGAGCTCGTCGAGCGAGGATGCGTGGTAAACGCGCTCTAGCAGCATACGGTTGGCCGACGGAACTTCAATCGTCGATTCTTGTGAGATCAACCGACGCGTCAGCTCCAGGGCGGGCATGTTCTGGTACACAGCGCCCCAGCCGTGCGGGCCGCGGTACATGCGCTTCGGAGCGAACGGTTCGGGCGGAGCGATGACGACCAGGCGTGACTCCTTGTAAGCGTCGGGCCTAAGGGTGTCGCGTTCGCGGTGCCGGTGGACGCGGCCGAGCCGTTGCAGCAGTACCTCGACCGGAGCGAGGTCCGTGATGAGGAGGTCGAAGTCGACATCGAGGCTCTGCTCGATCACCTGCGTGGCGACCAGGAGTGAGCCTCCGGCGCTGCCGCCCTTACCGAAACTTGCCAACACGCGTTCGTCGAGAACCGACCGATCGGGGGGCGTGAAGCGCGCATGATAGGCGGTCGCGTGGCCGTCAGCGGCGGGTCGCCAGAGCAGGTCTCGGTCGGGCCGCTCGATAGCTGAGATGGTTGCCTGCGCGTCGCGCACGGTGTTTCGCAGGATGCATACGCGGGCGCCTGCCCGTGCGGCGTCGACGGCAGTCCGAACCGCCCCCGCCTCGTCCGATAGCAACCAGTGGGCCGTCCGGGGCGGTGCGGCATCGCCCAGCGTCTGGTCGAGCCACGTCCCGCCATGTTCAAGCGTCGCCACCGTCGGGTAAGGGCGCTGGACTGCGTCCTCGAACGTCAGGATTGACTCGGCGCTGGGGCCAAGGAGCTCCCTCGCGGCCGAGGCCAGCGTCGCCGACATGAGCAGGGCGATGCCGCCGGAGTCCGCATGGAACCGCAGCAGCGACATGAGCACCGCGAGCATGTAGCGGTCGTGCGAGTGTACCTCGTCCACAACGAGCAACTGGCGCGAGATTCCGGCCAGCCGAATGTGGGCGTGCTTGACCGCAAGCGCAGCCAGCAGTGCTTGGTCGACGGTACCCACGACGACCTCAGCCGCGAGATACTTCTTGCTGTGGCGCGACGACCAGTTCGCAAGCTCGGCGGCAAGGTCGTCTTGGTCGTCGTATGTGAGCGCCTCCTCGGCGATAAACCGCGTGCCGCTATGGTAGTCGGGGTTCGCTCCGCCGACGGCCAGTGTCACGCTTGGGGCGTCGTTCGCGTACAGCTGCGTTGTCATGGCGCGAACGCGATCGTGCATCGCTCTGGCGGTAGCACGCGTCGGCAGAGCGAACATCATGCCGCCCACCAGGCCGGCCTTACGGAGGCGGGCGTACAAGGCGAGCGCAGCCTCGGTCTTGCCGCTGCCCGTGGCGCTTTCGATCAAGATACGCGTACCCGGTTTCGGAAGGTTCATCGTTCCGATGTGGCGCTGCAACGCGGTCGGAATCGTCGCCCGCACCGGGTCGAAGGTGTCGGGGAAGAGACCCTGGTAGAGGCTCGCAGCCGCGAAGGTCCTCACTTGCCGCGTTGCTACGACACCGATCTGCCGGCAGGCGACGTCGGCCCGATCGATGGCTCGTTCCCAGTAGGCGTCGGGTTCGGCGTCTGCTTCTGGCGCGAATGGGAACGCAGCCACCGTCGAACCGATCCAGTCCGCCAACGTCACGAGTCCTGCGAACAGATGCGTGAAGCCCGGCTGGGATGGGAGA
>CAZACZ010000100.1:0-6573 GCA_964483695.1 uncultured bacterium | reverse complement strand
GTCGGCTGCGAAGGTGCGGAAGACGACGAGCACATGACCCTGGCTGCGCAGACGGTTGCCTCGGAGAGCCGCTCGCAACATCGCCTGGAACAGGTGGTTCGTCTTGCCAAGGTCGTGGAGGCCCGCCAGAAAGACCAGATATGCATGGAGTCGTTCATCGAATGTACGACCTATCACGCACTCCAAGCGCCTGCGGATGAAAGAATCTTCTGCGAGGAGTCTTCGCGTTACGGCCGCAACGTCGGCGCTGTGGGCGATGAGCGGGTGCCATGTACAGCCGTCACGTGCAGTTTTACCGAGATACGGCATCTGTTTCGTTGGGGCCATGGTGCAGTGTATCGGTCTTGCCAACGTGTAGTTGCACGGGGCCCACTCGGAACAGGCTGCAAGCGGTACATCAGCCGCGGTCCTCGGCGCGCATGCCTACGCCAGCTGGCTGAGGCTTCTACTCACGCGGTCGGGGGGAGCCAGAGCTTGTGGACGGGAGAATCGCGGCGCATCATCCCACCTCTGGGTGATGCCGCGTGTCGGACGCGACGCTGCGTCCTGGGCTCCGGAATCGGGGGATCATGAACCTACTGCAAGACCCGCTGTTCACTGTCAACGTGGCGGGTAAGCGGGTGTCGAGGTCGTTGCCGGCGTTGCTGGCCGAGCTGATCACGGACTCCGTCAGCCGCAGCTACCCGCTGGTGTCCGCCGAGCAGGGCTCGTACTGGCTTCGCTTTCAGGTTCGCTGCGCCGCCCGTGCGATGCGATCCGCCGACCTCGACATTGCCGAGGCGTCTGCATTGCCTGCCAGCCAGCTCGCGACCCTGCTGCGCGAGTCCCTGCTGAAGCACAGTGCGATATCGGACTGGGAGCTCTACCAGCCCGACCCGTTCTTGCCTGGCTTCCTGCAGCCATCGACGCCCAATGCGGTCGCTCCCGCGGCGGACGGTTACAGGGAAGACAATTGCAGCTTGCTCACCCAGATCATCGGAACCAAGGGCCACGAGCGCAAAGTGGCGGTCAGCAGGCAACTCCAGCCGGAGCTCGCGGCCTACGCCTTGATCGAGTACCAGTTCGGCGCCATCTTCGGGGGGCGCGGCAACTACGAGAGCCAGCTGACCGGCTCGCGTGCAGGTGCCGGCAGCGGCACCCCGTTCATGGGCGCATGGATCGACGGCTCGTACAGCGCCACGTTCCTGCACGATCTCGCGGTGATGCTCCGTCGCTGGGACGAGACTGCGGAGTACCAGCAGGGTCCGATCTGGGCGCTGTGGCGCGAGCCGTGGGACGGCATCTCCCAGATTCCGTCGATGAGACTAGACCCAGCGTTCATCCCATTGGCGCGGATGGTTCGCCTGGGCGAGCCGGTGGCCGGTGCGTTCGGAACCGTGTGGTTCCACGCATCCCAACGCTCCCGAGTGCACGACGTTACCGAAGGGGGGCGCCTCGGTGACCCATACACGCCACTCGTGCCGGACCCGAAGGGCGGTCATAAGAAGGTAAGGGGGACGCTGGAGAAGGGGTACGACTACTTGGAGGTGGTGCGGTTGCTCTTCGAACTCGACGGCGCGGTGCGTTCGCCCAGCGCCGACGCTCTGATGCTCAACCCCCCGAACGTGGACGATCTGCGCGTCGTGTTCGAGGGGATGGCGTTCGAGCAGGGCAAGACGCGTGGCTTCCACCGCCGGGAAGTACGACTACCGCGGCAACGCTCGAGTCGGCTAAGGCTCTCCGGCCAAGTTCCGCTGGTGGCGGCACTCCACCAGCAGATGCTCGAGCAGACCACGAGGGCCAAGCGTGCCTTGCGCTCAGCAATCGCGCTGGTGCTGTCCCACGACCCGCTGCCGCGCGACTCAGTCCGAGCCAAGATGACAACCGGAATCGACGGCCTGGAGGCCCTCATCGACGGCGTGTACATCGACTTTCTCATCGATGCGGCCACGAGCGAAGGTGCGGATGACCCCACCCGACCCTACCGGCAGTGGCTGTTCGACAGTATCGTCGTCGGCCGGTCGGGCGGGCACGAAGCCATCTTCGAGGCAGCGATCAAGTCTCTCCCTCGCAGCGTTGCACGTCATTTCGAGGACGAGGTGCGCTCCGAGGCGTACCTGCGAGCTCGGCTTCGGAGGGACCTGGACCTCCCGTGGGAGAAGGTACCAGAGCTGGAGGTGGTGGCGTGATCACGGAATCGATCGATGCAGGAACGGCGTCTCGGCCGTTCGAAAGCAAGGTACTGGGCATATCGGGCTCGGTCCGAGGGCGTTCCGAGGGTGGGCCGATGAGTCGCGGTGACCGGGCCACGCTGCGCCGCATGCTGGCACATGACGACTTCCCTCCAGATCCATTCTGGGGGTTGATCGCCAAATATGGCGTTCGCGCGGATGAAGAGGCGTTCTGGCGCGTCGCCATTCCGCTCATGGTCTTGCATCCGCATCGCTCGGACATGTCTGCTGGGCGAGCGCTGGCTGTCGCGAGGACCGCCAGCACGCGCA
Source organism: uncultured bacterium (assembly GCA_964483695.1). Taxonomy (GTDB): domain Bacteria; phylum Deinococcota; class Deinococci; order Deinococcales; family Trueperaceae; genus CAZACZ01. The sequence continues at coordinate 4,093 of CAZACZ010000100.1, read as the reverse complement.
TAGAGCGCTGGCTGCGCCTCGACCGTGAAAGAGCCCATCAAGAAGCGCACCGCCTACTCTCAAAGGTGGACGGCGGCTTCGATTGGGTGCGGTTCGGGCGCCTTCTTCGCTCATGGGACCGTGCGAACAAGATGAATTTCGCGCGCAACTTCTACCTTTCCGACGAGTACCAGAGCGCAAAGCGCGGTGACGCGCAAGAGGGGGAACGAGGATGAACGACCGAAGTGGCGACATGGTTCAGATTCACATGCTGACGGCGTATCCGGCGTCCTTGCTGAACCGCGACGACGTGGGCCTGGCCAAGCGGATTCCCTTCGGCGGGGTGACGCGTACACGCATAAGCTCGCAATGTCTCAAGAAGCACTGGCGCGAGTCGGCGCCAATCGCTCACGAAGGGGACGCCGCAGTGCGCAGCGTCCGCGTGTACGAGAGACTCGTAGCGGTGCCATTGATATCGGAGCACGGTGCCTCCGAGCAGGAGGCGACCGCGATCGCCAAGTGGCTCATGGAGCAGACCGTCGACACCAAGCCGGTGCCAAGGAAGACTGGCATCGAATCGGCGCAGAGTTCGCAGCTGTTGGTGCTGAGCAAGGCGGAGACGGACTTCCTGTACGAAACGGCGATTCGGGTCCTGCAGGAACTTCGCGAGCGCGGGGTAGAGATCTCGGACGAGAAGGTGGTCGCCAAGGAGAGCCAACTCGAGGACGCCAAGACGCTGCGCGCGACGCTCAAGGCCCTTCCGGCGAGCATCGACACATCGTTGTTTGGCCGTATGGTGACATCCGATCTTTTCGCGCGCGTCGATGCGGCCGTGAGCGTGGCGCATGCCTTCACCACACACGCCGAAGCCTCCGAGACGGACTACTTCACCGCGATCGACACGCTGAAGACCAGCCAGGACGACGCTGGAGCGGGGCTCATCCAGGACACGGAGCTCTCCTCCGGCGTTTACTACCTGTACGCAGTCGTCGACATGAACCAACTCCGTGACAATCTCATTGGTTTCGAAGCGAGCATGGCCGAGCGCCTCGGGCGGAACCTGGTTCAGGCGATGGCGACGGTGACGCCTTCGGCGAAGCGCGGCTCCACCGCGCCGTTCTCGTACGCGGAGTTCGTTATGACCGAACGCGGCGCCGCCCAGCCGCGTTCGATGGCCAACGCGTTCCTGGACCCCGTGAAGGACGAAGGCGGCAGGGTCATGGCTGCGTCGATTGAGCGGCTTCTCGAACATCGCGCCAGGCTGGCGACCATGTACGGCGACGACGGGCTCGAGCCGGTGATTGCGACGATACACGACCTGCCGGCCACGGACGTGCGGCGCCGGTCGTTCGACGAACTGCTCGAGCAGACGTTCCGACTCGGCGCATGACGGGCGCGCAAACGTATTTAATGCTGCGCCTGGACGGGCCGCTTCAGTCTTGGGGCAGCGTCGCGATGGACCCGCTCAGGCCCACCCTCTCGTTCCCGACGCGCTCCGCACTTGCTGGGTTGAGCGCGTCAGCGCTGGGCTGGACCTATCGCGACGGACCCCGCACGACCGCGCTTCAGGATGCGATGGACTACGCGGTCCGCCAGGAGCGGGTACCGCAGGTGATCGTGGATTACCATTCGGCCGACCTCGACCGAATCGGGTCCCAAGGGTGGACGCGTTGGGGCATCGAGAAGCGCGGGGGTGGCACGGCCGCAGGCGGAACCCAGATCCTGAAGAAGAGTTACCTTGCCGGCGGCGCGTTCCTGGTTGCGCTCGGATTGGCGGACGCGGCACCCGTGTCCCTGGCCGAACTCGCCGATGCTCTGCGGCTACCGGCTCGACCCCTGTTCCTCGGCCGGAAGGGTTGCCTCCCAGCATCGCCGATCCTGATCGGCGAGCAGGATGCTGCTTCGGCGCTCGAGGCTGCGGCCTCGTGGCCCACAGCTGACAACAGCGAGCGTGGCTATAGCGAGGCGGCCAAGCACGTGTTCTGGTACGGCGACGGCGCCGGACCGGAGGAGGGCGAACCGCAGCAGGTCTGGGACCGCCGGGACTTCGCGGCGGACCGGTTCGGTGGAGAGCGCATCGTTCGCCGCATCCGGTTGGCCGCGACCGGTACCGGTGAAGAGAGGGACGGAGCCAATGAACCCTGATCTCTACTTCAGCCGGGCGAGGGTCGCGTTCACCAAAGAAGGGCGCACCGCCGCACGAGGCGCTACCAGGAGCTATCTCGTTCACCAAGCCGTGTGCGGCCTCTTCGGATCCTTCGACGAACGGCCGTACCTCTACCGGTCAGACGAATGCCGAGACAATGTCGAGACGGTGCTCGTGTTGTCGACCGAAGATCCGAGACGGGTCTCGCGCCCCTCGGAGCACCTCGGGCTGGAACTTGAGGCGCTCGAGACGAAACGGTTCCCCGACGCCCTCCCGCAGGGCGCACGTTTCGACTTCGAGCTGCGGCTGAACGCCACCAAGGACTTGCCGGGACGACCAGGTACTCGCTCGAAACGTGTCGACGTATGGGAAGCCGTCTGGCGCGACAATCGCGAAACGCCCTTGGAGCCACACGACGTGTACCGATCGTACCTCCAGCGGCGACTCGAGGGCATCGCGCACATCGAAAGAGCGCGTGTCACCGAGCGCGGCCTGGTCAAGGTCCGGCGGTCCCTGCAAGCCAAGGCGCCCATCACGTTCGTCGCCACCAACATCATCGGTACGCTTACGGTCCTCGATCCCGTGCAACTACGCGAACGCATTGCGAGTGGCATTGGACGATCGAGATCGTTGGGGTGCGGGCTTCTGTGCTTGTCGCGACCTGGGACCGTGCTTGCGCGCCGACATACCTCCGCTCTCCACGCCCGCCGCACCTGATGTTGCAGATCAAGAATCGACTGTCGTTCTTCTACGTCGAGCGCGGCGGCCTGACCGTCATTGACGGCTGTTTGGTGCTCACGGACAACGCGGCGAAGACCCAGTACGAGGTGCCCGCCCGCGCGATGGTCTCCATCCTGGTTGGTCCCGGCACGACCGTGAGCACGGACGCCATAAGGCTGGCAGGCCGGTACGGCGTGAGCATCATCTGGGTTGGCGAGCACGGCGTCCGGTGCTATTCCGCCGGCCGAGCATGGTCAGAGAACACCCAATGGCTCGAGAAGCAGGTGCGCGCGTACGCCGACGAGAAAGTGGGGTTGTCCGTAGCCAAAGAGATGATGTACAAGCGCTTCGGCGAGCGCGTCGAGCATCGAACGCTGGACCAGCTCCGAGGCATCGAAGGGGCACGGGTTCGGGAGCTGTACAAGTTGAAGGCAAGCGGCTTCGGAATCCAGTGGAACGGCAGACGCTACATCCCGGGCAACCCGACTAGGGAGACAGACGCACCCAACCTCGCTCTCAACGTCCCGAACGTGTGCCTGTATGGTCTGGTCGAAACCGCGTGCCACGCGACCGGGATGAGCCCAGCGTTGGGCTTCCTCCATCGGGGCAAGTCCCTCTCGTTCGTCCTGGACATCGCGGATCTCTACAAGTTCGAACACGCCGTGCCGCTGGCGTTCAAGCTCGTGGCCGACCATGGTGGAGGACCGGCTTCTTGGGATGGTTTGGAGGGCGACGTGCGGCGCGCCGCACGCGATAGATTCAGGTCGAGCAAACTTCTCGATCGCATCGTGACCGACATGACGGGGCTCATCGATGTTGGTCTTGGTGCTTGAGTGCGCTCCGCCCAAGGTGGTCGGCTTCTGCTCATCGTGGGCGCTTCAGGTTGCCACCGGCGTATACGTGGCGAACCTCCCGAAGTCCGACCGAGAAGCTATCTGGGCACAGGTCTGCGCGTGGGCAAGTCCCGACACGCGCGCGACAATGGTGTGGAGTTCCTCCCAGACGGAGCAAGGCCTCGACGTGAAACTGCTAGGTGAGCCCCACCGACGGGTGACTGACCGGGAGGGCCTCCTGGTTTCGACGTGGTTCCCGCGGCCGCGTGAGGACCTTGACAGTCCTGAAGAGCTGACATCACCGGCACCACCGTGACCTCGCTACTACGGAACGGAACGTGGCCGAGTCCACGCGCGGCTCCGTTCGATACCCTCCGTAACTAAGAGTGATCCCCGCGCCCGCGGGGGTAGGCCG
>CAZACZ010000099.1:0-9335 GCA_964483695.1 uncultured bacterium | reverse complement strand
GCGTTGAAGGCGAAGAGGTCCGCCCCGGCGCCGGGCGACGCGGTGTCGTTGCCGGCGCCGCCGATGAAGAGCTGGCGGGCCGCGTTGCCGCTCATCGTGTCGGCGCCGTCACCGCCGTGCGCGAGCACGTTGCCGCCGGAGTCGCGCAGCGTGTCGTTCCCGCCCAGCCCCTGCAGGACGTCCACACCGCCGCCGCCGGTGAACGTGTTGTTCGCCGCGTTGCCGCGCAGCATGTTGTTCGCGCCGTTGCCGGTCGCGTTGATCGCGGCCGTGCCGGTCAGCACGACGTGCTCGACGTGCGGGCGGCTCGACACCGAGTAGCCGACCGACGATTCCACCAGGTCCGAGCCGGCGCTCGCGTTCTCCTGCACCGAGTCGCCGCCGTTGTCCACCACGTACGTGTCGTGGCCCAGCCCGCCGCGCATCGTGTCGGCGCCCGCGCCGCCGTCGAGCCGGTCGTCGCCGGACTTCCCGGTCAGCGTGTTCTTCGACGACGTCCCCACCAGGTGCTGCGGCGGGGCCGCCGTGACCGTCACCGCAAGCGGCAGCGTCGCCGTCGCGCCCGCCCCGTCCCTGGCCGTCACGCGCAACTCGAGCGTCCCGATCGCGCCGATCGCCGGCGTGCCGGAGAGCTTGCCCGTCGTCGCGCCGAGCGTGAGCCACGAAGGGAGCGCCGCGCCGTTCGCCAGCGTCGCGCTGTACGAGAGCGCGTCGCCGGCGTCCACGTCCGCAAACGCGGCGTGCGCGAAGTACGCGAGCGCCTGGCCTTCCTCGACGCTCGCCGCGTCGAACGCTCGCAGGAGCTGCGGGGCGTCGTTGACATCGCTCACCGTCAGGTCGAACGCGTCGCTCGCCGTGGCGCCGGCGGTGTCCGTCGCGGTGACCTCGATCGACACGGTGCCCACGTGCTCGTTGCCCGGCAACCCCGAGAAGCGCCGGGTCACCGGATCGAACGCGAGCCACGACGGCAGCGCACCGCCGCTCGCCAGCGTGGCCGAGTAGGCGAGAACGTCGTCCGCGTCGGCGTCGGTGAAGGACGCGGCCGGCACGACGTAGCTCCAGGACGCGTCCTCGTTCGCGGTCTGGTTCGGGATCGCGGCGGCGAGCGCCGGCGCGTGGTTCTCGCGCAGGACGTCGAGCGTGAACGCGGCGGTCGCGGTCGCGCCGGCCGAGTCGGTCGCGACGAGCGCGATCGCGTAGCGGCCGAGGTCCGACGCGGTCGGGTCGCCCCAGAGCGCGCCGTCGTCGAGCCACAGCCAGCCGGGCAGCGGATCGCCGTTCGCCAGGGTCGCGTCGACCCACAGATAGTCGCCGGCGTCCGGATCGCTGAAGACCTCGGGCAGCAGCGCGAGAACGTAGGTCTGACCCGCGAACGCCGTCTGCGCCGCCGGCGGCGTGGCCACCGGGGCGTCGTTCACGTTGCTGACTACCAGGTTCATCGTCCAGGTCGCGCGCGCCCCCGACGGATCGGTCGCGACGAGCTCGAGCGCAGTCGCGCCCACATCGCCGTTGCCCGGCGTGCCCGACAGCGTGCGCGTCGGCGCGTCGAACGCGAGCCACGTCGGCAGGCTCGCACCGTTGGCGCCCGCGAGCGACCAGGCGAGCGTGTCGCCGGCGTCGAGGTCCACGAACGCGTCCGTGCGCAGCGCGAGCGCGAACGGCTGGTCCTCGAGCGCTGCGCGGTCGCGCGGCGGGGCATGCACGAAGGGCGCGAGGTTCCCCACGGGCCCGGCCGCCCGCGCCGCGAGCGCGGCGGCGTCGAGCCAGACGCCGTCGCCGGCGAAGTAGGCGCGCTCGACGCCGACGCCGTTCGCAAGGTCCTGGTGCACGACCACCGCGTCGCCGGAGGCGAACGCGAGCTCGAGCCGGTCGCCGCTCGCGTGCACGACGACGCTCCCGGAGGTCACGCCGGCGAACTCCAGGACATCGTCGCCGCCCGCGTCCTCGACGTAGTCGCGGCCGAATCCGGACGCGAAGGCGTAGCGGTCGTCGCCCGCGCCGCCCAGCAGCCGGTCGTTGCCGCCCTCGCCCGCGAGGACGTCGCCCGCGGCGCCCCCGCGCAGCAGGTCGTCGCCGAATCCGCCCTGGAGCGTGCTGGCGGCGTCGGTCGCGTGCAGCGCGTCGGGCCCGACCGAGCCGGTGAGCACGCCCGCGGGCGCGTCCGCGCCCGGCACCCGCACGCCCGCCGCGACGAGCCGCGCGAGATCGAGCTCGGCGCCGTCGGCGAAACGCACGCGCTCGACCTGATAGCGCGCGCCGGCGAAGTAGTTCGCCATCCGCACGGACTCGAAGAGCAGGTCGTCCGCCGGATCGGACGCGTCGCGCCGCACCTGCTCCAGCACGAGGTCGTTGCCGATGCGCACCGGCGCCTGCAGGTCGTCCTGCAGCCCGCCGAGGACGACCGTGTCGGCCGTCCAGCCGTAGACGTACTGCGTGTCGTCGTCCGTGATCCGGTCCTCGGCGATCCGCGCAACGTCGCGCCGTCGCCCGAGTAGGCCGCCCGCAACATAGGTGTCGCCGCCGTCGCCCCCGGCGAGCACGTCCGACCCGGGGCCGCCGTCGAGACGATTCGCAAACCGGTTCCCGGTCAGGGTGTCGTCACCGGCGCCACCGACGAGCGAGGACACGCCGAGCGGCTCGCCGAGTTCGAGCGCTTCCGCGTTCGCGTAGTCGTCGAGCCGGTACTCGCCGATGGGGCCGCCGGCGATCTGGACGGTGTCGCGTCCCTCGCCGGGCCGCTCGACCACGCCGTCGCCGGCGCCGAGCACGTAGCGGTCGTCGCCGCGCCCGCCGGCGAGGACATTCGCGGCCGCGTTCCGGCTGCCGTCGAGCGTATTGGCCGCGTCGTTCCCGCGCCCGGCGACGGGCGCATCGCCGATGAGCGTCAGCGTCAGGCCGAACCCGGCGAGGTCGAAGTCGAAGGCGCTCTCCACCGCGTCCTGCGGCGTCGCGTCGCCGGTCGCGAGAATCACGTCGCCCGCGTCGGCGATGCGGTAGGTGTCCGGCCCCTCGTGCCCGATGTAGGCGTCGGCGCCCCCGCCGCCGTCGAGCACGACCGGCGCGCCCGGCATGACGCGGGAGGCGTCGAGCACGTTGTCGAGCGCGTTGCCGATCGCATCGCGCGCGCTCGGGACGTGGCGGCGAAGCGCGCCGTCGTAGAACGAGTAGGTCGGGGTGAGCAGCAGCACCAGCCGCTCCACGTGGTCGGGCAACGCGTAGTCGTAGGCTTTCGCCTCGACCGTGTCGTCGCCCTCGCCCGCGGCTTCGACGATCGTGTCCGGGGTATAGGGGACGAGCATCCCGTCGATGTAGGGATCCTCGTCCAGGTACACGTCGTCCCCGCGGCCGCCGATCAGCGTGTCCGCCCCGCGCCCGCCGACGAGGCGGTTGCCGTTCGCGTTGCCGCGGAGAACGTTGTCGAGGTCGTTGCCGGTCGCCGACGCGTTGAGCGAGCCGGTGAGCGTGAGGTGCTCGACGTTCGCCGGCAGCGCGTACGAGACGATCGACTCGATCGTGTCGGTGCCGCCGCCCGCCGGCTCGACCACCACGTCCCGGTCGTTGTCCACCGCGAAGGTGTCGTCGGCTGTGGTGCCGGTCAGCGTGTTCTCCGCGCCGGTGAGCAGGCGCGCCTCCACGTCGGCGCGGGTCCAGCGCGTGCCGTCGGCGAACTCGATCGTCTCGATCTCGCGCGTCGCCGCGAAGTAGCTCGCGATGCGCACCTGGTCGCTCGAGCCGTCGATGACCAGCGTCAGGTCGTCGCCCGGCGCAAACAGACTGCCGTTCCGGGTCCGGTAGCGCTCGACCTCCGCCGGCGTGATCCCCGCCGCAAAGCGCAGCGTGTCGCTGCCGCCGGTGCCGTTCGAGTAGAACGGCCGGTCCTCGATCTCGTCGGCGCCGTCGCCGCGCGCGTACAGGTAGACGTCGTCGTGCTCGCCGCCGAGGAGGCGGTCGGCGCCCGGGCCGCCCTCCAGGACATCGGCCCCGCCGCCGCCGTCGAGGGAGTCGGCGCCCGCGCCGCCGCGCAGGACGTCGCGGCCCTGGTAGAGCCACGTGCTCGGGTAGGTGAAGTCGCCCGAGAGCGCGTCGTCGCCGGCCCCGCCCTCCAGCACGTCGTCGCCGTTCTCGCCCCACAGGCTGTCGGCGCCGTCGCCGCCGAGGATGACGTCGTTGCCCTCGCCGCCGGCGACGTAGTCATCGCCCGCGCCGCCGTCGAGCGCGTCCGCGCCGCCGAAGCCGCGGAAGCGGTCGTCGCCGCCCGTGGCGGCCGTGAGGCGGCCGCGGATGTCGGCCGCGGTCCAGACGGCCGCGTCGGCGAACGCCACGCGGTCCACCATCCGATACGCGTCGTCCGTGAAGAACGGCCGCCAGAGCTTCACGCCCTCGCCGGTCGGCTGGCCGGCGGCATCCAGCAGATCGAAGTAGAGATCGTCGTTCGAGTCGTACAGCGACCACTCGCGGCGCAGCGCGACCGAACTCGAGTCGCTCGCCCAGAACGCGAGCACGTCGACGCGGTTTGCCGAGGCGTCGTAGTCGTCGATGGTGTCGCGCCCGTCGCCGGGGGCGAAGCGGTACCGGTCGCTGCCCGCCCCGCCGCGCAGCGCGTCGTCGCCCGCGCCGCCGGAGAGCGTGTCCGCGCCGTCCTCGCCGTAGAGCGAGTCGGCGTCCGCTCCGCCCTCGAGCGTGTCCGCGCCGGCGCCGGCGGCGAGCCAGTCGGCCCCGGCCTGTCCGAGGAGCCGGTCGTCGCCGTCGCCGCCGTAGAGCTGATCGGCGCCGTCGCCCCCGTCCACGAGGTCGTCGCCCGTCTGCCCGTAGAGGCGATCGTCGCCGCCGCGACCGTAGATCGTGTCCGCGTACGCCGACCCGTTGAAAGTGTCGGGACCCTCGGTGAGCCGATTGGGGATGCGCGCGCCGATCTCGATGCGGTCCCAGAAGCTGCCGTCGGCGAAGTCGATGCGGTCGATGCCGTCGCCGGCGAACTGGTCGCGCACCGTCACCTGGTCGAGCGCATCGCGCAGCTTCACCACGAGGTCGTTCGCCAAGCGTTCCAGCTCGACGTCGCCCGGCCCCGCGCCGGCGAAGAGCGCGAGCGCGTCCGAGTCGCCGGCCGCGCCGTCGGCGAGGGTGTCCTGCCCGTCGCCGTAGCCGAAGCGGTAGACGTCGTCGCCCGCGCCTCCCGTCAGGGTGTCGTTGCCGGCCCCGCCGTCCAGGACGTCGTCGCCGGCACCGGTGGATAGCGTGTCGTCGCCGTCGGCGCCGTACACGCGATCCACGACGTTCGTGCCGGTCAGCGTTTCCGCCGCCCCGGTCCCGTCGACGTCGAAGCCGCGCGCGATCAGCTGCTCGTAGGAGAGCGTCGTCCCGTCGGCGAACTCGAAGAGATCGACCGCGCGCCGCGCGAGCACGTCGTCCGGGTCGAAGTTCGGGAAGACGAGCGCATCGGCGCGATCCCCCCCGACCTGGATCCGCAGCGAACCGGTCGCGAGACGCACGTCGTCGGGGGTGATTCCCGGACCGAAGACGACCCGGTTCGGCGCGGTGGCCGCGCCGCCCGTGTCGTCGATCCTGTCGGTGCCGTCGCCGAGGTGATAGAGGTAGGTGTTGCCGCCGCCCGCGCCGGTCAGCACGTCGTCGCCGCGCCCGCCCGCGAGGACCGCGCCGCCGCCGGTGGCCGTGAGCGTGTCGTCGGCCGCGCCCCCGGCGAGCAGCACCGCGGCCCCGGCCGAAGTCTCGTCCTGCGCCTCGTCGAGGAAGCGGCCGAGCAGCTGCTGCCAGCTCAGCACGACGCCGCCGCCGAGATCGAAGCGCTCGATCGCGCCGGCGAACCCGCCCTCGATCAGCACTTCGTCGCTCGCGCCGAACGACACGACGAGGTCCGGCGTATCGCCGTTGCGGCGCACCGCCCGCACCCCGGCCCCGGACAGCCGCAGCGTGTCGCTGCCGGCGCGGTCGGCGATCGACTCCAGCGCGCCGCCGGACGGACTGTCCCCGGCTTGCAACACGTACACGTCGTCCCCTGCTCCGCCTTCGAGGCGGTCGCGATCGACGCCGCCGTGGAGGAGATCGTCACCCGCGCCGCCGTCGAGGAAGTCCTCGCCGGCGTCGCCGTACAGCAGGTCCTTGCCGCCGTTGCCCTGGAGCGTGTCGCCGCCGGCGCCGCCGTGCAGCGCGTCGTCGCCCTCCACGCTGCCGCCGTCGCCGAGGAGCGAGTCCTGTCCGTCGCCACCGAAGAGGCGGTCCTCACCGCCGCCGCCCTTCAGGGCGTCATTCCCCGCGCCGCCGTCCAGGAAATCGTCCCCGTGGTGCTCCGCCGCAAGCGTCTCGCCGTCGGCGTCGTCGCCCGCGATCGTGTCATTGCCTTCGCCGCCATGCAGTTCGTCGGCGCCACCCTGACCGATCAACTCGTCGTCGCCTGCGCCGCCGTCGAGGTGGTCGGCGCCGTGGAAGCGGCCCTCGAGGTCGGTGTAGTCGCCCTCGAGATGATCGTCGCCGTCGCCTCCGGTGAGCCAATCGTCGCTGCCTTCGCCCCAGAGCTTGTCGCGGCCCGCGCCGCCGTCCAGGTAGTCCTTGCCGTGAAACGCGCCGGGCGTCACCGGATCGTCGCCGCCCAGGCTGTCGTCCCCGTCGCCTCCGTAGAGCTGATCGTCCCCGCCGTTGCCGGCGAGCTCGTCGTCGCCGGCGCCGCCGTCGAGCGAGTCCGCACCATGGAGCGCGCCGGCGAGCCCTTCGGGGGTCCCGTCGTCGAGGTCGTCGCCGCTCAGGATGTCCGCGCCGTCGCGGCCGTAGAGCGCGTCGGCGCCCTGGTCGCCGAAGAGCACGTCGGCGTCGCGACCCCCGTCGATGAAGTCGGCGCCGGCCTGGCCGAACAGCCAGTCGGCGCCCGCGCCGCCGAAGATCGTATCCGCGCCGCCGGGCACGTCCTTCTGGGTGACCAGCACCGAGACCAGGCGCGCGGCGACCCTGCGCCGGTCGGGGTTGAGCCAGGTGGTCTCGCGCTCGACGCGCCAGTCGGCCGAGGCAGTCGTGTACTGGCTGAACTGCAAATCCCCGAAGACGTTGTCGTCGCCGCCCATGCCGACGAGCACGTCCTCGCCGTCGCCGCCGAGCAGACCGTCGGCCCCGCCCCAGCCGACCGCGGTGTCGTTGCCTGCCCAGCCGTCCAGGAGGTCGGCCGCGCCGCCCGCGCTTTGCGACTCGCCGAGCGCGATGGCGTCGGCGAGAACGATCTCCGATTCGGCGTACAGCTCGTCGGCGTCGGCGCCGGCGAGCATCACGTCGGCGCCGGAGCCGCCGATGAGCGTGTCCTCGCCGGCCCAGCGCACGGCGAAGTCGTTGCCTCCGCCCAGGTCGATCCGATCGCCGGCGCTGTCGTTCTCCGCGGACCAGTAGACGAGGACGCGGTCGTCGCCCGCGTCGGCGAGCACCACGTCGGCCCCCAGCAGCGGGTAGATGACATCGGTGGTGACCTTGCCGAGGATCTGCTCGTCGGCGTCGGTGCCGTAGACCTCGGGGCTGGCGGGCTCGAGGTCGGTGACGACGGCCGCGGGCGGGGTGAAGGGCGGTTCGTCGACGGCGGCAAGGGCGATCGTCGCTTCCGGGCGCTCCTTGTGCGTCGGCACGCCCGTGGCGCCGGCGAGCGCCGCGTGCAGCGTGAGCGTCTGCGACGCGTCGACGTCCTCGTCGTTCCAGAGCGTGAAGGCGATCTGCCGGGTCCCTTCGGGCACGACCAGGCTGAAACGCCCGCCGGTGACGGGTTGCGTGCCGTTCGCGCTGAACACCGTGAACTTGTCCGCGTCCGCGCCCTCCACGCGCAGCGCGATGCGCTGGCCACCGGGGCCGGCGGCGTAGGGGAGGAAGATGGTGTACTCGCGACCGCGCGCTTCGGTCGTCGCGCTCGCGTCGACGGCGTCCGCGTCGAGACCCGCCGCGGGTGGGGCGAACGGGCTTGCCGATCCATCGTCGTTGATGACGATCTTCTGCGCGCCCGAGTCGGCGATGCGCAGCGCTTCCGCGATGTCGGCCCGCACGGCCGCGTAGGCGGGATCGTCCATCGCGCCCGCGAGCGCGTCGTGGATCGGTTGGTAGTCCCTGAAGTCCAGCGTGTCGGTGCCGAATGCGTTTCCGGCGCTCGCGTACTTCGCGGTCAAGTCCCGGTTCGCGTTCGCGATCGCTTCGCCCATCTGGTAGCGGACGAAATCGTCCTTCGCCGCCTGAATCGTCGCTGCGAGGACGGCGTCGGTCGCGCCAAAGACACGGAGGTCTTCCGCCATCGCCGCGACCAACTGCACGTCGAGCTCGGCGATCTGGCGCGCGGACAGGCCCGCCTCTCGCGCCCGGCCCTGGAGATAGGCCATCGACTCGTACAGGCCGTTGGGACCGTCCAGGGCGGTCATGAACGCGTCCGGATCGACTCGGAGCGGTTCGAGCGCGATAACGGTTCTGCGGTCGCGCGGATCGAGGATGTAGCGCTCGCGCTCCTCGTTCGTCAGCCGACGGTTGGCGGCGAGGACGCGCGCGGCCTGCCTGTATCGCACCGCGAGCTCCTCGTCGGTGCGTGACGGCGCCGCGCCGGGGTCGGTGGGGAGCGCATTGGCCGGAACGAACGTCTTGTTCAGCAGCTCCGTGGCCTGGCGCTTGTCCTCCGGCGTCAAACCGCGCAGGGCGTCGAGCGCGGTGAAGACGAGCCGTCCGATCGAGAGCGCCGGGACGAACAGGCTGCCGAAGAGGATCGCGAGATTGAAGGCTCCGAGCGCCAGCCGGCCGGCGAAACCGATCTGGCCTGCGCGGTAGAGCGCATCGATCCCGGCGCCGATCAGGTTCGCCATCTGTCCGGGATTGCCGAACGCCACCGAGCTCGCGAGGCCGAGCACGAGCCGTGCGCCCGCGCTGTAGTTCGTGAGCTTCGGGTTCTGCTCCATGAAGGCCTGCGAGAACCGGGACGCGACCCACTGCGAGTTGCCGAGATCGAGATAGTCGATCGAATGCGAGCGAAGCCGCGCGCTCGATTCGAAGTCGCCTTTGAAGACATCGAAACCCTGGTAGAAGCCCGACTCGATGCGATGCGCGCCGACTATGCCGAGGTAGCTCTGCGGGTCGTCATCGGACTTGCCGGGACGGCGGAAGTCGAGCAGGAAGGTGTTGCCGGCGCCGTTGAGATGCCCGTAGCCGGGCATCAGGCGCATGCGCGGCTGCAGAACGCCGTCGACTTCCACGTTGTAGCCCTCCATCTTGGCGCCGAGACGATGCACGAGGTCGTTCGAGACGACGTAGTGCGCGGTCTGCACGCCCTTGAGGAGGTTCGGGTCGAAGTCCGACGTGCCGTCCGCCTTGGCATAGAT
>CAZACZ010000098.1:7015-9362 GCA_964483695.1 uncultured bacterium | reverse complement strand
GCGTTGAACGGGATCTCGATCTCGACCCGTCCCGCCGTGCCGAAGACGTTCACCCGCTGGTACGGCGCAAGCTGCGTGCCGCAGGTGAAGGTGGCGGTGCCGGCGCCGAAGTCGAGCGTGGCGGAGGCGAGGCGGTCGACGCCGAACGCCGGATCGACCTCGAGCGTGCCGTGTACGCGCTCGGGCTCGGCGCCGAACAGGTAGCGCGAGAGCGAGAGGCCGTAGCAGCCGATGTCCATCAAGCCGCCGCCACCGGTCGCCGGCTGGTTGCGGATGTCGTTCGGGTCGACGTTGCGGTAGGAGAAGAACGACTGCACCGTGCGAAGCTCGCCGATCGCGCCCTCGTCGATCAGCGCCTTGGTGCGCCGCCACTGCGGGTGGAAGCGGTACATGAACGCCTCCATCGCCTTCAGGTGCGGGCGCGACCCGGCGGCCGCCTGCAGCCGGCGCGCCTCGTCGCTGCTCATGCCGATCGGCTTCTCGCACAGGACGTGCTTGCCCGCCTCGAGCGCGCGGATGCTCCACGGCACGTGCAGGTGGTTCGGCAGCGGAATGTAGACGGCGTCGACCTCCGGGTCGTCCAGCAGCGCCTGGTACGTCCCGTGGGCGCGCGGGATGCCAAGCGCGTCGGCGGCTGCCCGGGCGCGCCTGGGGTCCCGCGAGGCGATCGCCACCACCGTGCTGCTCGGCGAGGCGCGCGTGCCGGGGATGACCTTCTTCATGGCGATGTCCGCGACGCCGAGGACGCCCCAACGGAGCTGGGTCATGGTCGAACCCTCCTAGCTGCGATGGTACGGGCGGCGGGCCGCTGCGCGTGTCCGGGATCCCGCGGACCGTCAGCCTGGCTCCCCCGCCAACCGCGGGTCGAACCGGAACGGGCGGGGGGCGCCGATCCGCACCGCACCGGTAGCGGGGTGCAGCGGGTCGAGCAGCACGTTGCGCTCCATCGGCAGCACCGCGCTCGGCACGCGCAGTGCGACGCTGGCCTTGCTCGCGAGCCAGGCGTCGCCCAACGCCGCGGTGCCGCCGATGTCGGCCGGGTCGTTCCAGCCGTCCGGAAGGGCGCTCGGGTCGAGGTCGAGGACCAGCGCCCGCGGGATGCGGGCCTCGATGATCACGAAGTGCTCGACCAGCAAAGCGGTGCGGGCGTTGTACGCCATGACCTCGAGCGCGGCGATGGCGGGCGTACCGCCGAGATAGACCATCGGCCGGCCAGGCGAGTTCCACCGACCGCCGAAGCGACGCGCGCCCTCGCCGCCTTCGGCGGCGTGGGCGAAGCGCGCGTTCACCAGCCGCCAGCCGGAGACGAAGGCGTCCCGCTCGTCCGCGGGATCCGGCTCGGTGGGCACGGCGGCGGCGCTCAACCGAAGACGCCGTGCTCGATCCGGCCGAGGACGGCCAGCGCGCGTTGGGCGCCGGCGTCGTCGCGCGCCACGACCAGCGGGGAGCGGCCGCCGAGCGACGGCAGCGGGGCGCGCAGCCACTCGACGGCGGCGGCCACCTGCTCGTGCGCCTCGACCGCGCGCGCGTAGAGGTGCAGGTAGCGCCACAAGCGATCGGACTCGTCGGGCTCGAAGCGCCCGGCTGCCTTGCGGCGGTAGAGCGTGCTCTCGCTGACGCGCAGGAGGCCGGCGAACTCGCTCTGCGTGACGCCCAGCTTGGCGCCCAGCTCGGCGAAGACGCGGAACGCCAGGCCGCGCTCGATGCGTTCGCTGACGCTGGCGAGGTCCGCGTCCTTGCTGCGCAGCAGGCGCGCGATGGTGCGGCTGGCGGAGGTCCTTGCGGCGGGAGACGCCGGCTTCCAGGTGGCGAGCGTCACGGTCACGGCTCCTTCCTGCCATCTGGCAGTTCGGAACCATCATTTCGCGAGTCACGCGTCGCGGGGGTCGCTTGCACGCCCGCTTCCAGCACTGTGAACGATGCATCACCCGGATCGACGCGGACGCGGCACAGCAACGGGACCGTGTGCATGGGTTGGGTGTGACCGCAGGCGACGTCGAAGAGCACCGGTAGCTCGCGGCGTCCGAACTCGGATAGGACGCGCGGCACGATGCGCCGCAACGCCTCGCGCTGGTCGTCGTCGTAGCCTCGCGGCCGCGCGAGGACGAGGCCGGCCAGGCGCTCCAGCACCCCCATGGCGCCGTAGTTGCGCAGCCAGTAGCCCACGAACTCGGGCGGCGGCGCGTCTTCGGACGTCTCCAGCAGCAGCACGGCGTCGTCCCACACCCAGTCCGGGTACCACGCCGGGGTTCCCTTCAGCATCTCCAGCACCTCGGCGCATCCGCCCACCAAGCGGCCCTCGGCAGGGGCGTCCCCTTGCAGCGCGACCGGACCGGATGCGGCGCGG
>CAZACZ010000098.1:0-6915 GCA_964483695.1 uncultured bacterium | reverse complement strand
CGGCGCGGGCGAACGCGACGTGGATGGCGCTGGTGTCGGAGAAGCCGAGCAGCGGTTTGGGGTGACGCCGGATCTGCTCGGGATCCAGCAGGAGCGCCACGCGCACCGCGTCGTCGCCGCCGATGGCGCTGACGATGCCGTGGACGGCATCGTTCTCCAGCGCCCAGGCGAGGTCGTCGGCGCGCGCCTGCGGGTGGGCGCGAAGGTAGGCCGCGTCCCGCCAGGCGTTCGGCGCGGCCACCAGGGTGAGGTCGAGACGCTCGGCCAGGACGCGCTCGGCAGCGTGGATCACGTGGGGGAAGGCGGCCGCCAGCCCGGCCGAGAGGGACACCATGGCGACGGTGTCGCCACGGCGCAGGCGCGGAGGGCGCAGGATGTCCGGACGCATGGCGCGATGGTAGCGGCCCGTGTGGCCGCAGGTGGCGCGAAGGGCGCTCCGACCTCGGGCGGACGGGCGGCACGCTCGTCGGGAACGCGGTGCGCTGCGATCGACACGGCCCTCCTCGAGCATCGGCCTCCCGCTTGACACCCTCCGCGCGGCCGCCCTATGCTGTCGTTACCCTCAGTTATGGAGGGTGATGGGAAGGGAGCCCGCCGTGCCGCCACGCCCCGTTCGCCAACTGCAGATCCTGGAGGCGTTGCGCACCGCCTACGAGCGCACCGGCGCTCTCCCCGAGCTGTCGGCGCTGGCACGGAGCTTCGGTATCGCCTACCCCACCCTGCGCGAGCACCTGCGGGCGCTCGAGGCCAAGGGCGAGTTGCGCATGGAGAGTCGCGGCCCCGGCCGCAGCCCGCGCCTCACCCTGCTCGGCGGCGCCTTCGGCGTGCCACTCTTCGGCGAGATCGCCGCCGGCGTGCCCGTGGGCAGCTATCCCGATCCCGAGGGGCACCTGGCGCTGCGCGGACGTCCCGATCACTTCGCGCTGCGTGTCCGGGGCGACTCCATGGCCGACCGCATCGAGGACGGTGACGTGGTGCTGCTGCAGCACGCCCAACCGCAGCGCTCCGGCGAGATCTGCGCCGTGCGTGTCGGCGACGACGAGACCACCCTGAAGTACCTCGAGTGGAGCGGGCAGGGCGGGCAGGGGCAGGGTGCGTACGGGCAGGGTGCGTACGGGCAGAGCGGCGCGCCGTCGCGCTACCGCTTACGCCCGCACAACCCCAGCTACCCCACCCTCACCGTGTCCGCCACCGAGCTCCACGTCGACGGCGTCTTCCGCGGCCTCTTGCGCGGCGACGTCGTCCAAGAGCTGCTCCAGCAGGAACTCCTGCAAGGGGGTGGTTGACGGCTCCAGGGCGTCCGCGCCCCTCCACGAACCCCGTCCGGTCCCAAAAACGAAGGACACATCCACCGCCGCCAAGCAAGAGGAATGTGTCCGTTCGTCGCCCAGAGTGGCCGCATCGTCGCGGCCGAACCCAGGTACATGCGTATGCTATCACCGTCCCGCACGGTCAAGAACCCGTTCGATCCGCCCTCGCGGCCGCCCTGCCCGCCGCGGCGTCCGCCGACGTCACGGCAGCCGGCCTCACGCCGGCCTTCGCGACGGCGCCCGCCGCAGGACCGTCCCGCGCGGCCCGGCCGGCCGCCGGTCGTGCGCCCACCGGTCCTGCGCCCGCCGGTCCTGCGGTCGTCGACCGTGGGCATGCCGGCACCGCGGACGTCGAGCACGCCTCGTCCACCGGCGGTGACGCCATGATCGCCGCCCTCGACTTCGGCCCGCTGGCTCTCTACCTCGCCGAGCGCGCCGACCCCGGCTCGAAGCGCGGCCCGCTCGTCATCGCCGAGGAGCAACGCGTGGCGCACGCCAACGCCGCCGCCCGCCGCCACGGCATCACCCCCGGCATGCGCCTCGACGGCGCGCGCATGCGCGTCGAGGGGTTGGCGGTGGCGTCGTACCCCGAGCCCGACCTCGACCACGCCTGGCAGGCCCTCCTGCGCGAGCTGCACGACGTCACCCCGTGGCTCGAGAGCGGCCCGCGCGGCCGCGCCTTCGCGTACCTCGACGCCGCCGAAGCCGCCGACCTGGCGGCGCGCTTCGACGTCCGCGTCGGCTTCGCCAACGACTGCGAGACGGCCGAGCTGGCCGCGTTGGCGGCGCATCCCGGCCGCTGCCGCGAGGTGCCCACCGATCGGCGCGACGCCTTCCTGGAGCGCCTCCCGCTGCGCTTCCTGAAGGGCGTGGGGGTGTCGGACGGCAACCTGGTGCGGCTGCACTGGCTGGGGCTGACGACCGTCGACGACCTGGCGCGCTGGAGTGCGGCGCAGCTTCGCTCCTACCTCGGCGCCGAGGGCGAGGCGCTGCTGCCGTACCTGCACGGCCCGCGCCGCACCCGCCTGCGCCCCTTCCAGCTGCCGCGCGCGCTGCGCCGCTCGCTCACCTTCCCCGAGCCGGTGCGGGAACCGCACCAGCTGCTACCCGCCATCGATCGCTTGGCGGGCGAGCTCGAGCACGCCCTGGGGGGCCGTGCCTCGCGCCGCCTCACCCTCACCGCTACCCTGTCCAGCGGCCAGCGCCGCGCTACCCGTCTGTCCAAGCGCCCCCTGCAGCAGGCGCGCCACATCCGCCAGCAGGCGCTCTTCGCGTTGCACGACAGCCGCGTCGAGGGGCGCTTCGTCGAACGCCTGACGCTGGAGCTCGCTTCGCCCGAGCGGCTCGGCTTGCAGGACGGTCTGTGGCCTCACCGCGAGCGCCGCCAACGCGCCCTCGACGCCACCCTCGAGCGCTTCCCCAGCGCCCCGCGGCGCTTCGCCTGGCGCGATCCGCACGCCCAGGCCGCCGACCTCGCCTGGGGCTGGGAGCGCTACGCCGCCGACGGCATGGGGAGTACGGCGAGCGGCGAGCCGACGGGCGATCGCGCGGGCGGCGCGGCGTCCCGGACGAAGCACGCGGGGGCCGCCACGCGCATCACCGGCACGAGCGGCGCCGGCGCTGCCCTGCCCCCCGCCGTCGCCGCTGCCGCCGTTCCCCTGTTCGCCGCGCCCCCCGCGCCCGATGCGCCCGCACGCGACGAAGGCACGATCGCGACCCCGACCGACGGGCGCGCCCCTAGCCTCCCCCTCGACGGCGAGCACGGCGGCGCGTTCGACGGCTTCCCCTTCTCGGCAGGGGCCAACCCCCTCCAAGACCTCCTCCTCGCGCCCGTGCCCGCACCCGCCGCCTTCACCGGCGCCGCCCCGTCCTTCGCGTCCCCCTTCGACCCGTCCGGCGGCGCCTCGAACGCATCCCCCGCACCGGACGCCCTCTCCCCTACCCCGGAGGACCCCTATGCGCCTGCTCATGACGCCCGCCCAGGTCACGCTCGCCGCCGACCAGCGCCCGAAGACCGTGGCGTGGTCGACGCCGCGTTCCGAACCCACCCCCGCCAAGCCGCCTGAGCCCGGACAGGCGCCCACCCCCTCGCGCCCCGCCGAGGCGCCTTCCCCCGGCCCGGCTCCGGAGCCACCTACGGCGCCCGCCCCGCACCGGCGGAACCGCCCTACCCGCCCGCGCTACGTCGTCCACGTCCTCGACGCCTGGCGCTACGACGGCCGCTGGTGGGAGGAGCACGAGCTCCACCGCGACTACTACTTCCTCGAACTCGACGGTGGCACCCGCCTCGAGCTGTTCCGAGAGGGGGAAGGGTGGTGGGCGGCGCGCACGAACGACTGACGGCGCTGCTGAACGTCCACTCGTACTTCAGCCTCGGCGCCGGCACCGCCAGCCCCACCACGCTGGTGCGACGCGCCGCCGAACTCGGCTACGCGTACGTCGCGCTCACCGACGACCTCAACGTCACCGGCGGCGTCGAAGCGTTCCAGGCCGCCCGCCGCTACGGCATCCGCGCCCTCATCGGCGCCACCGTCCCGGTGCGGATCGAGGCCGAGGCGTACCCGTTCGTGCTCATCGCCACCTCGCGTGCCGGCTACGGCGTCCTCTGCCGCCTGATCGGCCTGGCGCATGCGCGCGAGGAGCGCGACGTCCCGCTCCCGGCGCTGCTGGCGCACACCCATGACCTGACGCTGCTGTCCGGTCCACGCGACGGCGTGGTGGCGCGCTGGCTGGCCGAACGCCGCGTGGCCGAACTGGAAGCACTGCTCCGGCAGCTGCAAGGCGCCTTCCCGGAGCGCTTCTACCTGCAGCTGTTCCACGACCGCTACCGGTGGGACGAGCGCCGCGCTCGCGTCATCCGGCGCCTGGCGCAGAGCCTGGCGCTGCCGGTGGTGGCCGCGCCCGAGGTACGCTACGCCGAGCCCGACGACTACCGCCTCTACGACGCGTTCACCTGCGCCCGGCTCGGCATCAGCGTGCAGGAGCCGCACGCCAGGAGGCCGCAGAACGCCTGTCAGGCGCTTCCCGACCCCATCGAGGCAGCCAGGCGCATGCCGTTCCCCGAAGCCGCCTTGAACGCCGCCTGGGTGGCCGAACGGGCCTACTTCGAACTGCTTCCCGAGCGGCTGGTGCCCCCGAAGGCGCGCATCCCGCCCGAACGCACCCCCGAGCAGCACCTCGAGGAGCGCTGCTACACCGCGCTGCTGGAGCACTACGACGGCGAGCGCCTGAGCGCCGCCCGCGCGCGGCTCGAGGAGGAGTTGGCCACCATCCGCGCGCTCGGCCTGGCCGACTTCTTCCTCGTCGCGGCCGAGGTCACCGACTACTGCCGGCGCCACGGCATCCTCGCCGCCGGGCGCGGCTCGGCAGCGGCCAGCATCGCCTGCCACCTCCTGGGCGTCACGCAGGTCGATCCGTTGCAGCACGACCTGCTGTTCGAGCGCTTCCTCCACACCGGCAAGACGAGCATGCCCGACGTCGACATCGACCTCTCCTCGGCGCGCCGCGACGAGGTGCTGGCATGGGTCGAGGAGCGCTTCGGCGCCGAGACCGAAGCCATGGTGTGCAACAAGATCACCTACCGCATGCCGCTCGCCATCCAGGACCTCGGGCGTGCCCTGGGGCTGCCGCCGGAGCTTCGCAACCGCCTCACCAAGGCGCTGGGGCGCGACTTCCGCGGCCTGCGCCCCGCCGACGCCGCGCGTGCCGAGGTGGCGCTGCGCGAGGTGCTGGGCGACGCGCCCGTGGCGGACGCCTTCCTGCGGTTGCTGTCCGGCATGGAGCGCAAGCACGTCCGGCACCTAGCGCCGCATGCCGGCGGGGTGGTGCTCTCGCGCGACCCGCTCACCCACTACTCGCCGTTGGAGCGCTCCAGCGGCGGCATCAAGCTGCTGCAACTCGACAAGGACGACGCCGAGGCGATGGGGCTGATCAAGCTCGACCTGCTGGGCTTGCGCATGCTGGCGGCGTTGGAGCGGGCGCGCGAAGAGATCTTCCGCCTCGACGGGGTGTGGCTCGACTTGGCCGACCTGCCCGACGACGAGCGCGTCTGGGACCTCATCTCCGAAGGCGCCACGCTGGGCCTGTTCCAGGTCGAGAGCCCGAGCCAACAACACACCAGCCGCGTGATGCGCAGCCGGAACCTGCGCGACCTCGCGCATCAGATCGCCCTCATCCGCCCCGGGCCGATCCAGTCGGGGACGGTGCATCCGTACCTGCGTCGGCGCCAGGGGCTGGAGCCGGTGACGTACTGGCACCCCAGCCTCGAACCGATCCTGGCGAAGAGCTACGGCGTGCTGCTGTTCCAGGAGGACGTGCTGCGCATCGCCGTGCACTTCGCCGGCATGAGCTGGATCGAGGCAGATCGCTTCCGCAAGAAGGTGTCGAGTTGGGGCGACCTCGACGACATCGAGCCCGACCGAGAACGTTTCCTCACCGGCGCCATGGCGCACGTCAGCGCCACCCGCGCCGAGGCCGAGACGGTGTTCGATGCGGTCAAGGGCTTCCAAGGCTTCGGCTTCGCCGAGTCGCACGCTTGGGCGTTCGCCCTGCACGCCTACGCCAGCGGCTGGTTGCGGGTGCACTACCCGGCCGAGTACATGGCGGCGATCCTCACCGAGGAGCCGGGCATGTGGTCCGCGTCCACCAAACGCCAGGAGGCGCGCGCCTGGGGGGTGCCGTTCCTACCGTTCGACGTCAACGCCAGCGGGGTGCACTACCGTTGCGAGCGGGTGTCGCCGGGGCGCACGACGACCGCGGCCGCCACGACGGCCGTTCCCGCCGGGGACGTCAAAGCCGTCCGCCCGCCGCTCTCGGCGATCGCGGGCGTCTCGACCGACGTCGCCCGCCACGTCCTGCTGGAGCGGCTGCAGCACGGCCCCTACCGCGACGTCGACGACGCCTACCAGCGCCTGGCGCTGCCGCTCGACGTGTTCGAGGCCATGGTGCGCGCGGGCGCGTTCGACGCGCTCCAACCGCGCCGCGAGGCGCTGTTCCACGTGGGCGCGCTGGCGAACGCACAGGGCAGCGGGCAGCGCGCGCTCTTCTCGGGCGTCCCCGAGACCCCCACGCTGCCGCCGCTGGCGTTGCCCGAACGGTACCTGTGGGATTACCAGACGACGCGCTTCAGCACCCTCGAGATCCACCCGCTCGACTTCGTCCGCGACCAGTTGCGCGAACTCGCTTGCGTCCCGCTCCTACGGCTGCGCCGCACGCCGCGCAAGACGCAGGTCCGCACCGCCGGCCTGGTGGTCGGCAAGCAGCGCCCTGGTACCGCGAAGGGGTACGCCTTCTACGTCCTGGAGGACGGGCCGGTGCGCGCGCAGCTCATCGTCTCGCCCGAGCTGTGGGACGCCGAGCGGGTGCTGCTGCGCGACGCCACCATCCTCGTCGCCGACGCCATCGTCGAGGACACCGGGCACCAACTCACCTTGAAGGCCGTCGCGCTGGCCGACCTCCCCTCCCCCATCCGCGTGCGCGGGTACCACTTCGGCTGACGCGGCGCGGCGCACCCGCGCCGCTCGCGGCGAGCGCACCGCCCCGCCCGCCGCCGCAGTGCGATGGTGAACCAGGTGCTGGACATGGCCAAGATCGAGTCCGGCCACGC
>CAZACZ010000097.1:0-9637 GCA_964483695.1 uncultured bacterium | reverse complement strand
TCGATTCGGTGCGATCGGTCATGGGGCGTGTACGTTCGGTCATCGGATCACCTCTAGGGACCGAGGGTAGCGACGGCACCTACGACGACACCAGTGACCGCGGTCATGGGTGCGGGACGCGCCCCGACGACGATGCGCCTCAACGACGGTTCGGCGCTCCGGCGCGGCACGCAGTCGGCACCTGCGCCGCGTCGGCGGGGCCGCGTCAACCGTGTCGCCGGCGCACCTCCGCCACCGAGTTCGCGACGAGCTGCTCGAGCACCTCCACGTCGACGTCGGCCAGGCGCTTCACGTAGAGGCAGGACTTGCCCATCCGGTGCGGGCCGAGTTGGTCCAGAAGCGCCCGCTGTTCGTCGTTCTCGGCCATGAGGTACACGACGAGTTCTCGCCCGCGGACGGCGAAGCCCACGACGGGCATCTCACCACTGCGCCCGCTCGCGTAGGTGTACCGGTAGACGCCGTAGCCGACGATGCTTGGTCCCCACATGACCGGCTCCGCGCCGGTGACCCGTTGCAGCACGGCCATCAGTTCCTGGCAATCCGCCGCTTGCTGGGCGGTGGCCCGCGAGGCGATGTACGCCCTGACGCTGGCGCCCGTCGGCTTGGTCTTGTTCTCGGCCATCGCGGCGCCTCCTTAGCCCTCGCCGCGCGACCGGTGATACGCCACCAGCGCGTTGGCGTGACCGTGCCCGAGTCCGTGCTCGGCCTTGAGGATCGCCACCTGCTCCATGTGCGTCTTGCCCTTCAGACCGTCGAGCACCGCGAACCAATGCGCGACCGGCTTCCCATAGGTCTTCTCGATCGACGGGAAGTAGGAAGCGGGTCCCTTCAACTTGGCGTCGGACGACATGCGCACCTCCGGTGAGGGCGTCGTACCACGGCGGCGCGCCGGCCGCTACCCGGCCAGGAGTGGCAGGACGACCAGCAGGTCGTACCCCGCGTGGAAGAGCACGGACCCCCAGAGGCTCCCGGTCCGGAGCATGACCGCGGCGTTCACGAGGCCGAGCCCCACCACGACGGCGGCGAAGCCCCACGCCTGCACGTCGGTCACGTAGGTCGCCCCTGCGTGCGAGATCCCGAAGACGAGCGCCGTCACCACGATCGACGCCGCCCCGCCCAGCAACGGGACGAGCTTGCGGAGCGCCACGGCGCGGAACCAGAGCTCCTCCATGACCGCGTTGGCGAGGCAGAACACCAGGATCCACGGGGCCGCGCGCACGACCACGTCCGCCCGCACGCCCGAGGCGAAGAGCCCCTGCGCGGCCGGGGCGTCCGCCTGGACCCACACGATCGCGACGAACACGGCGGCGAAGGCCGCGAACGCGACGAGGCCGAACGTCAGCCCCTGGCGCAGGCGGCCGCGCGTCAGGAACAGTGTGCGGAGGTCGTCGCCCGACCACAGCGAGAGCAGCACGATGGTCGCCACGATCGGGATCGCCTGTGAGAGCTTGTCGACGGCCAGGAACTGCATGTCGCCGTGCGTGGGCGGGAGGAGCGGCCGTAGGAAGTTGCCCAGCGCTAGGTTGACGGCGTTGGCCGCGGCGGCGATGAAGAGGGCGCCCGCGACCTTCGCGAGGGCCCGCAACGGTCCGACGTGCGGCGCGATCACCGCCAGCACCAGCAGCGCCGCCGTCAGCCCCCACGCGTAGACCGGGTTGCGGTTGGTGCGGAACGCGTCGAAGGTATTGGCGCCCAGCCAGAAGACCGCCAGGCCGCCGACGAGGTATAGCAGGAACGCGACCAGCCTGGTCGGTCCAGATCCGGTCCGTTCGGACATCGTCGCCATCTCGACCACCTCACCCACGCACCATCGCGAACCACCCGCGGCGCGGCCGCGCGCCAGCGCCCCCTACGGCACCTCGGTCAGCACGTGCGTGATGTCGCCCCACAAGAGGAAGGGTCCGCTGATCACCCAGCGACCGCCCTCCAGCCTGAAGGTGTCGAAGCGGGTGGACACCGCGCCCGCGGCGTCGAAGAAGAGCAGCGCGCCATCGTCGACGGCCCAGCGCGTCTCGTTGACGTTGTTGGCCCCTTCGATCCGACCGTCGGGCAGCAACCGCATCGCGGCGACGAGCACCGTCCCGTCGCTGCGACCGAACTGCCAGACCCTGGACGTCAGGACGTCGCCGGACGGGAGGGCCTGTGCCTCGTCCTCACCGACCGGTGGGACCTGCTCAACGGGTGCCGGCCGATCACGGTCGAACGGCGGGAGCGTCGCCGTGGCCCGGACCTCGAGCCACGCGCCGGCGGCCTGCACGGAGAACCGGACCTCCTGCCCCTCCTGGAAGAACACGCCCTGGTTCAGCATCCGGCACTGCGGGACCGCTTGCACCTCGATCGCGTACTCGTGGTTGTCGGCGAGCTGGTGAACGGTGACGAACTCGATCGCCACGCCGTCCACCCAGTTCTCGGTCTTGCTGCCCGACTGGTAGGCGCCACCCGCCACCGCGCCGGGAATCAGGTCGTACGGCACGAAGCGGTTGTCCGAGCCGACCTCCCGGAACCCGACGGGGATGTTGGGCACGAAACCGAGGCTCTTGTAGGGAACGAGCGTGATGACCGTCGTGACGAAGCCCGGCCCGCGCACCGTGAACGACCCGGTCACCGGGTCGCTGCACGCCTCCCGCGTGCCGTGGGGGAAGCGGACCGCGACCACGTCCTCCGCCAGGGCAGTACTCCCGAAGAGGATCCCCGCCACCAGCAACAGAAGGACGACCGGCCCGGCGCGACACGCGCCATCCGTGAACGCCCGTCGGCGCTCGCCGCGACGCCCCGGATCACCCGCCGCGTCCCGTCCAGACCCATTGACTGCAACGTTAGGAGCCGACTGCCGAAGCACCGAAACCATGGGGCCCTCCCTAGGAGAGAGCGCTCGGGTCCGCCTCGCTTTCGGAGGCATCTCCGCCGCTCGAAGGACCACCTTCGGGCCCACACGAGACCCCAGGAGCCCGCGGGTCCGAGGACCACCCCGCCACCCACGCGACGGCTTGCACTTCGATGCTACGCCTCGTCGCACTCCGGGCACGCGAGGCACGCGACGCGACCGGCGGACCGTGCCGCACACTTCGGCGCGGCCGACTCGACGAACCCGCCGCCAACCCCTACCATCGAGAGGCCGCTGCGCCTTCACCGCCAAGCGGCCGCGCTGGAGAGGAGACCCATGACCACCCCCGCCCGCGGCACCGGCACCAAGGACGATCCCTGGGTGCTCACCACCCCACCCGGAACGTCTACTTACACCATCCACCGCGACGACACCGTCGACCCGCCGCTGTTGGTGTGCCGCGTCGGCAGCACCACGCTCACGTACCTCGCGCGCGCCGTAGAGGACCTGCACGCCTACCTCAAGGAGCGCGGCGATTGGGTCCCGCTGGGTGGCGCCGACGAGCAGAAACCCGCCGCGCCCGGCACCGTCGAGGCGTGGGGACGCTCGCCCGACAACCCGGTGGGCGGCTGGTACGGCACCAAGAAGGGCCTGCGGGGACGCTTCGGCGTCTACCTGCCACCGCTGCTCGAGGCGCTCGGGCTGGTCGAACTCGAGCATCAACCGCGCAACAACCGCGTGCGCGCACTCTAGGCCGCGCTTCGCGTCAGCCGGACCGCCGCCGCACCGCCCCCACCGAGTTCGGGACGAGCTGCTCGAGCACCCCTACAGCAGTCCCTGCCGCAACGCCTTCACGGCCGCTTGCGTGCGGTCGGACGCAGCGAGTTTGCCGAGGATCTCCTGCACCTGAGACTTGATCGTGCTGACACTCACCTCGAGCGCCTCCGCGATCTCCTTGTTGCTCATGCCTTCGGCGATGCAGCGCAACACCGCGACTTCGCGCGGGGTCAGCTCGGCCTCGGGGCGCTCGGGGGCGCTGACGCGTCCCAGGACCACGTGCGCCACCTGCGGGTCGAGGTAGGCGGATCCGATCGCAGCGGCGTGCAGGGCCAGCAGCAACGAGTCGGCGGTGGTGCTCTTGAAGCAGTACGCGTCCGCGCCCGAAGCCAGAGCGGCCAGGACCTCCGTCTCGAGGTGATGCGCGGTCAGCATCACGACCCGCAGCGCAGGATGCGCCAGCTTCAACAACTTGGTCGCCTCGATACCATCGATGCCGGGCAAGCCGATGTCCATCACCACCACGTCCGGCTCGGCTTTGGGGATGCGCTCGATGGCCTCCTCGCCGCTGCGTGCCTCCCCGACCACCTTCAACCCAGGGTCGCGGTTGATGGCGACGCGAAGGCCGTCGCGCGTGAACGAGTGGTCCTCGACCAAGAACACCTTGTACGGAGTCATGCCGTGACTACCTCCCGCGCGAGGGGCAACCAGACGGAGAAGCGACTCCCGCCACCCGCGCGGGGCTCGTAGTGGACGCGGCCGCCGTGCGCTCCCACCACCTGCTTGACCAGGTAGAGCCCCAGCCCGAGCCCGCCCCCGGCCCGGCCGCTGGAGAAGCGCTGGAAGAGCCTGGCCCGCTGGGCTTCCGGCACGCCGGGTCCGCGGTCCTCCACGACGAGGCGAACCCCTTGTGCACTCGTGCTGTCGTTCTCCGGGAGTAGGCTCACGCGCACCTCGCTGCCAGCCGGTGCGTACTTCGCCGCGTTGTCGAGTAGGTTCTGCACCGCGCGGCGCATGTCGTTGCCCCTGACCAGGGCGGTCAGGCTCCGCGGGGTGGCGATGTCGAGCGTCACGCCGCGCGCGTCGAAGACCGACTCGCATCGGGCCGCGACGTCCCGCACGAGCTGCGCCAGATCGACCGCCTCCTCGGTCGCGGCGGCTTCGCCGCTCTCGTACTGCGCGACCAGCAGGAGCTCCTCCGCGAGCTCGAGGAGGTCCCGGTTGGCGTCCAAGCCGTTGCGCAGGGTGCGGCGGTACTCCTCGGTCAGCGCACCGAACGCGCCGTCCAACGCCTGCTGCATGTTCATGGCGTTCGCCATGAGCGGCGTGCGCAGGTCGTGGCTGAAGGCGTAGATCAGGTCACGGATCACGCCGTTGCGACGTTCCAGCGTCTCACCGCGCTCCTCGAGCTTCTCGAGAAGCTGCGCCCGATCCAGTAGTGGCTCGAGGCTCCGAAGTGCCTCCTCTAGCAGCATCGGGGCGTGACGTGCGCCAGGGCGTTCGGCGTACACCACGAGGTCGGGCCCGTTGCTTCGACGCCACCGGCCCACCGTGACCGGGCCGGTGTAGGTGCGGGCCGAGCACACCACGCTATCGCCCTGCAGCACGGCCAGGACTGGCCATGACGCCGTTTCCCCGATCTGCACCTCCGAAGGAAGAGTGGGTGCGGCGTAGCGGGGTGGCGTGAAGCGGTTGTCGCGCACCGTGACGATCGCAAGGGCTGGGCTCGCCAAGAGCTTCGCAAGCTCCTGCGCGGCGGAATCCAACAGCTCGTGGCTGTGTAGTGGCTCCCCCAGATGCGAGAGCATGGTGCGCAGGCTCGCCTCGCGGTCCGCTCGTTCCTCCTCGAGTTGCAGGGCGGTCGCGCGGCTGCTTGACCGACGCAACGCCACGGACAACAGGCCCACCAGCAGGAACGAGACGCCGACCATGACGCGGTTCAGGACCGCGATGGTGTCGAGCGGTATGGCAAGAGCGTTGACGTACCCCGACACCACGTTGGCGACGAACGCCAGACCCAGCATCGGCCACGGCATCCAACGTTGCTCGGCCAAGGGCGCCAACGCGATCGCGACGTTGTACAGGATGGCGACTACCAGGGCCTGCGGCGTAGCGAGGTCGAGAGCGAAACCACCCAGGAGCAGAAGAACGCCGGCTAGGGGAACGAACCAACGCTTACCAAACGTCAGGACATCGCTGGGGACCATGTCGCTCCGAGTATAGGAGCGCACTCGGGCGGTCGAAAACGGCATACGGCCCTCGAGAGAGGTCACCTGGCCATCCGGAAGGAGCCGGGTGGCGTCGTCGGGCCGCCGACGGACCGAGGCGCCTTGCTGCGGACGCACCTAGCGTGAAGGAGCGCGCCGCTTGGAAGCGGCGCCGGAGGGACTTCATGGCCGCGATCTGGTTGTTGCTGGTCTTCGCGCTCGGTGCGTACCTCACCTACTCGTTGCTGCGCCCGGAGGACTTCTGATGGGCGTGCTGCTGGGGGTCCTCATCCTGGCGGGCCTGTTCGGGCTGTGCCTGGCGTTCGTCGACGGAGCGGAGCGGCTGTGACCGACGTCGTGCTGGTGTTCGCCCTGTCGCTCCTGGTGGCCTGGCCGCTGGGCTGGTACCTCGCCCGGGTCTTCCAGGGGGAACGCACCCTGCTCGACCCGGTCGTTGCCCCGCTGGAGCGCCTCACCTTCCGCCTGCTGGGGATCGACGCCGCACGCGGCATGACCTGGCAAGCCTACGGCAAGGCGATCTTGCTCACGAACCTCGCGGTCGGCATGATCGCGTACCTGATCCTGGTGTTCCAAGGACGCATCGGGTTCCTGAACCCCGATGGCATCCCCGGCATGAGCTGGGACCTGGCCCTGCACACGGCGGCGTCGTTCATCACGAACACGAACCAGCAGCACTACTCGGGGCAGGCGCAACTCTCCTACTTCGCGCACCTGCTCGCCATCGTGGCGATGCAGGTGATCACGCCCACCACCGGCCTGGTGGCGGCCGTGGCGATCCTCCGGGGCCTAGCGGGCGGCCGCAACGACGCCACCGCCTCAGCGGGCGCGCCGCGCGACCTGGGCAACTTCTACGTCGACCTCACCCGCGCCCTCTACCGCTTCACGCTGCCGATCGCCTTCGGGCTGGCCCTTCTGCTGACGTGGCAGGGTGTGCCGGCCACGTTCAGTGGCGCCAAGGTCGCGCGGCTCGTCGAGCCGCAGGGGGAGGTCGTCACCCAGGTGATCCCGGTCGGGCCGGTCGCGCCGATGGTGGCCATCAAGCAGTTCGGCACCAACGGCGGCGGCTGGTACGGCCCGAACAGCAGCGTGCCGCTGGAGAACCCCACCCCGCTGTCGAACCTGTTCGAGACGAGTGCGATCCTCGTTTGGCCCATCGCCGTCGTGATCATGGCCGGATACCTCCTGCGCCGCAAACGCTTCGGCATGATGATCCTAGGCGCGATGGTGGTGACCTCGGTCCTTCTGGTGGTCACGGTGATCGCGGCGGAGAACGCGCCCAACCGCGCGTTCGCCGGCCTCGCCGCACCCGGCCCCAACCTCGAGGGCAAGGAGGTCCGCTTCGGGGCGACCCCCACCGCCCTCTGGGGCACCCTGACGACACAGACGAGCAGCGGCTCGGTGAACGGCATGCACGACTCGTTCACCCCCGTCGGCGGCATGGTGCTCATCGTCGGCATGCTCATCAACGAGACCTACGGCGGCGTGGGCGTGGGATTGATCAACTTCCTGATCTTCGTGGTCCTCACGGTGTTCATCGCGGGCCTGATGGTAGGGCGCACCCCCGAGCTCTTCGGACGCAAGCTCGGGGCGACGGAGGTGAAGCTGGCCGCCATCGCGCTGCTCCTCCAGCCGCTCCTGATCCTCGGCTTCACCGCATTCACCCTGACCGTGCCGGGGCTGGCGAACACCAGCAACCCTGCGTTCCACGGCATCTCGCAGGTGCTCTACGAGTACACCAGCGCCTTCGCGAACAACGGCTCCGGATTCGAGGGGTTGGGCGACGACACCGCATGGTGGAACGTCACCACCAGCGTCTGCATGATCCTGGGGCGCTTCATCCCCATCCTCGCGCCTCTCGCGATTGCCGGGTACCTCGCGACGAAGCGCGTGGCACCGGAAACGGCCGGCACGCTACGGCTCGACACGCCCCTGTTCGGCGCCACCACCTTCTCGCTGATCCTGATCGTCACGCTGCTCAACTTCCTTCCGGTCCTGGTGGTCGGCCCCATCGCCGAGCAACTCGTGGAGGCGCCCGGCCTGACTCCGATCACCGACGTGGATCACCTCGAAGCGCCCGATGCGCGTACGGACCCGCTGCGCGCCACCATGGCGATCGGTCCTGCTCTGCCGTGGCCTGCCGGAGGATCGCGATGAGCGTTCGCACCCGCCGCGCCCTCGAAGGAGGCGCCCCCAAGAGCTTGTTCGAACCCAACCTGCTACGGAGCTCCGCCGTGGCCGCCGTACGAAAGCTCGACCCGCGCTCCGTCGCCCGCAACCCGGTCATGTTCGTGGTCGAGGTCGGTACCGCCGTGACCCTCCTCGCCACCGTGTCCAGTGCCGTGCAGGGCCGCCCCTTGGGGTACGAGCTGGCCATCACCGTGCTGCTGCTGTTCACGGTGTTGTTCGCCAACTTCGCCGAGGCGCTCGCTGAGGCGCGCGGTAAGGCCCAAGCCGCCAGCCTGCGCGCCACCCGCTCCGACACCCCCGCCCGACGGCTGGTGAACGGAAACGAGCAGGTCGTGTCCAGCCTCGATCTGAAGCGCGGCGACCACGTGGTCGTGGCCGCGGGCGAGATCGTTCCCGGCGATGGTGAGATCGTCGAGGGGGTGGCTACCATCGACGAGTCGGCCATCACCGGGGAGTCCGCACCGGTGGTGCGCGAGGCCGGAACCGACCACAGCGGTGTCACCGGCGGCACCAAGGTGCTCTCGGACCGCATCGTCGTGGAGATCACCACCGAGCCGGGCGAGAGCTTCCTGGACCGGATGATCTCTTTGGTGGAGGGCGCCAGCAGGCAGAAGACGCCCAACGAGATCGCCCTGTCGATCCTGCTCGCCGCGCTCACCCTGATCTTCCTGATCGTGGTGGCAACCCTGATCCCCATCGCTGGCTTCGTGGGCGCCACCATCCCCGTCGCGACGATGGTGGCGCTGCTGGTGTGCCTCATCCCCACCACCATCGGCGGGCTGCTGCCCGCGATCGGCATCGCCGGCATGGACCGGGCACTGCGCGCCAACGTGATCGCCAAGTCCGGCAAGGCCGTAGAGGTGGCAGGCGACATCGATACGCTGCTGCTCGACAAGACCGGCACCATCACCATCGGCAACCGCCAAGCCACCGCTTTCCTGCCCATGCCCGGTGTGCAGGAGCTCGAGCTGCGCGAAGCCGCGCTGCTCTCGTCCCTGTCCGACCGTACCCCCGAAGGCAAGTCGATCGTGACCCTCGCCCGGGAGCAGGGTGCGAGCGAAGGCGACGCGAGCGAGGTGCAGGAGTTCATCAAGTTCACCGCCAAGACGCGCATGTCCGGCGTCGACCTCGCCGACGGCCGCCAGGTCCGCAAGGGCGCCCCCGATCGCATGAGACGCTGGGTGCAGGAGCAGGGCGGTAACGTTCCACCAGAACTCGATGCCCTGGTGGACGACGTGGCACGCAAAGGCGGCACCCCTCTGGTGGTCACCGATGGCACGTGCTTGCTGGGCGTGGTGGCCCTCTCGGACGTCATCAAGACGGGCATCCGCGAACGCTTCGCACGCCTGCGGAAGATGGGGCTGCGCACCGTCATGATCACCGGCGACAACCCCCTGACCGCCCGGGCGATCGCCGAGGAGGCCGGCGTCGACGACTTCCTGGCAGAGGCCACGCCCGAGGACAAGCTGCGGCTGATCCGCGAGGAGCAGGCCCGCGGCAGGCTGGTGGCGATGATGGGCGACGGGACGAACGACGCCCCCGCACTCGCGCAGGCCGACGTGGGGCTGGCGATGAACACCGGCACGCAGGCGGCCAAGGAAGCGGGGAACATGGTCGACCT
>CAZACZ010000096.1:0-9756 GCA_964483695.1 uncultured bacterium | reverse complement strand
TTCGGGAGGGTGGTCGTACGGTGGGTGCGGGTGTCGTCACCGCCGTGGTGAAGTAGGCGCCGAAGGCGCGCGGTAGGCGCGCAGGCGCGATCCGACCGGCGAGCGCGCCGGGACGACGCGCCGGCATCCAGCAGGGCGACGTGCCGAGGGGGCACCTGCACCCTCGGCACGCGCATGCTGCCCCCTGGACGGAACCCGGGGAACCTGCTACGCTTATCTGTCTGATTGGGAGGCCACCATGGCCAGTGACGTCCGCATCAAACTCCTCCTCGAGTGCACCGAGTGCAAGCGCCGCAACTACGCGACGCACAAGAACCGGCGCAACAGCCAGGGCAAGATGGAACTCCGCAAGTACTGCCCCTGGGACCGGAAGCACACGATGCACAAAGAGGTCAAGGTCTAGACCGTGTTCAAGGGCTTCGTTCGCTACCTGCGCAACTCGCGGGCCGAGCTTGGTCGCGTCACCTGGCCGACCCGCAAGGAAGTCGTCCAGGCGACCGAGGCGACGCTGTTGTTCGTCGTCATCACCGCCCTGTTCCTCCTCGTGGCCGACGTCACGCTGGGGAACCTGATCCGGCTGATCACCTGAGGTTGCGAGCGTGAACGAGTGACGCAGGCAACCGAAGGCGAGGTCTCGGCATGAGCATCGAGTGGTACGCCGTGCACACCTACGTGGGGCACGAGGAGAAAGCCAAGGAGAACATCCTTCACCGAGCGCGGTCGCTCGGGATGGCGGAGCGCATCTATCAAGTCGTGGTACCTACCGAGGAGACGGTGGAGCACGCGGGCGGCGGCAAGAAGGAAGTCGTCAAGCGGAGGCTGTTCCCCGGCTACATCTTCGTGCAGATGGACCTCGGCGACAACCCGGACGAGCCGAACGAAGCGTGGGAAGTGGTGCGCTACACCCCCGGCGTGACCGGCTTCGTCGGTACGGCCACCCACGCCGTGCCGTTGTCGCCGGAGGAGGAGCTGCGCATGCTCGGCGCCCTCGGCGTCACCGGCTCGCGCGAGACCCCCAAGGTCCGCATCACCTTCAACGTCGGCGACATGGTGCAGGTCACGGCCGGCCCCTTCGCCGATTTCACCGGCGTCGTCTCCGAGGTGAACCCGGAGCGCGGCAAGGTCAAGGTCCTCGTCTCCATCTTCGGCCGCGAGACACCGGTCGAGCTCGACTTCTCTCAGGTCGTACGCGCCTAGCGCCGCATCGGTTCGCGCCGGAGCGATCCGGCCGACCCCGGTGCGACGCCAGGCGATGACGGCAAGCGCCACCACCCCGCGGTTCGCCATGTCCGTGGGGGAGCTAAGGAGGAACCATGGCCAAGAAGATCGCAGGCATCGTGAAACTCCAACTGCCTGCCGGTTCCGCGACCCCCGCGCCACCGGTCGGGCCGGCGTTGGGGCAGTACGGCGCCAACATCATGCAGTTCGTCAAGGAGTACAACGCCGCCACGGCCAGTCAGGCGGGCGCGGTGGTTCCGGTGGAGATCACCATCTTCGCCGACCGCTCCTTCACCTTCATCACCAAGACGCCGCCCGCCAGCTACCTCATCAAGAAGGCTGCCGGCATCGAGAAGGGCTCGGGCGTGCCGCACCGCAACAAGGTGGGCAAGCTCACCTGGCAGCAGTGCATCGAGCTCGGGAAGGTGAAGATGACCGACCTGAACGCCCAGGACGAGGTGGCTGCCGCCAAGATCATCGCCGGCACGGCCCGGTCGATGGGCGTCACCGTCGAGGGGGGGCCGGAAGGTGCCTAAGCACGGCAAGCGCTACCGCGACCTCGAGAAGAAGGTCGACCGCGATCGCATGTACTCGCCCGACGAGGCGACGTTGCTGGTGAAGGAACTGGCCACGGCGAAGTTCGACGAGACCGTCGAAGCGCACTTCCGCCTCGGAATCGACCCGAAGAAGTCCGACCAGAACGTCCGTGGCACGGTGGCGTTGCCGCACGGCACGGGCAAGAGCGTGCGCGTCCTGGCGATCACCCAGGGTGACGGCGCGGCCGCCGCCGAGGCCGCGGGCGCCGACTTCGTGGGCGGCGCCGAGGTCATCGAGCGCATCCTCGGTGGCTGGATGGACTTCGACGCGGTGGTCGCGACGCCCGACATGATGGCCCAGATCGGTTCGAAGCTCGGTCGCGTGCTCGGTCCGCGGGGCCTGCTGCCGAACCCGAAGGCCGGCACGGTCGGACCGAACATCGGCGACATCGTGCGCGCCCTCAAGGCGGGCCAGATCGAGTTCCGCTCCGACAAGACCGGCGTCGTGCATGCCCCCATCGGCAAGGCCAGTTTCGCGCCGACGCAGTTGGCCGAGAACCTCGCGGCGCTGCGGCACGCGCTCGAGGCAGCCAAACCCGACGCGGCCAAGGGCCAGTACCTCAAGACCATCCACCT
Organism: uncultured bacterium; assembly: GCA_964483695.1. GTDB lineage: Bacteria > Deinococcota > Deinococci > Deinococcales > Trueperaceae > CAZACZ01. Next base: position 7,366 of record CAZACZ010000096.1, on the reverse strand, counting down.
CACCTCGACCATGGGGCCGAGCGTCCGGGTAACCCTGTCGACCGCTCCCGTCGAGGCTTGACGCAGCATCCCGGTGCGAAGCGCGAGCGATGCACCTCTGGCGTTGGAGACAGCAGGGGCCTGCCAGGCTTAAAGATCCTGCCGAGGCGTTGACGGTGGTGTCCCGGTGCGGCATGCTCGCACCGCCGACCATCGCGCTGCGCTTCGCGGCACGTCCCGCGGCCCGTGGAGGCCGCGGACGATCGATCGAGTAGGAAGGGAAGGACCATGGCGAACCCAAGGAACGCGTCCGCCGTCGCCCTGCTGCGCGAGCAGCTGGGGGACGCCAAGACGTTCTTCCTGGTGGACTACCAGGGTCTCTCCGCTGGCGAGTTCGGCCGGCTGCGCGCCAAGGTGCGCGCGGCGGGTGGGCGCATCCTCGTCGCCAAGAACACCCTCATCAACGTGGTGCTGAAAGAGCACGGCGTCGAGGGGTTCGAGGCGACGCTCCAGGGCCCGACGGCTCTGGTCCTGATCGGCGACGATCTGGTGCCACCCATCAAGGCGCTCACGGACTTCGCCAAGGACCACCCGAAGGAGCTGCCCAAGTCCAAGGGCGGCCGCCTGGAGGGGAGCGTGCTCGGCGAGGACGCGCTCATGCGCATCGCCAAGCTGCCCTCGAAGCAAGAGCTGCAGAGCCAGTTGCTCGGCGTGCTGCTCGCGCCCATGCAGCAGCTCGTTGGCGTGCTCGAGGGTCCGCAGCGGAACCTGGTCACCGTGATGAACAACTACGTCGACAAGCAGAAGAGTGAAGGAGGAGCCTGATGGCGTTCGATAAGGCAGCGATGATCGAGCAGCTCAGCGGTCTGACCGTGCTGGAGCTGGTGGACCTGGTAGACGGCCTCAAGGAGAGCTGGGGCGTGGAAGCGGCGGCGGCGATGCCCGCCGGCATGATGATGGCGGCTCCGGCCGCCGGCGGCGAAGCGGCGGCGGCCGAGGAGCAGACCGAGTTCACGGTCGCGATCAAGACCGCCGGCGACAAGAAGCTGCAGGTCATCAAGGAAGTCCGTGCCCTCACCAGCCTCGGCCTCAAGGAAGCCAAGGACTTGGTCGAGGCCGGCGGTGTGGTGAAGGAAGGCGTCAGCAAGGAAGAAGCGGCCGACATCAAGGCCAAGCTCGAAGCCGCGGGCGCCACCGTCGAGGTCAAGTAAGCGCTGCCGGTCGGGCGCCGTCTAGGGCGCCACGACGGGCGCAGCACCAGGATGCGATTCGTGACGACTGGAGGTTCGTGACCCAACGAACGATGGTCCACGACCTTCCGATACGGCCCAGGCCGTGCCCGGCAGTGCGCTCGCCGCGCTGCCGGCACGGCCGCGGCGCCGTTGCAGGCTGCGACACAAGTGGTTGGTCGGGCGGTTGCTACACTGCGAGTTTGAGTCAGCCCACGTTCCGAGCGACTCGTGCACACAGAGCTGGAGGTTGGATGGGCAGGCACCACGGACCAGGCCCGCGGCCGCGCGACCGAGCGCGGGCGCAGGGCACGTTTCGGCAGCCCAACGCACGTCGCTGGGGGACGCTATCTTGATCCAGGGGACGTTCTATTGAACCCACGATACCGCAGCAGCGGTGGGCGCGCAGGATCCCTGCCAGCGCCTACCCCGCGCGTGCGAGCGCTTCGGCTCGCGCGCGCCTTCGCGCCGCTCGACGGCGCTTCCACCACCACGGGGCGGCCGCCCACGCGCGCCGCGTTCGACGTTGCCTGACTCGGCCACGAGCGAAGGGATGAAGATGCGCGAGATCCGGACCTTCGGCAGGATCAAGGAAGTCATCGAACTGCCGAACCTGACCAACATCCAGATTACGTCGTACGAGAGCCTGCTGCAACGCGACCGCCTGCCCGCCGATCGTGAGAACGTCGGGTTGCAGGCCGCGTTCCGCGAGGTGTTCCCGATCGACGAGACGGAGCGCGGGCGCCAGACCGACCTAGTGCTCGACTTCCTCGAGTACCGCCTGCAGGAGCCCGAGTACGGCCCGGACGAGTGCCGCGAGAAGGACCTCACCTACCACTCCGGCCTGTTCGCCAAGCTTCAGTTGGTGCACAAGGACACCGGCCTGATCAAGGAAGACGAGGTCTTCCTGGGTGACCTGCCGCTCATGACCGAGGACGGCTCGTTCATCATCAACGGCGCCGACCGCGTGATCGTGTCCCAGATCCACCGCTCGCCCGGCGTCTACTTCACCGCCGCACAGGGCACCCCCTCCTCAGCGAAGCGCTACACCGCCAGCATCATCCCGATGCCGAAGCGGGGCCCCTGGATCGAGGTCGAGTTCGACAACTCCGACGTGCTCTGGATGAAGGTGAACAAGCGCAAGTTCCCCTTCACCTTGCTGCTCCGCGTGCTCGGCTACGGCGACGTCCAGATCCGCGATCTCTTCGCCGGCAACGAGACGCTCGTCGACCGCACCTTGGAGGAGGAGAACGCCGCCGGCGTCACGCCGGAAGAGGCGCTGCTGCGCCTGTTCACGGTGCTGCGCCCGGGCGACCCGCCCAAGGTCGACAAGGCGACGCAGTACCTCTTCGGCCTCCTCGCCGACCCACGCCGCTACGACCTCGGCGACGCCGGCCGCTTCAAGATGAACTCCAAGCTGGGCCTCGGGCACGACGTCAACACCCTGCTCGGCTTCGACGGCGAACGCTTCGTCGACTTCGGCCTGGTGCCGACGCTGCAGTACCTCGTCAAGCTCCAGGCCGGCGAGGAAGGCTACAGCGAGGACGACATCGACCACCTCGGCAACCGGCGCATCCGCACCGTGGGCGAGCTCGTCGCCGACCAGATCCGCGTCGGCCTCGGGCGCATGGCCCGTGGCGTGCGCGAGCGCATGCTGCTCGGCAACCCCGACGCCGCCACGCCCCAGAAGCTGGTGAACAGCCGACCCATCGTGGCGGCGCTGCGCGAGTTCTTCGGCCGCAGCCAGTTGAGCCAGTTCAAGGACCAGGTCAACCCGCTGTCCGAGTTGCGCCACAAGCGCCGCATCAGCGCCCTCGGACCGGGCGGCCTGACCCGCGAGCGCGCCGGGTTCGACGTGCGTGACGTGCACCGCACCCACTACGGCCGCATCTGCCCGATCGAGACGCCGGAAGGCGCCAACATCGGCCTGATCACCTCGCTTGCCAGCTTCGCAGCCGTGAACGATCTCGGGTTCATCGAGGCTCCGTACCGGCGGGTGGCCGACGGCCGCGTCACCGACGAGGTCGTGTACATCACCGCCCACGACGAGGACAGGTACCTCGTCGCGCAGGCCAACACGCCGCTCGCCGACGACGGCCGCTTCGCCGTCGACACGGTGGTGGCGCGCAAGCTCGGCGACCCGGTGTTCGCCGCGCCGTCCGAGATCGAGTTCATGGACGTGTCGCCGAAGCAGATCATCTCGGTGCCCACCTCGCTGATCCCGTTCCTCGAGCACGACGACGCCAACCGCGCGCTGATGGGTTCCAACATGCAGTCGCAGGCGGTGCCGCTCATCAAGAGCCGCGCGCCGTTCGTCGGCACCGGCGTCGAGGAGCGCGTGTCGCGCGACTCCGGCACGGTGCTGATGGCGCTCGAAGCGGGCACGGTGACGTTCGTCGACGCCACCCGCGTGGTGATCGAGAACGCCAAGGGGATCGAACGGGAGTACATGCTGACGCGCTTCCAGCGCAGCAACCAGAACACCAATCTGCACCAGCGTCCGGTGGTCGACGTCGGCCAGCAGGTCAAGGCCGGTCAGGTCATCGCCGACGGTCCGGCGTCCGAAGTCGGGCGCCTGGCGTTGGGCCAGAACATCCTGATCGCCATCATGCCGTTCGACGGCTTCAACTTCGAGGACGCCATCGTGCTGTCCGAGAACCTGGTGCGCGGCGACGTCTTCACCAGCGTGCACATCGAGAAGTTCGAGAAGGAAGCGCGTGACACCAAGCTCGGCCCCGAGAAGATCACGCGCGACATCCCCGGCCTGTCCGAGGCCGCCCTACGCGACCTCGACGAGGACGGCGTGGTGCGCATCGGTGCCGAGGTGCGGCAAGGCGACATCCTCGTCGGGCACACCAGCTTCAAGGGCGAGAAGGACCCGACGCCGGAAGAGCGGCTGTTGCGCTCGATCTTCGGCGAGAAGGCCAAGGAGGTCAAGGACACCTCCCTCAAGGTCCCGCCGGGCGACGGCGGTATCGTGCTGCGCACGGTGCGCTTCCGTCGCGGCGACGCCGGGGTCGAGCTCAAGCCCGGCGTGCAGGAGATGGTGCGCGTCTACGTGGCGCAGAAGCGCCGCCTGATCGAGGGCGACAAGCTCGCCAACCGCCACGGCAACAAGGGCGTGGTCGCCAAGATCCTGCCGCCGGAGGACATGCCGTACCTCGAGGACGGCACCCCCGTCGACCTGGTGTTCAACCCGCTCGGCGTGCCGTCGCGCATGAACCTAGGGCAGATCCTCGAGACCCACCTCGGCATGGCGGCGCTCAAGCACGGCGTCTCGTTCGTCACGCCGGTGTTCGACGGCGCCAGGGAAGAGCAGATCAAGGACCTGCTGGAGCAGGCTGCCGCGCACGACATCGAGGTCAACCGCGGCGCCGGCTTCCAGCCCGACAAGCGCGAACTCGAGGTCTTCCGCCGCGCGGCCAAGCTCGGCATCATCACGCCGGACCTCGAGCCCGACGAGGCGTACCGCGCCCTCGCGCGCGCCGGCAAGTCGGTGCTGTACGACGGCCGCACCGGCGAGGCGATCGACGCCCCCATCGTGGTCGGGATCATGTACGTGATGAAGCTCTACCACATGGTCGAGGACAAGATGCACGCGCGCTCCATCGGCCCCTACTCGCTCATCACCCAACAGCCGCTGGGCGGCAAGGCGCAGTTCGGCGGCCAGCGCTTGGGCGAGATGGAAGTGTGGGCGCTCAAGGCGCACGGCGCGGCGCACACGTTGCAGGAGATGCTCACCATCAAGTCCGACGACATCGACGGCCGCAACGCCGCCTACGAAGCGATCGTGAAAGGCAACGACGTGCTCGAGCCGACCATCCCCGAGTCCTTCAAGGTGCTAGTCAAGGAGCTGCATAGCCTCGGCCTCGACGTACGCGTGCTGGACGACGAGAGCAAGTCGGTCAACATCTTCGACGAATCGGGGCGGCACTGGTGAGCGACTTTCCACGGCAGAACGCATTCCGCGAAGGGGCGCGCATGAAGGAACCGCAACGCGAGTTCTCGCAGGTCCAGATCCGACTCGCTTCACCCAAGACGATCCGCGACTGGAGCCACGGCGAGGTCACCAAGCCGGAGACCATCAACTACCGCACGCTCAAGCCCGAGCGCGACGGCCTGTTCGACGAACGCATCTTCGGTCCCGAGAAGGACTGGGAGTGCTCGTGCGGCAAGTACCGCGGCCAGCGCTTCGCCGGCAAGACGTGCGAACGCTGCGGCGTCGAGATCACCCGCGCCACGGTGCGCCGCTACCGCATGGGCCACATCGAGCTGGCCACGCCGTGCGCGCACATCTGGTACGTCAAGGACATCCCCAACAAGATCGGCGCGCTGCTCAACCTCTCCACCGCACAGCTCGAGCAGGTGCTGTACTTCGCCAAGTACATCGTCACCGACCCGCAGGACGCGCGCCTCGCCGATCGCGCGCTGCGTCGCGGCGACCTCCTGTCCGACGACGAGTACCGCCAGTTGCGCTACGGCCAGCAGGAGACGTACACCGTGTCCGGCGGGGAGGACGCCGTGGTGCGCGACGGCGAGTGGGTCGAAGCCGGGCAGCAGTTGGCCAAGGGCGTCAAGGCCAAGATCTCCGGCATCGCGCAGTACCGCTTCCCGCGACGCATCACGCTCGACTACCACGAAGCGCGCGACGCGCGCCTGCTGCTGCCGAAGAAGGAGTGGGTCGAGGAGGAGGCGTACAAGGGCGGTCAGCCGGTCGCCGAGCTCGCGTCCGACGTCGTCGTGACCAGCGAGGCCGAAGGCGTGGTCGAGCTGCTGCCGATCGGCGCCGACGGCGGCATCCTGTCGGTGCGCGACGTGGATACCGAAGAGGTGCTGCTGTCGTACCTGATCCCGGCCGGCATGGAGCCGAGCGTCAGCGGTGGGGAGTTCGTGGAAGAGGGCGACGAGCTCGCCAAGGCTTCCGCCGGAACCACCCTGACCCTGCCGCAGGGCGCCACCGCCACCCTGCGCGCCAGCAAGGCCAAGGGAACCGTCGTCACCGTCACGGTGAAGGTCGAGTGGGACCGTAGCGAGGCGCACGACACCAACCCCACCATGCACGTGTTGGTGGGCGACGGCGCCACCGTACGACCGGGTGAGAAGGTCGTCGGCGCGATCGACGCCGCCCAGGAGATCGTGGCCGCCGCCAGCGGCACGGTGCGCCTCTCGCACCCGGCCAGCATCATCGTCTCGCGCGCGCGGGTCTACCCGTACCAGGACGAACCGATCGTGGTGAACGGCGACCGCGTGCGCCGCGGCGACGACCTGGCCGACGACGGCAGGATCAAGTCGGACATCGAGGGCCGCATCGAGATCGACCTGGTCCGGCGTCAGGTGCGGGTGATCGAGAGCTACGACTTCGAGGCCAAGATGGGCGCGGAAGCGATCAAGGAGCTGCTCGAGTCGCTCGACCTGAAGGTCCTCGAGGCCGAGTTGGTGGAGGAGATGAACTCTCCCAGCCGCCACAAGCGCGCCAAGGCGCGCAAGCGGCTCGAGGTGGTCCGCTCGTTCCTGAACTCCGACAACGAGCCGGCCTGGATGGTGCTGGAGGCGGTGCCGATCATGCCGCCGAGCCTGCGTCCGATGGTGCAGGTCGAGGGCGGCCGCTTCGCTACCTCCGACCTGAACGACCTCTACCGCCGCGTGATCAACCGCAACAACCGCCTCAAGAAGCTCATGCAGCAGGGTGCGCCCGAGATGATCGTGCGCAACGAGAAGCGCATGCTGCAAGAGGCGGTCGACGCCTTGATCGACAACGGTCGTCGCGGCAGCGCCGTGGTGCACCCCGGCTCCGACCGGCCGCTGCGCTCCCTCACCGACCTCCTCGGCGGCAAGCAGGGCCGGTTCCGCCAGAACCTGCTCGGCAAGCGCGTCGATTACTCCGGCCGCTCCGTCATCGTGGTGGGGCCGCAGCTCAAGCTGCACCAGTGCGGCGTGCCGAAGCGCATGGCGCTCGAGCTCTTCAAGCCGTTCCTGTTCAAGAAGCTCGAGGAGCGAGGCATCGTCTCCAACATCAAGAGCGCACGCAAGATGCTGGAGCGCTACCGCGATGCGCGCGACGAGGTGTGGGACGCCCTCGAAGAGGTGATCCAGGACCGCGTGGTGCTGCTGAACCGCGCGCCGACGCTCCACCGCCTCGGCATCCAGGCGTTCGAGCC
>CAZACZ010000095.1:0-9815 GCA_964483695.1 uncultured bacterium | reverse complement strand
AACTGCTGCCTCCCGTAGGAGTGGGGCCCGTGTCTCAGTGCCCCTGTGGCCGGTCACCCTCTCAGGCCGGCTATCCGTCGTAGCCTTGGTAGGCCATTACCCTACCAACTAGCTGATGGACCGCGGGCCCATCCCGAAGCGATGAATCTTTACTCACACCACAAGAGGTGGGAGCACATGCGGAATTAGCAGGAGTTTCCCCCTGTTATGCCGCACTTCGGGGCAGGTCACCCACGTGTTACTCACCCGTTCGCCACTAAGTCACCAAGCGCTTCACACCGAAGCGATCTGCGCAAGGTGCTTCGTTCGACTTGCATGTCTAAGGCACACCGCCAGCGTTCATCCTGAGCCAGGATCAAACTCTCCAAGACGATGCCAGACTTATGGCTCTGGCAGACCTTCGTGTCACTGGAATAAGGATCGACAGGTTCTCTGCAACCAGGTTGTCAAGGTTCCCGCGCCCTCAGGCGCGAGTTCCTAGTATGCCCGATGCTCGGATGCTCTGTCAAGCCCCCACGATCCATCCGCTCGCGGTGCTCCGAAGAGCGCCGTGCTCCGAAGAGCGCGGACGGACGCCCTGGAATCCAGGGGTGATCTGGGAAAAGGAATTCGACGGGATCGTTCTGCAACCAGGTTTTCAAGGTGCTCGGCTCGCTCCCCCGAAGGGGTCGGCCCGAGTGGGCCGTGCGCGAGCGCAAGAGCAAAGGTACACCCCGGGCGCGAAGCATGTCAAGCAGTGCACCGACGCTGGCCCGTCGCGGGCGTCCGGGCGGTAGGCTGGTCGCCATGAAGCGAGACGACCTGGTCGCGTGGCTGGACGAGTACCTCGACATCGGCAGCTACACCGACCCTTCCATGAACGGCCTCCAGGTCGAAGGGGCCGACGAAGTGCACAAGGTGGCCGTCGCGGTCGACGCCAGCTTGAACACCTTCGAGCAAGCCGCCGCCCATGGCGCGGACCTGCTGATCGTCCATCACGGTCTCTTCTGGGGTCGCCCGATCGCCGTCACCGGCATGCACCGGGCGCGCCTGAAGTACCTGCTCGACCACGACATCGGTCTCTACGCCGCCCACATCCCACTCGACGCCCACCGTGAGGTCGGCAACAACTGGGGGCTGGCGCGCCTGCTCGGCATGACCGAGCTGACCGACTTCGGCGAGTTCGGCGGAAAGCCGATCGGGGTGCGAGGGCTGCTGCCGGCGCCGATGGCGATCCGGGACCTAGCCGAGCGCATCGAGCAGCAACTGGGGGAGCAAGTGCTGGTGCACGCCGGAGGACCCGAGCGGGTCCGGACGCTGGGGATCGTCAGCGGCGGCGCGGCGTGGGACGTGGTGACGGCCGCCGAAGCCGGCCTGGACGCGTTCCTCACCGGCGAACCGAAGCACGAGGTGTTCTATCACGCCTTCGAGCGCAAGGTGCATGCGCTCTTCGGCGGCCACTACATGACCGAGACGGTGGGTGTGAACCTCCTGGCGGCGAAGCTGCGCGACACCTTCGGCCTCGAGACCGAGTTCCTCCTCCTCCCCACCGGGCTGTGACGCCGCCCGCCGCGCCCCAAGGCAGCCCGCCGCCCGCGCCAGGTGGCCGGTTCATCGTCTTCGAGGGACCGGAAGGCTCCGGGAAGTCGACCCAGATCGCGCGCCTGACCGAGCGGTTGCGCCGGCGCGGACACCAGCCGTTGGTGACCCGAGAGCCGGGCGGGACGCCCGCCGGCGAAGCGGTGCGCGCCGTGCTGCTCGACCCCCGGTACCGGATCGGCGCGCTGGCCGAGTTCCTCATGTACGCGGCCAGCCGCGCCCAGCACGTCGAAGAGGTCATCGTCCCGGCGCTGGAGGCGGGGCGCGTGGTGATCAGCGATCGCTTCGCCGCCGCCAGCGTCGCCTACCAGGGCTATGGCCGCGGCCTCGACCTCGCGTTCGTGACGAGCGTGAACGCGCGCGCCACTGCCGGCGTCACTCCCGGCCTCACGCTGCTGCTCGACCTCGACCCGGCCGACGGTCTGCGCCGCGCGGCCGCGCGCGCCGACCACGATCGGCTCGAGGCCGAAGATCTGGCGTTCCACCAGCGTGTGCGCGAGGGGTTCCTGGCCCAAGCGCGCCACGATCCGAGTTGGCAGGTGATCGACGCTTCCGCCGCCGAGGACGTCGTCGCCGAGCAGGTGTGGCGAAGGGTGGCCGTCGTGCTGGGCCACGTGGCGGAACGCGCGTGACCCGGGCCGGACGGGGGCAGCGCGCCGCCGGCCGCGCGCTGTTCGCGCTCGCCGCGGCGGCGCTGCTGACGGCGTGCGGCGCGCAAGGGCCGGAGCGTCTCACGGTCGAGGTCGTCGCCGAGGTCCCTCACGACGCGCAGGCGTTCACCCAGGGTCTGCAACTGGCGCCGGACGGTACGTTGTACGAGAGCACCGGCCTGGTGGGTCGTTCGAGCCTGCGCGAGGTGCAGCGCGAGACCGGCGCGGTGATCCGCCAACGCGACATCGCAACGCCGTACTTCGCCGAGGGGCTGGCGTTGGTCGGCGACGACCTGCTGCAGCTGACGTGGCGAGCTGGGGTGGTGTTCCGCTGGGACCGGACGACGTTCGAGCCGAAGGGCGAGCACCGCTACCAGGGCGAGGGCTGGGGGCTCTGCTTCGACGGCGAAGCGCTGTGGATGAGCGATGGCGGCGCCACGCTGACGCGTCGCGACCCGGACGACTTCGCCGTGCTGAAGACGATCGAGGTTCGGGACGGTGGCGAGCCCGTGACGCGGCTGAACGAGCTGGAGTGTGCGCTGGGTGCGGTGTACGCCAACGTGTGGCTAAGCGACGAGATCGTGCGCATCGATCCGGCCTCGGGTAGGGTGACTGCGCGCATCGACGCGTCGCCACTTCGGCGCTCCCTCGGCATCGTCGACCCCGACGCCGTGTTGAACGGCATCGCCTACGACGTCGAGGCCGGCACGTTCCTACTGACCGGGAAGCTCTGGCCCAAGGCGTTCGAGGTCCGCTTCGTACCGCCGTCGCCGTGAACTAGTGGCACCGCCCGAGCGCGGGGCCCGAAGCCGAGCGCGGGCTCCGGCTCGCTGGTTGGCGTCCGTCAGTCGGCGGCGGCGGTGGCGGCCGGCTTGGCGTCGCCGCCCGTGGGCGCCTTGCGGCTGTCGGTGACGTAGAACCCGGAACCCTTGAAGGAGATTCCCACCGGCTGGACCAGACGCTTCACCGGTTGTCCGGTCTGCGGGTGCGCCGTCAGGGGCGCCTCGGTGATGCGCTGCTGGATCTCGAACACTTCGTCGGTCACGAGGTTCCGGTAGACGTAGGTCGGCATGCTTCCTCCGTGCACGTCCCCGTTGGACGTTGGCATGAACGCGGCGCCGCGAGCCCCACCAGGTGGCACTCACGAACGCCGAGTGCCATCCTAGCATCTCCTGGTACGCTCGTCGCATGTCGGCCGACGCCCTACTCGGAAGCCTTCCCGGCGCCACCCGCGCCACTCCCCTGGCGGTGCTCGGCGCCGGCGCCTGGGGCACCGTCATCGCCGCCCTGCTGGCGCGCAACGGCCACGCCGTGCGGCTCTGGACCCACCGTAGCGATCATGCCGCCGCCATGGCCACCACCCGCAGCAACGACGCCTACCTGCCCGGTCTGCGCCTCGCCGACGCCATCCACCCCACCGCCGACCTGCGAGCGGCCGTCGAAGGCGCCGCCCTGGCGTTCCTGGCGGTGCCGTCGCGCGCCATCCGCGGCCTGGTGGAGCGGCTCGCTTCGCTTCCGCGCCCGTCGGGGGTGGTGTCGTGCGCCAAGGGGATCGAGATCGGCACCTTCCGACGCCTCAGCGAGGTGGTGTCCGAACGACTCGCGGGCGTGAGCATCGCGGCGCTGTCCGGACCCAACCTCGCCGGGGAGATCGCCCTCGGCCTGCCGGCGGCCACCACCGTCGCCAGCGACGACGGGCGCCTCGCGAAGCGGGTGCAAGGCCTCCTGCATCAAGCGACCTTCCGCGTCTACACAAGCGCAGACGTGGTGGGGGTAGAGGTCGCGGGCGCGTTGAAGAACGTCATCGCGCTGGCGGCCGGGATGAGCGACGGTCTCGGCCTGGGCGACAACGCCAAGGCCAGCATCATCACGCGCGGGCTGGCCGAGTTGGTCCGTCTCGGCACGGCGCTCGGCGGCCAACCCCGCACCTTCTACGGCCTCGCCGGCCTTGGTGACCTGGTGGCCACCTGCACCAGCGCCCGTTCTCGCAACCACACCGCGGGCGAGCGCATCGCGCGCGGCGCGACCCTCGCCGAGCTCGAGGCGGAGCACCTCACCGCCGAGGGCATCCCCACCGTGCGCGCGGTGCACGAGCACGCCACCACCCACGACATCGACCTCCCCATCACGCGCGAGGTGTATCACGTGGTGTACGACGGCAAAGACCCGCACGACGCCATCGCCGACCTCATGACCCGCGAGGAGAAGGCCGAGTGAGCGCCGTCGGCTCCCTGGAGGCCCAGCCATGAGCGCCATCGCCACCCAGAACCTCACCAAACGCTACGGCTCGGTGGCCGCCGTGGCCGACCTCTCGTTCGAGGTGCAGGCCGGCGAGGTGGTCGGCTTCCTCGGCCCGAACGGGGCCGGCAAGACCACCACCCTGCGGATGCTGGCCGGGCTGGTGCGGCCCACTTCGGGCAGCTGCCGGGTGCTGGACGGGTCGGTGCCCGGCCCGGGCCTTCGCGAGGTCGGGACGATGATCGAGGAGCCCACCTTCTACCCGTACCTCTCGGGCCGCTCCAACCTCCGCCACGCCATGCTGCTGCACGGCGACGTGCCCGAACGGCGCATCGACGAGGTACTGGCGTTCGTGCGGATGGAGAACGCCGCCGACAAGAAGGTGCGCGCCTACTCGCAAGGGATGCGCCAGCGCCTGGCGTTGGCGCGCGCCCTGCTGTGGAAGCCGAAGGTGCTGCTCCTCGACGAGCCCACCAACGGTCTCGACCCCGCCGGCATCGCCGAGGTGCGCGAGGCGCTGGCGGCGGTGGCCGACGAAGGCGCCGCGGTGCTGGTGTCGAGCCACATCCTGGCCGAGGTCGAGAAGTTGGCGGACCGCGTGATCGCCATCGACAAGGGCGTGCTCCGCTTCGACGGCTCGCTGCAACGGCTGGTGTCGCGCATGGACGAGAGCACGGTGACCTACGAGGTGCGCGCCACCGACCCGAGCGCCCTGCTGCAGGCGGCCAAGGACCTCGGTCTCACGGCCAGGCCGCACGAGGGCGGCGCCCTGCTGGACGTCTCACGCGCCGACGCCGACGACCTCCTGCAGCGGCTGGCGCTGGCCGGCGTGCGGGTGCTGTCGGCCGCGCCGCGAACCGACTCACTCGAGGCCGCCTACCTGCGCCTCGTGAACCCCGAGGAGAAGCCATCGTGAATGGGGCCGGCATGCTCGCTTCGATCGCCAACGTGGTGCGGGCGGAGGGCTTCAAGGTGTTGCGCAAGCGCCGCGTGTACGTGCTGGCGGCGCTCTACTGGGTGGTGCTCCCGGTGCTGGTGCTCGTCACCGCGCGGGTGCTGCACGTGAACCTGGCGGGCTCCTTCGCCAACGACGTGGGCAGCGTCGATCAGGCGCTGCAGACCTTCGCCTCGCCGTTCGGCATGGTGCAGGTGGCGTTGGCAGGTCCGGCGTTCATGAGCCCGACGATGTACATCGTGGCGGTCGCGCTCGTCGCGGCGCTGCTGATCGGCGACGAGCGCTCGCAGAACATGTGGAAGACGGTGCTGGTCGTGCAACCCAACCGCTGGGCCGTCCTGATCGGCAAGATCGCGGTGGCCATGGGCACGCTCGGCGCCCTGATGGCCGGCGGTGCGCTCGCCGGGGCAGCGTTCGGCGCCATCGGCACCACGTTCTTGCCCACGACCTTCGCCGGGGCGTGGGGTAGCGTCCTTGGCCTCTACCTGATGCAGTGGGCGATGCTGCTGGCGCCCGTGCTGTTCGCGTTCCTGATGGTGTTCGTCGTTCGCTCCGCGGTGCTGGGCGTAGTCACCGTGCTGTTCCTCCCCGCGTTGGTGGAGGGGATCTACTCGGTCCTCACCACGCTGTCGCAACTCCAGCCGCTGAACCGCATCAACGCGGTGTTCCAGGCGCTGCGGATCAAGCAGGCGTGGGACGCGTTGCCGGAGTACTTCTTCACCGCCAACCTCTACCTCCCGGCGCGCTGGCCGGTGCGCGACGCGGTCACGACGCTGATGCAAGACCAGGCCGAGTTCGACATGGGTCCGTTCGCCAACCTGCTCGGGGGGGACCTCACCTTGCCGCACGCCGGGCTGGTCATCCTCGGGTACGTGCTGGTGTTCGGCGCCCTGTTCGCCTGGTCGTTCCTGCGCCGCGACGTCGACTGATCGGGCGTAGGCGCGCCCCGGCGGCGGCGCCGTCCAGCACCCCGGTGCGCCCCCGGGGCGCATAATCGGCCACATGGAATGGATCACCAGCCCCGAGGCGTGGATCGCGCTCGCGACCCTGACCGTCCTCGAGATCGTGCTCGGCATCGACAACATCGTGTTCATCTCCATCCTGTCGGGGCGCTTGCCGAAAGCCCAGCAGCCGCGGGCCCGGGTGGTCGGCTTGGGCATCGCCATGTTCACCCGCATCGGGCTGCTGTTCTCGATCACCTTGCTGAGCCGGCTCACGACCGAGCTGTTCGCGGTGTTCGGCCACGCCATCACCGGCCGCGACCTGGTGTTCCTGGCAGGCGGCATGTTCTTGCTCTTCAAGGCGACCCAGGAGATCCACGAGCGGCTCGAGGGGGGCGGCCACGAGGAGACGGACGGCCGACGCACCGCCACGTTCGCCTCGGTGATCGTCCAGATCGTGCTGCTCGACGTGGTGTTCTCGCTCGACTCGGTGATCACCGCGGTGGGGATGGCCGAGCACCTGGCGGTGATGATCGCCGCGGTGGTGATCGCGGTCGGCATCATGATGTTCGCCTCGGGACCGGTCAGCGCCTTCGTCGAGCGTCATCCCACGGTGAAGATGCTGGCGCTCGCCTTCCTGTTGCTGATCGGCATGACGCTCTTGGCCGACGGCCTCGGGCAGCACATCCCCAAGGGCTACATCTACTTCGCGATGGGGTTCAGCATCCTCGTCGAGATGCTCAACCTGCGCGCGGCCAAGGCGCGCGAACCGGTCCGCCTGCACAAGCGCGTCCCGAAGGACGGCACGGCGGCCTGAGGCGGAAGGCCGCCACGTCGCGGCGGCGCCGTCTCAGCGCTTCGCGTCTCGCGCCAGCTCGGCGAAGCGGAAGCACGCCGGGTCGTGGTCCATCACCGCACCGGTGGCCTGCAGGTAGGCCTGCACCGTCGTCGAACCGAGGAAGCGGAAGCCGCGCCGCCGCAGCTCGGCGCTCACCGTGTCCGACAGCGCCGTCGTGGGGCGGGGAGGCTCGCCCTCGGCGCGACGCCCGATCCGCGGCGCACCGTCCACGAAGCCCCAGAGGAACGCCGCGAAGGCACCGTATGCTGCCTGCACCTCGAGGAAGCGCCTGGCGTTGTGGATGGCCGCCTCGATCTTGCCACGGTGACGCACGATGCCGGCGTCCTGCAGCAGCCTCGTGACGTCGTCCTCGTCGAACGCCGCGACCCGGGCCGGCTCGAAGCCGTCGAAGGCACGCTGGAACGCCGCGCGCTTGTGTAGGATCGTGCGCCACGCCAGCCCTGCCTGGAAGCTCTCGAGCACCAGCAGTTCGAACAGCGCACGGTCGTCGTGCTGCGGGGTTCCCCATTCCTCGTCGTGGTAGCGCTGGTAGAGGGGATCGTCGTCGACCCAGGCGCAGCGGGGGACGGTGGCCACGATCCGCCCTAGACGCGCTGGCGCTTCTGCTCGTACATGCGCGCGTCGGCGAAGCTCAGGAGCGCCTCGAACGACTCGGCGTGGTGCGGGTAGAGTCCGGCCCCGACGCTGGCGCTGAGGCGCACGGTGACGCGGTCGAGGTGGATCGGCTCCTCGACCGCCTGGAGCAGCCGCTCGGCGACGCGATCGACGGAGTTCAGGTCGGCGCCCGCCAAGAGCACGGCGAACTCGTCGCCTCCGAGGCGCGCCACCATCTCCCCCGGCCGCACGTTCTGCTTCAGCCGTTGCCCGATCACGCTGAGCACGCGGTCGCCCATCTCGTGGCCATGCGAGTCGTTGACCGCCTTGAAGCCGTTCAGGTCGAAGTAGAGGAGCGCCATCGGGACCGCCTGGCGCCGCAGGACCCAGAAGCGCGACTTCAGGTGGCGCCGGTTCGGCAGGCCGGTCAGGTCGTCGTGGTTCATCAGCTCGACCGCCTGCCGCAGCACGTTCTTGTAGTGCGTGATGCTACGGAACTGCACCACCACGAAGTCGTCGGGCAATGGCAGCACCGTCACGGCGTACCAGGTGATGTCGGGGTGCGGCCGGTCGTTCTCGCGTCCGGGCTGGGGCACGGCGCGCCGGTCGGCGGAGCCGAAGCGATCCTGCGACGCCGAGCCGCCGCGCCTCGGAAGCGCTTGTTCGAACTCCTGGACGCGGGCGGTGACGTGCGCCGTGACCAGCCGGCGGTAGATGCGCGGGTCGAGCTGGTCCGGGTACACGCTGCGCGCCCTCCGACCCAGCACCTCGTCACGCCGCAGCCCAAGCACCAGCGTCGCTGCCGGGTTGATGTCGTCCCAGACGAAGTCGTCGAGCCGACCGGCGGCGTTGCGCTGGGCACGGAAGACCACCATCCCGTGCGGCGCGATGCGGAAGTACTCCTGCCACAGCGCGTCTCCCGGGACGGAAGCGCGGTCCTCGTGCGTCGACTGCGTCACCGCTGCCATCTTACTCACCCGGCCGCGGTCGCCACGCGGCGGATGCCTCAGTCGTCGGCGCGCGCGTCGGCTTCGGGCGGCACTTCGTCCCCGGTCGCGACGGGCAGGTCGTCGTAGCTCGACCAGTCGCTCCACGAGCCGACGTAGAGCTTCGCCCCCGGGAACCCAGCCTCCTCCAGCGCCAACACGAGGTGCGCGCCGCTCACGCCGGACCCGCAGTACGTCACCACTTCGTCCTTGCCGCGCGCCATGGCGAGGACGCGCCGCAACTCGGACGGCGGCCGGAACCCGGTCGCGCCCATCGTGTCCTGGTAGTAGAGGTTGCGTGCCCCCGGCACGTGCCCGGCTATCGGGCCGAACGGTTCGACCTCGCCACGGTAGCGCTCCGGAGTGCGAGCGTCGATCATCAAGGTGGCGGGGTCCCCGATGCGCGCGGCCACGTGCGCCACGTCGACCGCCATCTCCGGCCGGAGGCGCAGCGTGAAGGTCGCCGGCGGGTGCTGCACCTCGCTGGTCACGACCTCGCCGCCGGCTGCCAAGTACGCCGCCATCCCGCCGTCGAGGAAGCGCACGGCGTCGTGCCCGGCGTACCGTAGCAGCCACCACGCCCGCGCTGCGTACATCGTCCCGCTCTGGTCGAGCACCACGACCTGGTGCCGGTCACCGATGCCGCGCTCGGCCAAGGTCCGGGCGAAGCGCTCCATGTCGGGCAGCGGGTGGCGGCCACCGTGTCGCGACGCCGGGCCGGAGAGGTCATGATCGAGGCCGAAGTAGATCGCGCCGGGAACGTGGCCCGCCCGGTAGGCAGCGTGGCCCGCCGCGGGCTCGGCGATATCGAAGCGCGCGTCGATGATGCGCAGGTCGGCATCGCCCAGGCGCCCGAGCAGGGTGCCTGCATCGATGAGATGGCTCATGCCGGCGAGTGTATCAGTCCGGTCGCGCGAGGCAACCACGGAGATCGCGAGCGACGCTTCGTGTGGCACGGTGGCGCCCTCGTATGATGCCGCCATGCCCGAACGTCCCGGCGCGCCCACGCTGCAC
>CAZACZ010000094.1:0-9888 GCA_964483695.1 uncultured bacterium | reverse complement strand
GGGCACGCCGCGCACGAACTCGACCGCGCCGGCGTCGGACGTCCACGGCCGCAGCCGCCAGTGAAGCGGGGCGACGTTCGTGTACGAGACGATCCCGAGCCGCTCGACGCGGCGCTGGGCCGTGACGCCGGGGCCGGAAGGTTCGACGCGCGCCGTTCGAGCGTCCTCGTCCACGTTCAGTTCCCGACCACCTTCAGTTCGCGGTAGAGGGCGTCGCGCAGTACGGGAACCCGCCCGGCGGTGCGGATCAGCTGGACTAGTTCCTCCTCGGTCATGCCCTTCTCGGTCACCGCGCCGGATGCGTGCGCGATGCGCTCGTCCTTGATGGTGCCGTCGATGTCGGACACCCCGGCCGACAGCGCCACCTGGGTGAGTTCGGGCGTGATCATGATCCAGTACCCCTTGACGTGCGGGAAGTTGTCGAGCATCAAGCGCGCCACGGCAAGGTTGCGCAGGTCGTCGAGCCCGGTGGTGAAGCGGGTGCCGAGCTCCTTCGCCAACGGGTTGTTGTCGGGCTGGAACGCCAGCGGGATGAACGACAGGAAGCCGCCGGACTCGTCCTGCTGCGCGCGCAGGCGCAGCATGTGATCGAGCCGCTCCTCCAGCGTCTCGATGTGACCGTAGAGCATGGTGGCGTTGGTGGGCAGGCCGAGTTCGTGGGCGGTGCGATGCACCTCGAGCCACCCTTCGGCCGTCACCTTGGCGCGAGCGATGCGCTTGCGCACGCGCTCGGCGAAGATCTCGGCGCCGCCGCCCGGCAACGCCACCAGGCCGGCGTCCTTGAGCTCCTGCAGCACCTCGCGGTAGCTCTTGCGGGGGCGCGTGATGCGCGTGAAGTGATGGATCTCGGCGGCCGTCCAGGCCTTGACCTGGGCCCCGGGGTACCGCTCCGTGAGGCCGCGCACGAGGTCGAGGTAGTACGACCAATCGCGCTTGGGGTGGTGGCCGGACGAGATGTGGATCTCGGTGAGGTCGGGGTGCCAGTACTGGTCGACGTACGCCCAGACGTCCTCGAGGTCGTAGTCCCAGACGCCGTCCTCGCCGAACTTGCGCTGGAAGCCGCAGAAGGTGCAACCGACGTAGCACACGTTGGTCTGCGACAAGCGCAGCGAGTGCACGTAGTAGGCCTTGGCGCCCACCTTGCGGCGCCGCACCAGATCCGCCAAGCGCATCAACGTCGGCACGTCGGGCGTCCGGTAGAGCGCAAGGCCGTCGGCCAACGTCAGCCGCTCGCCCGCCAGCACCTTCTCGGCCACCGGCACCAGCGCCGGGTCGCGCGGAGGGACCTCGGCCAGGTTGGCGAGGACGGCTTCGATGCCGGCCGCGGGCACGGCCGAAGCCGCGGCCACGTGGCCATGCGACGACGGAAGCGGTTCGGCAGGGGCTTCTGGGCTCATCGAGCGAGTCTACCACCGCGCCCGCGGCGCTCCGGGGCCCGCAGGGAACGGAGTCGACCCGGCCGTCCGCTCAGCTGTGCAGCGCGCGGCCGTCCACGGCCAGGGCCGCTTCCTTCACCACCTCGGCCAAGGTGGGGTGGGCGTGGATGGTGCGCGCCAGGTCCTCGCTGCTGGCGCCGAACGTCATGGCGGTCACCGCCTCGGCGATGAGGTCGCCGGCGCGCGGCCCGATCACGTGCACCCCGAGGATGCGGTCGGTGTCGCGGTGCGCCAGGATCTTCACGCGCCCCTCGGTGTGCCCCAACGCCCGCGCGCGGCCGTTCGCTTGGAACGGGAACACCCCCTTGCGGTACGGCACCCCCGCCTCGGTGAGGTCCTCCTCGGTCTTGCCGACGCTGGCGATCTCCGGTTCGGTGTAGGCCACGCCGGGCACGAGGTCGTAGTGCACGCTCGCTGCGTGGCCGGCCAGCATCTCCATCAGCGCCACGCCGTCCTCCTCGGCCTTGTGCGCCAGCATCGGACCGGGGATGAGGTCGCCGATGGCGTACACCCCTTCGCTGCTGGTGCGGAAGCGCTCGTCCACCTGCACCCGACCGCGGCCATCGACGCGGACGCCCGCCTCCTCCAACCCTAGGCTTGCGCTGGCAGGCTTGCGGCCCACGGCCACCAGCACGCGTTCCGCCTCCACCTGCTCGCCGCCCGCCAGCCGCACCAACGCGCGCCGGTCGGCGCCCTTCCCCGTCACCTCGACCCCTTCGACG
Organism: uncultured bacterium; assembly: GCA_964483695.1. Taxonomy (GTDB): domain Bacteria; phylum Deinococcota; class Deinococci; order Deinococcales; family Trueperaceae; genus CAZACZ01. Next base: position 7,730 of record CAZACZ010000094.1, on the reverse strand, counting down.
CGGACACCCAGCTGGAAGGCGATGCCTTGCCGACGAAGCAGCTTCAGCGCCTCCTTGGCCGTCTCGCCGTCCATGCCGGGCAGGATGCGGTCGAGGACCTCGAGCACCGTCACCTTGGCCCCGAGGCGCGCCCACACCGAGCCGAGCTCGAGCCCGATGTAGCCGGCACCGATCACGACCAGGCTCTCCGGCACGCGCTCCCACGTCAGCGCTTCGGTGCTGCTCACCACCACGTCGCCGTCGAGGTCGATCCCGGGCAGGCTGGCCACCACGGAACCGGTGGCCAGGACCACGTGCTCGGCCACCAGATCCACGGCGCCGCCCTCGATCTCGGGTCCCTCCACCGTCACCTGACGCGCGCCGCTCAGCCGGCCCGTGCCGTGGTAGCGGGTGATCTTGTTCTTCTTGACGAGGAACGCCACCCCATCGGTGTTCTGCTTGACGACCTTCTCGCGGCGCCGTTGCATCGCCTCCACGTCGAGGGTCACGCCCTCCAGCACGACGCCGTGCTCGGCGAAGCGCTCGCGCGCTTCGGCGTAGAGGTAGCTCGATTCCAGGAGCGCCTTGCTGGGGATGCAGCCGACCCGCACGCAGGTACCGCCGAGCGCGGGCTCCTTCTCGACCAGGGCGACGTCGAACCCGAGTTGCGCGCCGCGGATGGCGGCGACGTACCCGCCGGGCCCGGCCCCGACGACGACCACGTCGTGCTGCTTGGCGGCCGCCACCTCAGACCTCGAGCAGCATGCGGGCGGGGTTCTCGACGGCGTCCTTGATGCGCTTCAGGAACGTCACCGCCTCGCGCCCATCGACGATGCGGTGGTCGTACGTGAGGGCGACGTACATCATCGGCCGGATCACCACCTGGCCGTCGATCGCCACCGGCCGCTCTTGGATGGTGTGCATCCCGAGCACACCGGACTGCGGCGGGTTCACGATGGGCGTAGAGAGGAGCGAGCCGAACACGCCGCCGTTGCTGATGGTGAAGGTGCCGCCCTGCAGCTCGTCGGGGGTGATCTTGTTCTGGGCGGCGCGCGTGCCGAAGTCGGCGATCGCCTGCTCGACCTGGGCGAACGACAGCCGCTCGGCGTTGCGCACCACCGGCACGACCAGACCCTTCGGCGTCGAGACCGCCACGCCGATGTCGTAGAAGTTCTTGTAGACGGTGTCGGTCCCGCGGATCTCGGCGTTGAGCTGGGGGATGAGCTTGAGCGCGTCGACGGCGGCCTTGACGAAGAACGACATGAAGCCGAGGCGGATGCCGTAGCGCTTCTCGAAGGCGGCCTTGTACTCGGAGCGGAGCGCCAGCACCGCGCTCATGTCGACCTCGTTGAAGGTCGTCAGCAACGCCGCGGTGTGCTGCGCCTCCACCAAGCGCTCGGCGATGCGGCGCCGCAGCAGGCTCATCGGCACCGCCTCTTCCTGGCGCTCGTACATGCCAGCTGCGGCCGGCGGCGCCTCGGCGCCCGTCTCGGGCACGGCGGCGGCGCGTTCGCGTTCGGCGAGGTAGCGCTGGACGTCCTCCTTCAGCAGTCGTCCGCCCGGGCCGGTAGCGCCCACCTCGTCGGCGCTCAGGTCGTGCTCGTCGAGCAGGCGCTGGGCCGCCGGCATGACGCTGGTGGGCTCGACGCCGCGCCGCTCGGGAGCGGCGGCTCCCGCCGGTGGCGTCGGGGGCGCGGCGGCTGGCTCGGACGTCGCGGCGGGCGCGCGATCGGCGGTGGACGCGGTCGCCGACGCGGTCGCCGACGCGGCGGCCGACGTTCTCGCTGGAGCGGCGCTGGGCGCTTCCTCGGCGGGCGCCTTCTGCGCCGGCTTGGCGGCGGCGTCGATGCGCGCGATCACCTCGCCGACGGCCGCGGCGTCGCCCTGCTGCTTGAGCAGCTCGACCAGCACGCCGTCGACCGGCGCGGGCACCTCCAAAGTGGCCTTGTCGGTCTCGACCTCGACCAGCGGTTCGTCCTTGCGGACCGCATCGCCTCGCTTCTTCAACCAGGTGCCGATGAACACCTCGGTGATCGACTCGCCCGCGGCGGGCACCTTGACGTCTGTTGCCATGCTCCCTCGCTCCCGTGGAGGCGGCGCGGAGCCGCCTTGCTCGATGGGTCCCGTCGTCGCGCGCCGGTCGTCGGCCGCCCTACCTCAGGCCGGCTCGTCGAAGGCGTCGCGGATCAGTTCGGCCTGCTCCAAGCGGTGGGCGGCGCCCGACCCGGTGGCGGGGCTGGCCGACGCGGGCCGCGACACGTAGCGCACGGCGCGGCCGAACAACGTATCGCCCCACTGTACTCGCAGGAAGCCCCGCGCCCCCATGTTCTCCGGCTCCTCCTGCACGACCACCACCGGCGCTTCGGCCGGGTACGGGGCAAGCGCTTCCTCCACCGCGGCCATGCGCAACGGGTAGAGCTGCTCGAGGCGCACGATGGCCACGTCGGTCCGTCCGCGCTCCTCGCGCGCGGCCGCCAGGTCGTAGTAGAGCTTGCCCGTGGTCAGCAGCACGCGCGTGACGCCGGCGGGTTCGACGGTGTCGTCGCGGAGCACGCGCTGGAAGCCGCCGCGCGTGACGTCGTCGAGGCCGCTCACGGCCCGTGGGTGGCGCAAGAGGCTCTTCGGCGTCATGACCACCAGCGGCTTGCGGTACGGACGTAGGTACTGGCGGCGTAGCAGGTGGAAGTACTGCGCCGGCGTGGTGGGGTACGCCACCTGCAGGTTGTCTTCTGCGCACAACTGCAAGAACCGCTCGAGCCGCGCGCTGGAGTGCTCGGGTCCCTGGCCTTCGAACCCGTGCGGCAGCAGCAGCACCAGCCCGGAGAGGCGCTTCCACTTCTCCTCGGCGCTGGCGAGGAACTGGTCGATGATGACCTGGGCGCCGTTGGCGAAATCGCCGAACTGCGCTTCCCACAGCACCAATCCGTCGGGGGTGTCGAGGCTGTAGCCGTACTCGAACCCCAGCACCGCCGCTTCGGACAGCGGGCTGTTGTGGATCTCGAACGCCTTCGGGGTGGCGGCGATGGTCGCTAGCGGCACGTGCTCGTGGCCGTCCTCGGCGTCGTGGAAGACGGCGTGGCGGTGGCTGAAGGTGCCGCGCTCCGAGTCCTGGCCGGTGAAGCGGATCTTCACGCCGTCGGCCACCAGGCTGGCGAACGCCAGCGCCTCGCCCGCGGCCCAGTCGAGCGGCGCTTCCCCCTCGGCCATCGCCAGGCGCGCCTGCAGCGCGCGTTGGATCTTGCCGTTGAGCCGGAACCCCTCCGGGACCTGCGTGAGGCGCCGAAGCCACGCGACCGCGTCGTCCTTGGCGACGCTCGTGTCCCCGTCCGGCACGGCGTCGTCGTCACCGCCGACGTACGCCCGCCACACCCCTTCGAGGGTGGAGTACTGCAGCTGGAACTCGCCGCTGCGCGCCACCGACAGCTCCTGCTCGAGCTGCGCGCGGCGCTCCTCGACGATGCGCTCCGCCTCGTCGCGCGTGACCTCCCCAAGCGCCAGCAGGTGGTCTCGGTAGGCTTCACGTACCGACGGCCGGCGACGGATCTTGCCGTACATCACCGGTTGGGTGAAAGCGGGCTCGTCGGACTCGTTGTGGCCGTGGCGGCGGTAGGCGTACATGTCGATCACGACGTCGCGGCGGAACTCGCGGCGGAAGTCCATCGCCAACTCGATCACCTGCGCCACGGCTTCGGGGTCTTCCCCGTTCACGTGGAAGATCGGCACCTGCAGCATCTTGGCGACGTCGGTGGCGTAGGTGGTGCTGCGGCCCTGCCGCGGGCCGGTGGTGAACCCCACCTGGTTGTTGACGATCACGTGCAGCGCGCCCCCGACGCGGTACCCCACCAGACCGCTGAGGTTGAGCGTCTCCTGAACGATCCCCTCGCCGATGAACGCGGCGTCGCCATGGATCAGGATGGGAAGCGCCCGCTCGCGCTTGGCGTCGCCCAGGCGGTCCTGCTTGGCGCGCGTGCGGCCGAGCACCACCGGGTCGACGAACTCGAGGTGCGACGGGTTGAACGTCAGCGACAGGTGGATGCGCTTGCCTTCCTCGGTGACCCAGTCGTTCGAGTAGCCGAGGTGGTACTTCACGTCGCCCCGACCCAGGTGCATCTCCGGGTCCTTGTCCTCGAACTCCCGGAAGATGGTGCGGGGGTGCTTGCCGAGGATGTTGGCCAGCACGTTGAGCCGGCCCCGGTGGGCCATCCCGAGCACGATCTCCTCCACCCCCTGGGAGCCGGCCTTCTCGATGGCCAGGTCGAGCAGCGGGATGAGCGTCTCGCTGCCCTCGAGCGAGAAGCTCTTGGCGCCGACGTACTTCTTCTGCACGAACTCCTCGAAGATGACCGCGTCGGTCAGCTTCGTGAGGATCCGCAGCTGCTTCGCCCGCGGCAGCGCCAGGCGGTTGCGTGTCGACTCCATCCGTCGTTGCAGCCAGACCCGCACCTCGAGGCTGTCGATGTGCATGAACTGCGCACCGATGCTGCGGCAGTAGGTGGTCTTGAGCGCATCGATGACCTCGGCCACCGTGCCGGCTCCAGGCAAGACGTTGCCGAGCACGGGGCGCTGGAGGTCCGCTTCGGTCAGGCCGTAGAAGGCGGTGTCGAGCTCGGGCGCCTCGAACGGTTCGCGGCCGAGCGGGCTCAGCTCGGCCAGCCGATGGCCGCGGACCCGGTAGTTGCGCACCAAGCGGTCGAGCTTCTGCTGCAGCACGGCGGCTGCGGTCCCGACCTCGTCGAGTTGCGCGGCCGAGGCGCCGCTGGGCGGGTTGAACAGGCTCCGCGGCTGGAAGCTCGGTCCGAGCGTGGTGCGGCCGGCGACGCCGTTGGCGGGTCGCTCCGCGAAGTACCGCTGCCACGCCTCCGGCACCGAGGTGGGTTCCTGCAGGTAGCGCAGGTAGAGCTCCTCGACGTAGGCGAGGCTCGAACGATTGAGGCGGTCGGTAGGCTCGATCTGATCCATGGGATGGTCCCCGTGTGCGTGCGTTCGGCGCGGGGACGGCGCCGCCGGTGCGGCCGTGGCGGTACGTGGGGCGGCGCGGGCGTTCGCGCAGTGACCCGTTCGCCCCATCGTCGCGGCGCCACCGAGACCAACTTGTATCACGCTGCGCCGCTCGTTCCCGGGGCGTACCCGACGGACGGGAACCAAGGCTACCCTGGGGCATGCCGCCAGCCAGCGACCGCGAACCCCGCCGCCACCCGGCCGCCACGCTCGAGCGTGCCCGTCTGGTGGCGCTCGGCGAGCTCCTGATCGACTTCGTGCCTACCGAGCGCGGGTGCGCCCTCGAGGACGCCGAGCGCTTCGTGCGCGCGGCCGGCGGCGCGCCCGCCAACGTGGCGGTGGGAGCGCGTCGCCTCGGCGTCCCTTCGGCCTTCCTCGGGAAGGTCGGCGACGACCCCTTCGGCCGTCACCTGGTGCACGTGCTCGAACGCGAGGGGGTGGACGCCGGCGCCGTGCGCGTCGACCGGGAGACGCGCACGGCGCTGGCGTTCGTCGCGCTCACCGCGCAGGGGGAGCGCGACTTCGTGTTCTACCGCCACCCGTCTGCCGACATGCAGTACCGGCCGGACGAGGTCGACGACGGCCGCATCGCGGGCGCGGAGGTCCTCCACATCGGTTCGATCAGCCTCATCCAGGAGCCCTCGCGCTCGGCCACCGAGCACGCCCTTGCGGTCGCGCGCCGCCACGGGCGGACGGTGTCGTACGACCCGAACCTGCGGCTGGCGCTGTGGCCTTCGGCGGATGCGGCGCGCCGGGGCATCCTGTCGGTCTGGGAGCAGGCGAACGTGGTGAAGGTGAGCGTGGAGGAGCTGGCGTTCCTCACCGGTCGCGACGACGATGCCGGGGCGCGTTCGCTGATGCACGACGAGCTCGACCTGCTGGTGGTGACGCTCGGCGGCGCCGGCGTCCGGTACCACTGCGGTGAGCGTTGGGGTGGCGCATCGGGCACGGTCCCGGGGTTCCCGGTCGACGTCGTCGACACCACCGGCGCCGGCGACGCGTTCATGGCAGCGCTCCTCGCGGGTCTGCTGCTGTCGGCCGGCGGAACGAGCGACGCCGGGGCGCTGCACGACGCGCGCCGTCCTCTCGACCGGGAGGCCCTGGAGGGCGTGCTGCGGAGCGCGAACGCTTGCGGCGCCCTCACCACCACCCGCCGGGGCGCCATCCCTGCGCTGCCTCGAGCGGCGGAGGTGGAGGCGTTCCTGGCGGGCGCCGGCGGCGGCCACGGGTCGCACCCGGCGCCCTGACGCCGGCCCCAACGAGAAACGCGCCCCTCGGGCGCGCTCTGCTTCGTTCGATATCCTCAACGTACCCTGGTATGCGCCATTCGTCAAGTCCTTGCAGCCGCGTCGCCTTCGGCGTGCCCCAAACGTACCGGATCGCCGGGGAAACGGCCGTTCTCGCGCGCCGTGTGGTGTCGTCGCGGGGGGATGGCCGACGACGTCCACCGCCGGAGCGGCGTGGCGCGCGCCCCGGCCCGCGTGCCGCACGCCGACGGCCCCGCGCCGCGCGTGGCATGCGACCGTTCGAGGCGTGGTAAAGAGAGGCGTGACCGACGTTCCCGACGCGCGCTTGCCGAGCATCGCCGACGTCGAAGCGGCCGAGCGCCGGCTGCGCGACGTGGTGATCCACACGCCCCTGCTTCGCTTGCCGCTCGACGGCCCGGCCGGCGCGGCGGTGTTCGCCAAGCCCGAGAACCTGCAGCGCCACGGCTCGTTCAAGATCCGAGGCGCCACCAACTTCCTCGCCTGCCTCGACCCCGAGACGCGCCGCCGCGGCGTGGTCGCGCACTCCAGCGGCAACCACGCGCAAGGCGTGGCCGCCGCCGCTCGTAGCTTCGGCGTGCGGGCCGCCATCGTCATCCCGGAAGGCGCCAGTGCACTCAAGGTGGCCGCCACGCAGGCCCTCGGCGCCGAGGTGGTGCGGTGCGCGAACCACCAGCGCGCCCGCGAGGAGACCGCGCAGGCCCTCGCCGCCGAGCGCGCTGCGACGCTGGTGCCGCCCTACGACCACCCGTGGATCGTCGCGGGGCAGGCGACCGTCGGCTCCGAGATCGCCGCCGACCTACCGGACGTCGCCAACGTGATCGTGCCCATCGGAGGCGGAGGCCTCGCGGCCGGGGTCTGCCTGGCGCTCGCCTCGCGGGCGCCGGGCGCCCAGGTGATCGGCGTGGAGCCGGAGCTCGCCGCCGACGCTCAGGCGTCGCTGCGGCGCGGCGAACGTGTCGCGTGGCCCGCCGAGGACGTCACCCGCACCATGGCCGACGGCGTGCGCACGCAGTGCGTTGGTGAGGTGAACTTCGCACTCTTGCGCCGCCACTTGGCGGGCGTGGTGACGGTCTCGGAGCAGGCCATCGCCGCGGCCGCGCGTTGGTACCTGGAGCGGGCTCGGCTGGTGGTCGAGCCGACGGGCGCCCTCTCCCTGGCGGCCCTGCGTCGCCTGCTCGACGAAGGCGGTGCGGACGGCGTGACGCTCCGACCCGGCCCCACCGTGGTCGTGGTCTCGGGCGGCAACGTCGACGCCGCTACCCTCCGGTCGTTGCTGATGGGCGACGCGCCGACTATCCTTGACGCGTGACCCCGCTCGTCCTGCTGTTGCTGCTCGTGTTCCTGATGGTGATCGCGGCGTCGCTGATGGTCTGGGCGGCGCTTACGCTCGGGGACGCGCGTCGGCGCGGCGCGCCGGCTCCGAGCGGCAGGGCGGCCGCCACCGGTGCAGGGCCCGCCGTGCCCGCCACCACCCGCGGCGGCGGC
>CAZACZ010000093.1:8621-10110 GCA_964483695.1 uncultured bacterium | reverse complement strand
GTCGAGGAACTGGTGGAGCGTTGGCCAAGTGGTCTGCTCCTCGGTGAACACGAGCGGTCCCCAAGGCACGAGTCCGATGACGCCGCCCCTGCGTGCGCACGCTAGGATCTGCTCGTCATCGATGTTTCGGGGGTTCTCGGCCCGTGCCCGAGGGTTGGAGTGACTGAAGATGACCGGGTCTTCGCTGGCGTCGATCATCTCCAGGCTCGACCGACGGCCGACGTGTGTTCCGTCGAGCAGGAGCCCGACTCTGTTGGCTTCCGCTACGACCATCATCCCGAAGCGCGTGAGACCAGCGTCCGCTCGGTCAAGGCAACCATCGCACAGGAGACTCGCGGAATTGTAGGCCGGTAACATGATCCTGAGGCCAAGCCGGTAGAACGCTTCCACGCGGTGCAGCTTGTTGCCGATGAAGTCACCGTCCTGTGCGGTCAACACGAACGTGGCCTTACCCGCTGCTTTGGCGAGAGGGATGTCATGAGCCTGGTACGCGATCTCGAGGCTTGGGTTCGTCCGGGTGATGAGATGCCAGTACATGATGCCCTCAAGAGCCTGGTCGACCGTTGCGTGAGGCATCCAGGCCGTGACGGCCATCGCGTCGACGCCGTGCCTGTGCGCATTGGCATAGTCCGCGTCTGGCCATGCTTGCATGCACGTGTCGATGAACAACCGTTGCGTGGGTGCAGCAAGGATGGGGTGGAAACCGCGATTAGCGGCGGTCTGGCTCATGTCCGGTTACGTCCCTTCTCGATTCGTGCGGTCCCGGTGTCCAGATCAAGTCGAACTGGACTGAACACGTCGACATACACGGCAGAGGCGATGATCTCCGCCGCGTGCGACGTGCCGCCCAGGATGTGGATGGCTTGCCCCCGGCTTAGTTCGTACGCCCCGGCCGGAGTCGTAACGCGAACACTGCCGGAGACGACAACGGTGAACTGCGATTGGGAGTGGCTGTGCAACGGTACTCGAGCGCCCGCGGCGGCTTCAACCCATGCCACGGTCATCTCGTCCGTGGATGCAGCGCCGAGGTCCACCCCAGGAAGGATGGAACGCAACCTGCTCGTGAAATCGATGTGCTGCACTGGACTCTCGGAGCTCATGAGCACACCCCGACGATCGCGCGGGTGTAGACCTCGGCAGCGGTGAACAAGTCGGCCAGCTCCACACGTTCGTCGGGCATCGTGTTGTACTTGCCGCCGGGGCCATACACGACGCCCGTCATCCCGGCACTGGCTAGGTGGTACGCGTCGGTCCCATAGAACTTGTACGGCGCCACGGCGCCCTCATGTGGTGCCGTGCCGACGGCCGCGGTATGCGCACTGCGAACCACCTGGACGATGTCGGCGTCTCGTGGCACGTAGAACGGACCCATGTCGATTCTCTGGCCGCCCTGGTTCCGTTCGAGGCTCACATCGAGGTCGGGATCCTGTGAACGCAGCCGCTCCAGTTCAGCTCGTACGTCGGCCTCGACCGATGACGCCGACTGCCC
>CAZACZ010000093.1:0-8521 GCA_964483695.1 uncultured bacterium | reverse complement strand
AGTTCGATGGACCCCGCATGCATCGTAAGCAACGTCAGGTCGGTAGGCTCTCCGACGATGAAGCGGTCAGCTCGCACTCCCGATCGAACCAGGTGCGCCGTGCCAACACCACCCTGGAGCTCACCGATCACGTGTGCGACGATGACATCACCGCGGAGCGGGATGCCGGCGCGGACCACGGCTGCAACCGCTGCAAGGTACGCGGCGTCCGCGGCCTTCATGTTCGATACTCCGATGCCGTAGATGCAGCCATCCCGCACGTCGCCAGCAAGCGGGTCGACGGTCCAGCCGACGCCAGCTGGGTTCGTGTCCAGATGCCCGTTGAACATCAGACTGGTTCCGTCACCGCGTCCTGCCAGTCGGCTGATCACGTTGAAGCGGCCCGGCTCGACCTCTTGGAGTTCCGATGCCAGGCCCATCTGCCGCGCGTACGATGCGACGAACCTCGCAACAGCCCCCTCTTCTCCGCCAGCGGAGTAGCTGCGGAGCCGCACCATGCTCTGCAGCAGGCGTACGAGTTCGTCACGGTCGATGGCCGCCACTGCATCGTTGGCTGACTCCGTGTGCTGGCTGGAAGTCGATGCGCCGGTCGCAAACGGCGCGTTCCTACCAGGTTCATGCGTCTTGTCCTCGCGTTCGCTCACGGTTCGCCTCACAGGTTCAGCGGAGATCGGGTTGTGGAGCCACTATCAGTGACGGAGTGTGGGATCGAGGACGTCGCGCAACCAGTCGCCGAGGAAGTTCACGCCCATGACCGTAAGGAAGATGGCGAAGCCGGGAAGGGTAGTGACCCACCACGCGGTGAGCATGTAGGCCCTGCCATCAGCGGCGATGCTTCCCCATGTGGGGATGCTGGGAGGAACGCCTAGACCCAAGAAGGAGAGCGACGCTTCGGTCAAGATCATGGTTCCGACCTGGACGGTCGAGATCACAGTCAGCGGCGGAATGGCGGCAGGTATGGCGTGACGCAGCAAGATGCGAAGGTGGCGCATGCCAAGCGCTCGGGCTGCCGTGACGTACTCGAGGTTCTTGATCGCGAGAACCTGTGCGCGCATCACGCGCGCGTAGATGACCCACCCCGTGACAACAAGCACGATGACGAGGTTCGTGAGTCCTGGTCCCAGCGCAGCGAGTACCGCAAGCGCCAGGACCAAGAACGGTATGGCCATCTGAAGGTCCACTAGACGCATGATGATGGCGTCTAGCGCGCCTCCGAAGTACCCAGCGACGGTCCCGAGCGCTAAGCCGATCGTGCCGGCGCCGACGACCGAGGCAAGGCCGAGCAGGATCGAGATGCGGCTGCCATAGATGATGCGGCTCAGTAGGTCGCGACCGAGGGGATCGGTGCCAAGAGGATGCTCCCAGGTCCCACCGAGGAGCACTGGCGGAAGAAGTCGATTACCGGTTGCCTGCGCTGCCGGGTCGTGAGGTGCTACCCACGGTGCGAGGACGGCGGCCAGCAGGACGACAGTCACCAGGGTTGTTCCGATGAGGAACGTACGTTGTCGGAAGTGACGTTTTCGCATCGCTACCTACTGGAAGGTGATCCGCGGGTCGACGACGGCGTAGACGAGGTCGACAACAAGGTTGACAAGCAGCACGCCGGTGGCTGTGACGAACACGAAGGCTTGCACTACGGGGTAGTCACGGTTCAGAACGGCTTGCGTGGCAAGGCGTGCCATTCCCGGGAAGGAGAACACGAACTCGGTAACGATCGCTCCGCCCAACAGCGTGCCGACCTGCAATCCGACGATGGTGATGGCCGGGATGAGCGCGTTTCGAAGCGCGTGTTTGCTGAACACTCGTGTCTCGCCAAGACCCTTTGCCCTCGCCGTGCGAACGTAGTCCTGACGGATCACCTCCAGCATCGAAGAGCGAACAGTGCGAGCGACGATGCCTACGCTGTAGGCGCCAAGCGTGATGCCTGGGAGAATGAGCGCGGCCGGCGACGTGTAACCGAAGACCGGCAACCAACCAAGCGCCACACCGAACACCAAGATGAGGATGACGCCGAGCCAGAAGGTCGGCATCGACTGCCCGATCATCGCAAGCGCCATCACACCGTTGTCGACGAGGGTGTTTCGCTTCACGGCCGCCAACATCCCGAGTGGGAAGCCAACGAGCACGACGACGGCCATGGCGACGCCGGTAAGGTGAAGGGTCGCCGGCAGTCGTTCCAGGACCAGCGGCACCGCAGGTTGCGCGAATCGGACCGATGTACCGAGGTCGCCCTGGATGGCTCCCTTCCAGAATGAGACAAGCTGCACGAGGATCGGGCGATCGAAGCCCAGTTCGTGCCGGATCTGCTCGATCTCAGCCGCGCTGGCGCCCACGGGGACGAACAGAGCGATCGGCTCGCCGGAGAGTCGGGTCAGGAAGAAGACGACGGTGAGAACTCCGACCAGCACGAGGGCACCCTGCGCGAGGCGTCGAACGATGTAGGGAAGCATCGCGCCGGCCGCTTCGACTCAGTGGCCCGAACGGTTGAGGTGCGCTTGCAAGACGTCACGGTTCGCGAGCAGGTCGGCGATGGTGCGCTTGAGGGTCGCCGCAGCTTCCCGCACGATTGCCTCACCCTTCGCTCGCGTGGCAAGCGTAGCCGACCCGATGGTACCGCTGGCGCTCAGCGCATCGGTCTTGGGCAGTCCCAGGTCGACCTTGGTTGCGAGTAGAGCTTCTTCGGTGAACCGGAAGAAGGGTAGATCACGAGGACGCTCGTCGACGGCCCGTTCCGGGTGAACGAGTTCGGGCGCCATGGCAAGCATCAGAGACGTCTCCGACTCGTCGGCATGCCAGGAAATGTCGCCATCGAGCACGCTCCATGCGCCGTGGATCATGCCAGTCCACATCAGTTGTGCGACCACGTTGCTCCCGGTCTGACGTAACTCGTGAGCTGCTGCTGCGACGGCCTGCGTGTTGCCACCATGACCATTGACGATCAACAACATGTCAGCGCCCTGACGGAACAGGTCGGTGCCGATGTCGACGATGACGTCCATCAGCGTTCGCAACCGAATGCTGATTGTGCCGGGGAAGGCGTCGTGGTTGGCCGACGTGCCATAGGGGATTCCGGGTGCGACTAGGACATTGTCGAAGGCGTCGGCTACCTGGAGACAGAGGGACTCGACCATGATGAGATCTGTGGCGAGGGGCAAGTGGTGACCGTGTTGCTCGAGCGCTCCGACCGGCAGAAGGACGAGGTTGGGGCGCCGTTGGAGTACGGCGCCCGCCTCGGGCCATGTGAGCTCGGCCATGGAAGATGTGGTCTTGGAGGAGGGTTCGGACATCGCTAGTCGACGGTAACGCCCCAGAGGTAGATCGACTCGTCGGGGCTCGGAGTCCACCCGCTCACGCGTGGGGCGACGCCGTACACGTCTACCTGCTGGTACAGGAAGACGAACGGCGCCTGCTCGTGGATCAACTCCGCGGCCTGTTGGTAGATGGCGAGACGCGCATCGCGGTCGACGGTCCGAGCCCCCTCGGCGACGAGGGCATCGAGCTCTGGGTTGGTATAGACGGAGTACGCCGCACCGCTGCCGAGCATCGCGCCGATCCACGCGTCTGCGTCAGGCACGGTCGAGGCACCCCAGAAGGCCGCGGTCTCGAAGTCCTTCGCAAGTAGACGGTTGATGAACAGACCCCACTCCAGGATCTCCACGTTCGCATCGATGCCCGCCTCGCGCAGTTGGCCACCGATCGCTTGAAGCACTTCGCTGTCCCGCAGGTAGCGTCCTTGCGGGCCGTAGATCGTGATGCTAAGTGGCTGGTCGTCGGTGTAGCCGGCGTCTGCGAGGAGTTCGCGTGCGCGCTCCGGGTCGTATGGGTACGCCTCGACTGCGGGGTTGAATCCGAAGTACTCGCTGGACAGCGCCTGGCCTGCGAGGACCTTCCCATATCCGCCAAGGATGTCATCGACGATGGCCTGCTTGTCCACGGCGTAGTTGAGCGCTTGGCGGACTCGGACGTCGTAGAGCGGGGTGCTGCCTGGCTCACCGTCCAGCGTGATGGCGATCATCATCAGGCGAAGGCCAGGCGTCGGAGCGATGGTGATCCCAGCCCGCTCGAGGAGCGGAGCTTGATCGACGGCGACCTGCGTCACGAGATCGGCTTCGCCTGTCTGGAGCGCTGCCATGCGTGTCGCGGTCTCGGGGATCGAAACGAACGTGATCTGGTCTAGGCTAGGTGCGCCTCTCCAGTAGTCGGGGTTCGCTTCCAGCACGACGCGATCGTCCTTCACCCAGCGCACGAGCTTGTACGGGCCAGTGCCGATGGGGTTCTGACCGAAGGCGTCGTCGCCCACTTCTTCAACGTAGGCCGGTGGCACCATGGCGATCCGGGTGAGGTAAAGCGGCAGCACCGGTGCGGGTCCGTCCGTGAGGATGCGGACCGTGGTGTCGTCGACGACCTGGACGTCGGCGATGGGGCGAACGTAGATCGTGGCAGGTGAGCTCAACTCCGGCTTCTTCACCCGGAGCAGGCTGTACCGGACCACGTCCGCGTTGAAAGGTTCGCCGTTCGTGAAGACGACGCCCTCTTGCAGCTTCACTTCCCACGTGGTGTCGTCGATGGCAACATAGGACGTTCCAAGAAGCGGCTTGACGTCGTTGGTGGCATAGTCGAGTTGAAACAGAGGCTCGTTGATGTGATACGAGACGTTCAGCGTTTGTTGCACCGTGCTGCGCTGCGCGTCCAGTGTCTCCGGCGAAGTCCCCTGTGCCACTGTCAGTGAGCGTTGAGCGCTCACTGTGCCCAGCAGGACGGCAAGGACTGCCGCTACAAAGACTCGTGTGGCCGTTCTGGTCCTCATGCTCTGCCTCCTGAGGTTCCGACAGGGTATGGCTCGTCCTTGCTGCCGGCGCAAAGGTCGAAGGAAGTCGTGCGCCGTTGCTTGACCGCGAACCCTACCACGCCTTCCACAATGTGGAATGTAGAGTAGCCTAGTACGCACGGGGGAGGATGTCAACGTGGGGACGTGCACGGACAAGGCGCCTATTCGCCATGTGAGACTCAGGAACCGCATGCGACTTGCCTCGAGGCGATGCGGGCCCGTCGGGATTTTGCTAGCATGCTGGCGTTCAACATAATGGAACCCGTGCGAGAGTCGACCACCATCACGAAGACGAGCGATTTGCTCGAAGCGCTGGCCCGAATCGGCCGTCCGGCAACCCTCAACGAGTTGGCCGAAGTGCTGCCCTTCCCGAAGCCGACGTTGCGCCGCCTCCTCGTGCAGCTCATCGGTGTGGGAATGGTGAAGCAGAACGCCACTGATCGCCGATATCGCCTTGGCAGCCGGCTGGTCACGCTGGCAGCAGCCGTTCTCGAGGAACTGGAGGTTCGCCGTGCTGCTACCGACGTCTTGTACGACCTGATGAAGGCCACGGGCGAGAGTGTCTACCTGACCGTGTTGGACCAGGCCAGCATCGTGTACGTCGACGTAGTGGAGAGCGACCGCTCGGTCAAGGTACTGACCAAGGTCGGCTCACGGAGGGCAGCATGGAGTACGGCAACCGGCAAGGTCATGCTGGCGCACCTTGACACGGCTGAGCGGAGACAGCGCCTCAGGGCCACCTTGCACCCAGTAACGCAGCAGACCGTGACGGATCCGGTCACGCTCGCAGCTCAGCTGCGTGAGATTCGCCGCATGGGTTTTGCGATCTCTCGCGATGAGGCCGAGATCGGTGTCACGGGAGTGGCCGCACCCGTTTTCGACGCGACTGGGGCGTGTATCGCTGCAGTCGGTGTCGCCACCCCCACCTACAGGTTCTCGACTGCACTTGAGGGTCGAATCGTCGATGCAACCCAACTAGCAGCTAGGTTGCTCTCCCAGCGCATGCGAGAGCTTCCCAACGAGGCGCTGGTACGCGCATGAGGAGGAGCAAATGAAGTACGTCGTCACGAATTCGGTCATCACTGCCGCGGGCCGCGAGCTGGATCGCGCCGTCATCGCCGTCGACGATCGCGGGAAGATCGTCGAGATCCTGAACGCCGTTCCCGACGAAGGCCAAACGGTTGACTGGTCCTCATACGTTGTCATCCCAGGGATGATCGACGCGCATGACCACTTGAGCATCGACCTTGGCGACGAGGAAGCGCAGTCCAAGGAGAGCACGACGACGCACGTGCTCCGAAGTGTGCGGAATGCCAAGCGCATCCTCCACGCAGGTATCACCACCTTGCGCGACGTAGGGGCCCGAGGGTACATCGACGTTGATCTGCGCGACGCCATCGCGCGCGGCGAGCTCGACGGTCCAAGGCTCGTCGTCAGCGGCCAGTTCATCACCCGAACCGGGGGCCACGCTTGGTACTTCGGCGATGAAGTGGATGGTCCGGACGAAGTTCGCAAGGCCGTGCGCAAGCAGGCGAAGCACCGTGTCGATCTGATCAAGATGATGGTCACTGGCGGCATGGGGACGCCGAACTCCGATCCGACCTCCCCAGGTTTCTCGCGCGACGAGATCGCGGCCGGCATCGATGAAGCGCATGCGCTTGGTTACAAGGTTGCTGCGCACATCCACGGTGGACCGGCAGCACGATGGGCGATCGAGAGCGGACTCGACACGCTGGAGCACGGCATCTACTGCACCGAGGACGATCTTCGGGCTATGGCCGACCATGGCACGTACTTGATCGTCACGTACGGCTTGATCGACGAGGCGCTCAGGGCGCCGCATGTCCCGGTCTTCTTCAAAGAGAAGGCGCGGACTGCTCAGGCGTCGTATGACCGGGTGTTGCGAAGCGCCGTAGAGCTCGGTGTCAAGATCGCCGTTGGTGGCGACACGTACCACGCGGACATGCCCGACGAACTGCGCGCGTTGGTGAAGGCCGGGATGTCACCCCTCGAGGCAATCAGTGCCGCAACCCGCAATGGCGCTGAAGCGTGCGGGATCTTGACGCAGACCGGAACCATCGAGACCGGCAAGGATGCCGACTTGGTTGCACTCGGCAGCGATCCGCGCCGGGACATCGGCGCTGTGGGCGACGTGCGTGGAGTCATGAAGCGGGGGGCCGTAGTACGGTGATGCCAGCGCCGAGCACGAGTAGTAGCGGTTCGCTCAGCATCACGAACGTCAAGATCCGGCCGGTCGTTGGTCGTGTCATCGAGCGTGGGACGATCATCATCCGCGATGGCACGATCTCAGAGATCCGCGACGAGGCGGAGGTCGGAGTTGCAGGTGCTTCCACGGGGACTCCCGCTGGTATGGGAGCGTCGAGTAGTACTTCGCTTGCAGCAGCGAGCCACGTCATCGATGGGACCGGTTGCACGGCAATCCCTGGCTTAATCGACACACATGTGCATCTCTCGTTGCCTGGTGACCTCTCGTTCGACCGCGCGATGTCCTGTCACCCCAGTGATCTAGCTCTGCGTGCCCCGTCGAACGCACTCCGAACTCTGAGATCCGGCACCACTACCGTGCGTGATGCTGGTGAGGTGCACGGCATCGTCACGAGCATTAAGCGCTTGTTGGAGCAAGGGACGCTGATGGGCCCCCGCATCCAGGGTTGTGGCCAAGTGATCGTAATGACCGGTGGACACGGGTACTTCCTGGGTCGCGAGGCTGACGGCGTCGACGAGGTGCGCAAGGCCACACGAGAGCAGCTGAAGAACGGTGCCGACTGGGTCAAGCTCATGGGAAGTGCCGGGTTCGCCAAGGTCGATGAGCGTGCGAAGGCCCCTCAACTCGATCTGGAGGAGTTGCGCGTCGCCGTACACGAAGGCAGGAAGGCTGGCAAGCCGTCCATGGCGCACGCTCACCCAGCTGTCGCCATCAGGGACGCAGTCCTTGCCGGCGTCCGATCGGTCGAGCACTGCAGTTTCCCTGACCAGGAGGCCATCGAGTTGATGCTCGAACACGATGTCACCATGGTCCCAACATTCACCGTCTACTGGGAGATGATGCGAGCTTCGGACAGCACCGTACCAGCTTCCGTGGTTGCATCCGTCGAGCAAGCTTGGGAGGAGAAAGTCACTTGCTTTCAAGCTGCGTTGGCGGCGGGCGTCCGCGTCGCATGTGGTACCGACTCGGGACCACCAGCGGCGCCACACGGCAACGTAGGCCGCGAGCTCGCGCTGCTGGTCGAGGCAGGCATGTCACCGGAGCGTGCCCTCGAAGCAGCCACGATCGAGTCCGCCCGACTACTTGGTTTGGAGCAGCTCATCGGGAGTCTAGAGGTCGGCAAACACGCCGATGTCGTGCTTGTTCGCGGCGATCCCGTTGACGATGTCGCTTGCTATCGGAAGGTCGAAGCGGTCGTGAAAGCGGGTGTCGTCGTCTAGCAGAGGAACAGAAGCAGCGGTGAGGTTGTTCCTAGGGCCGCGCATCGGCAATTCGCGGCCATCAGGTCTAGCGGTTCGTCCGCTCGCTGAGTGCTTCGGAGCGGGGACGGCCAACCTAGCAGGCAACATGGGCGCCCGCTATGTATCAAGGGTGCGGTCACTGGAAACGCCTCCGACGGCGCAGCCGCGGTAGCCAGGATTCGGCAGCGCAGCCTCACTCCCGATTTCACTCTTGGCCAGCTAGTG
>CAZACZ010000092.1:0-10138 GCA_964483695.1 uncultured bacterium | reverse complement strand
CGCGCATCTTTACACGTACTTCAATTTCGCCGGGTCCCTCGTTGAGACAGTGCTCCACTCGTTACACCTTTCGTGCGGGTCGGAACTTACCCGACAAGGAATTTCGCTACCTTAGGACCGTTATAGTTACGGCCGCCGTTCACTGGGGCTTCAGTTCGGCGCTTGCACGCCTCCCGTTGACCTTCCAGCACCGGGCAGGTGTCACACCCTATACATCCCCTTGCGGGTTCGCAGAGTGCTGTGATTGTGGTAAACAGTCGCTAGAGCCAATTCACTGCGCCCGCCTCGGGCAGTTCGAATGAACAACCCTACACGCGGGACCCCTTCTCCCGAAGTTACGGGGCTATTTTGCAGAGTTCCTTAACCAGGGTTCTCTCGCGCGCCTTAGTGCTCTTACACTCGCCCACCTGTGTCGGTTTTGGTACGGGCGCCATCGCTTCAACGTTTAGAGGTTTTTCTTGGCACCGTGGATTCAGCCAGTTATCAGTCCCGTAGGACCTTCCCGACGTACGTCACCTACGCGGAGGGCGGATTTGCCTATCCCTCCAGGCTTCGCACGCCGCCGGGCATAGCCGTAGCTCCGGTTGGCCTATCCTAATGCGTCACCCCATCACTCCACGACGGCGGGGCAGGAATATTGACCTGCTGTCCATCGACTACGCCTTTCGGCCTCGCCTTAGGTCCCGCCTAACCCTGAGAGGACGACCCTTGCTCAGGAAACCTTGGGCTTTCGGCGGAAGGGATTCTCACCCTTCTTATCGTTACTCATTCCTGCATTCGCACTTCCGATACCTCCACGGCTCCTTGCGGTACCGCTTCAACGGCGTACGGAACGCTCCCCTACCCAGCGCAGCTTGGCTGCACTGGCGCAGTTTCGGTGTGTAGCTTAGCCCCGATCATCTTCGGCGCAGAGACGCTCGACTAGTGAGCTATTACGCACTCTTTCAAGGAATGGCTGCTTCTAAGCCAACCTCCTAGCTGTCTTAGCGTCTCCACATCCTTCACCACTTAGCTACAACTTGGGGACCTTAACTGGCGCTCTGGGTTGTTTCCCTTTCGTCTGCGAAAGTTAGCTCACGCAGACTGACTCCCGGGGTCTGGACCAGTAGCCTTCAGAGTTTGACAGGGTTTGGTAAGCTGGTGAGCCCCCTAGCCCAATCAGTGCTTTACAGCCACTGGTAAACCCCCGAGGCTAGCCCTAAAGCTATTTCGGGGAGAACCAGCTATCTCCGGATTCGGTTAGCTTTTCACTCCTAACCACAGCTCATCCCAAGAGTTTTAAACCTCAACGGGTTCGGTCCTCCACCTCCTTTTACGGAGGCTTCAACCTGGCCATGGCTAGCTCATCCGGTTTCGGGTCTACTGACAGCGCCTGAACGCCCTGTTCAGACTCGCTTTCGCTGCGCCTCCGCCTATCGGCTTAAACTCGGCACTGCCAGTAAGTCGCAGGATCATGCTTCAAGAGGCACGCCACCACCCGTTCCCGTCCGAAGACGGGCATAGGGCTGTGACTGCTTGTAAGCACACGGTTTCAGGTACTATTTCACTCCCCTCACGGGGTGCTTTTCACCTTTCCCTCACGGTACTTGTTCGCTATCGGTCAGTCGGAATATTTAGCCTTACGGGGTGGTCCCCGTGGATTCACGCGAGGTTCCACGTGACTCGCGCTACTCAGGTGCCGGCTAGGCTTCCGCGCCTTTCGTGTACGGGGCTTTCACCCTCTGTGGCGCGCCTTTCCAGTGCGCTTCCACTAGACGCTCGAGTCCATGTCGCCGGTCCTACAACCCCATCTCCCGTAGGAGACGGTTTAGGCTATTCCCTGTTCGCTCGCCGCTACTGGGGGAATCGAGGTTTCTTTCTTTTCCTCCAGGTACTTAGATGTTTCAGTTCCCTGGGTTCCCTCCGCATGGCCTATGTGTTCAGCCATGGGTGACGGGGGTTCGCCCCGCCGGGTTTCCCCATTCGGAGATCCTCGGATCAACGCTTGCTTCCAGCTTCCCGAGGCTTATCGCAGGTAGCCACGTCCTTCATCGGTTCGACTGCCAAGGCATCCACCGTGTGCCCTTAGTAACTTGACCCTTTTCTTTCGATGCGATGTGTGAGCAGACGCGCGATAACGGGTACTCGTACCCACATCGCGCCTCGGTCAGAACGCGTCCCAGACGGGACAACGCCCTACCGAGCCCTGATGCTCTTGCCTTCTATTCGCCTGTCAATGTTCGCGCCGCTCTTTCAAGCGGCAAAAGCAAATGTACACCTTTGGCCGAAGGCATGTCAAGCGTAGTCGAGCCGCGACCCCGAGCGCCCGCCGGCATCAGGCGCCGTCGACCCTTACCGCGCCTTGCTCCTCGCGCTCGACGACCGTCGCGGCGGACCGCGGCGGCGAGCGGAACGCCGGCGGGATGCTCACCATGTCGCTGCTCGAGCTGATCAGGTAGACGTGGTCGCCGGCCTCCAACACCGTGCTGCCCCGCGGCGTCACCAGCTTGCCCGCGCGCAGGATGGCGGCGATGACGACGTCGTCCGGCACCTGGAGGTCGCGGATGCTGACGCCCACGGCGCGGCTGTCGGGCTCGAGGTAGGCGTCGATCACGGCCGCGCCGATCGGCGCGGCGCCGCCCAGCTCGAGGGTGAGCGGCGGCGTCGGCGGCTCGCGCACGGCCAGGTGCAGCCGGCGCGCTAGCGGTCCGATGGTCGAGCCCTGCACCAGGGTGCCCACGATCACCGCCACGAACACCACGTTGAACAGGAAGTCGGCGCCGGGTACCTGCTCCATCAACGGCACGATGGCGAGGATGATCGGCACCGCTCCCTTGAGCCCGGCCCACGCCACCAGCGCCTGTTCCGCCGGCGTGAAGACGTAGCGTCCGCGCGACACCAGGCGTACGAACGCCAGCGTCGCGACGACCGCGGCAGGTCGCGCCACCACCATCAACGCCACGGTGACCAGGGTCGCGGCTCCGAGCGCAGGACCCAGCCGGTCGGGGAACACCAGCAGCCCCAGCACCAGGAACATCGCGATCTGCGAGCCCCAGGCGGCGCCGTCCAGGAAGGTCGAGATGGCGTGCCGATGCGAAAGCGCCCGGTTGCCGAGCACCAGCCCCACCACGTAGATGGTGAGGAAGCCGTTCCCGCCCACCAGGTTGCTCACGCCGTAGGCCAGCAGCCCGCCCGCCAGTGCCAGTACCGGGTAGAGGCCGAAGCTGGAGATGGCGACGCGGTTGATCAACTCCCCCAGCAAGCGCCCGAACAGCCACCCCAGCGCCGCGCCCAGCGCCAGCTGCACCACCACGCCGCCGACGAGGCCGAAGACGTCGAGGCCGCCCCGGGTGATGGCGCCAGCCAAGGCCATCGTCAGGTAGACGGCCATCGGGTCGTTGGTGCCGGACTCCGTCTCCAGCACGCCACGCAGGCGCCCCGGCAACCCACGTCCACGCAACGCGCTGAAGACCGCAGCCGCGTCGGTGGACGACAACACGGCGCCCAGGAGCAGCGCCGTGGGCAGATCGAGGGGAGTGGCCAGGTAGGCCGCAACGCCCACCAGGCCTGCCGTGAGGACGGTGCCCATGGTGGCGAGCAGGCCGGCAGGCAGGAGCGCGGCACGGAACAGCCGCTCGCGCGTGTCCATCCCGCCGGAGAAGAGGATCACCGCCAGCGCGAGCAAGCCGAGGTGCAGGCTCAGCACGTAATCGTCGAAGTGGATGCCGAGCGGCCCGCTACTGCCGGCGAAGATGCCGATGCCCACGAACAGGACCAGCGCCGGCACACCGAACCGCAGTGCGAAGCGGGTACTGAGGATGGCTGCGATCACCAGAGCGGCGGCCACGACGATGGTGAGGTCCACGTCGCCATGCTACCGAACCCGCCCCAGCTCCCGCCGGGCGACGGCGCGGCCGCCATCGCCTCCGGGGCGCGCGCAGCCCATACACTTGTCGCATGAAGTCGGTCGCGCTCATCGCTCACGACAAGAAGAAGCTCGACCTGGCGATCTTCGCCAAGGACCACGCCGACATCCTGCGGCGCTTCCCGCTCATCGCCACCGCCACCACCGGCACCGTGCTGCGCGACAAGGCCGGGATCCCGGTCGAACGCTTGCGCTCGGGACCGGAAGGCGGGGACCTGCAGGTCGGTGCGCGCATCGCCGAGGACAAGGTGCTGGCGGTGATCTTCTTCCGCGACCCGTTGACGGCGCAACCGCACGAGCCGGACGTCTCGGCGCTGATGCGGATCTGCGACGTGCACAACGTTCCCCTCGCCACCAACCTGGGCGCCGCCGAGGCGATCGTGGCGTGGCTGGAAGAGCGGCTGGAGCAGGGCGCCGCAGACGACCAGGACGGGGCAGCGGCGGGCGGGAGCAACGCTCCGTGACGCCGAAGGAAGTCATCGCGGCGTTCCTACGCGAGATGCGGGAGGCGCACCGCGAGCAGATCGATGCCGTCTCGCTCCCGGAGGGCACGGTGGAGTACGTGGAGGAGCGGATGGCGGCGGGCGATCACGACACCCTGCTCTTCATGCTCAAGCTCGGCTACCTGATGGGGCTGCAGACCGGCTTCGCCGCGGCGCTGGCCGGCGAGCGCGGTCCTACGCCGCCGCCGGGTCGCGGTCCGCTGCAGGCCTGAGCGCGCGCTAGGCGGACCGCTTCGCCGCCCGCTCGAGCAGCACGCGCTGCGCTTCGACCGGGTGCCGCCCCGGTCGGCGCCGCGGCCGGACGTACCGGCCGCTCTCGGTGAGTTCGCGCGCCTTGACGTCGTCGCGCAGGTACAGCGCGAGCACGTCCAGCACCTCGCGCGCCAGCCGGGGATCCTCGATCGGGAACAGCGCCTCGACGCGACGCTGCAGGTTCCGCTGCATCCAGTCGGCCGAGCCCAGGTAGACGCGGTCGGCCCCGCCGTCGCGGAAGTGGACGATGCGCTGGTGCTCCAGGAAGCGGCCGACGATGCTGCGCACGCGGATCGTCTCGCTCACGCCCGGGACGCCGGGCCGCAGGCAGCAGATGCCGCGCACCACGAGGTCGATGGGCACCCCTGCCTGGGAGGCGCGGTAGAGCGCGCGGATCACCTCCGGGTCCACCAAGGCGTTCATCTGCGCTCGGATGCCGCTCGGTCGCCCGGCGCGGGCGTGGTCGGCTTCCCTGTCGATGGCGGCCAGGACCCGCTCGCGCAGGTTGTCGGGCGCCACCCAGAGCTTGCGCCAGGCGACGCGCTTCGCGCCCCCGGTGAGCGAGTTGAAGAGGTCGCTGACGTCGGCGGCGAGGCCCGCGTCGCAGCTCAGCAGACCCATGTCGGTGTAGCCGGTCGCGGTGGCCGGGTTGTAGTTGCCCGTGCCGAGGTGGACGTACCGGCGCGCCACCACGTGGCCGTCCGCCGCGACCTCCCGCCGCACCACCAGCAGCGCCTTCGCGTGCGTCTTCCTGCCTGGCATCCCGAACGACACGTGGACCCCCGCACGCTCCAGCTCGCGCGCCCAACCGACGTTGTGCTCCTCGTCGAAGCGCGCTTGAAGCTCGACGGTGGCGCTGACCACCTTGCCGTTCTCGGCCGCACGCGCCAGCGCGGCCACTACCGGCGAGCGCGCGCCGACGCGGTAGAGCGTCATCTTGATCGCGAGTACCTCGGGATCGTCGGCCGCCTCGTCCAGCAGCCGTTGCAGGGCGTCGAAGGCGTGGAACGGGAAGTGCAGCAGGACGTCGCCCGCCGCCATCGCCGCCATCACGCTGCCGTGGGCACGGAGGGCGGCCGGCACGCGCGGGCGCGAAGGCGCGAAGCGCAGCGCCGGCAGCGGCAACTGCGCCAACTCGTGGAAGTCGTTGGCCCCGAGGTGATGCGGTACGTCGAAGACGTCGCGTTCGTCGAGTTCCAGCACCTCCTGCAACCAGGCGCGCCAGCGCGCTGGGATGCCCTCCTCCACCTCGAGGCGCACGGCGTCACCCCAGCGCCGCCGCCGCACGCCGTCCTCGATCGCTCGCAGCAGGTCGTCGGCTTCGTCGGCCCGGATGTCGATGTCGGCGTCGCGCGTGACGCGGAAGGCGTAGGCGGCTCGGACGCCGTCGCCGCCCATCAGACGCTCGGCGTACGCGCGGATCACGTCTTCCAGCAGCACGAAGTCGTGGGCGCCGCCGGGCACGGGCACGAAGCGCGGCAACACGCCGGGCACCTGCAGGAGCGCCGTGCGCCTTGCGCCGTCGTCCCGGTCGACGACGTCGAGCAGGAGGGCGAAGGCCAGGTTCGGCAGGCGCGGGAACGGGTGCGCGGGGTCGATGGCCAGCGGCGTGAGGACGGGGAACGCCTGCTCCTCGAAGAACCGCTCCACCGCCTCGCGGCCGGCCTCGTCGAGGTCGGACACGCGGCGGATGCGCACGCCGCTCTTCGCCAGCGCCGGCAACACCTCGTCGCCCAGCACCCGGCGGTGGCGCGTCACCAGCGCCTGGATGGCGGCCGACACCTCGCGCAGTTGCTCCGTCGGCGAGCGCCCGTCGGGCGTGAGCTGCTCGACGCCGGCCTCGGCTTGCTCCTTGAGGCCGGCGTAGCGGATCATCACGAACTCGTCGAGGTTGGAACCGAAGATCGCCAGGAAGCGCAACCGCTCCAACGGAGGGTTGCCGGCGTCCTCCGCTTCTTCCAACACGCGCTCGTTGAAGCGCAACCAGGAGAGCTCGCGGTTGAAGTAGTACGCCTGGTCGGCGAGGTCGGGGGTGCTGCCGCTCATCGCCTCGATGCTACCGAGCGGGCGGCCCCGCCGCTCGCGGCGCCTTCACGCGCCGTCACGCCCTTGCCTGGGCCACCGCCTCCGGTGCGTCCGCTTCGGGCGCGCGCTCGTGCAGCAGCTCGACGTCGAAGTCGATCTCGGCGTTGAGGCTGGCGCCGACCGAGCAGTATTTGTGCATCGCCAGGCCAACGAAGCGGCGGGCGGTGTCCTCGTCGAGGCCCGGGACGTCGAAGACGTGCTTCGCGGTGATCTTGGTGTACGGCGACGGCGTCGCGTCGCCGCGTTCGCCCACCATCTCGATGCGGTAGCCGTTCACCGGGAGCTTGCGCTTGTTCAGCATCACCACGACGTCCATGGCGCTGCAGCCGGCAAGGGCGTTGAGCAGGAGCTGCATCGGGCTCATGCCGGTGCGCGCCTCCTTCTCGTTGTCGATCATGACGCGCTGGCCTTCTGGCGTGACACCGACGAAACGCAGGCCGACGAGGTGATGGAGGGTAGAGGTCATGGTGCGTGCCATGCCCCTAGTATCGAACGGCGTCCGCGTCCGGCGGCGTCAACGAGCAGACACGGCGTAGACTCGCGCGTGATGGAAGGTGGCCTCGGCGACGCGCTGGTGACGGTACTCGACGCGCCCGACGCGGGGGCGCCCAAGCGCGCCTTCCGCACCTGGGCGCGCGCGGCGCGACGCACGCTGCGAACGCGCGGCGCGGCGCCCGAGGTCGACGCGATGCTGGCGGCGATCCGCGCGTTCGCGCCGTACGCGCGAGCCACCACCGTCGCCTCGTACCTCGCCTTCGGCGACGAGATCGACCTCGCCCCGCTACATGCCGATCCCGGCAAGCGCTTCGCCGTGCCGCGGACGCACGCGAACGGCGAGCGGCGCATGACCTTCCACCCGCTGGTCGGCGCGCACCTCGAACGCCATCCGTTCGGCCACCTCGAGCCTGCCGCCGACGACCCGCAGATCGCACCGGAGGGAATGGACCTGGTCCTGGTGCCCGGGCTGGCCTTCGACCGCCGGGGCGTGCGCCTGGGGCAAGGGATGGGCTTCTACGACCGCTACCTGGCCACCTTGCCGACCGGCACCGTCACCGTGGGTGTCGGCTTCGAGGCGCTGGTGGTGGCCGCGCTGCCGTGCGAGGACCACGACGTGCGCGTCACGCACCTCCTCACCGAGCGTGGCGTGCGGGCGGTAGGGGCCTGAACCGGGAACGAGGCCAGGAGAGGCGCTAGCGCGAACGCGCGCACGAGCGCGCGGTCGGGCGCGCCCGGCCCGGGGCCCGCGGACCGGCCGCCGGATCGGCGGGGCCCGCCTCGTTGACCAACTGGTACAGCAAAGGTATACAGTGGGTGCAGAAGAGCCGCAGAGGTCACGCACGCCGCTCCGCATCCGGCGGACGGTCGTGGCGTGTCCGTGAAGGAGGACCCGCATGCCCCGCACCCTTCGCACGCTCGCCTTGGCGCTCGCCGCCGTGTTCCTGACGTCGGCGCTGGCCCAGACGAACCTCACCTTCTGGAGCTGGCGCACCGAGGACGTCGCCGCCTACGAGTCGTTCATCGCCGCCTTCCACGAGCAGA
Organism: uncultured bacterium; assembly: GCA_964483695.1. Taxonomy (GTDB): domain Bacteria; phylum Deinococcota; class Deinococci; order Deinococcales; family Trueperaceae; genus CAZACZ01. The sequence goes on along the minus strand of CAZACZ010000092.1, from coordinate 1,855 downwards.
ACCCCGACATCGACGTCACCTTCACGCCGTACCTGAACACCGAGTACAACACCATCCTCGCCACCGCGCTGCAGGGTGGCGGCGGCCCGGACATCGTGCACCTGCGCGCCTACGGCGGCATGGAGTCGTTGGCGGGCGCCGGCCTGTTGGTGCGGCTCGACGACAAGGTCGGGGCGCTCCAGGGCTTCGACCCGAACATCCTGCTCGGCGCCACCAACCGAGCCGACGGCGGCGTGTACGGCGTGCCGTTCGCGCTCCAGACGGTGCAGGTGCTCTACAACCAGGCGATGTTCGAACGCCTCGGCCTCGAGGAGCCGACCACCTGGGCCGAGTTCCTCGCCGTCGGCGACGCCCTCGAGGCGTCCGGCGTCTACGCCCTGGCGAACGGCGCCAAGGACCCCTGGACGCTCGAGACGCTGTTCGGCGCGGTCGCGCCGACCTTCTACGGCTGCACCCCGTTCTTCCAGGAGATCACCGCCGGCGAGACCGACTTCACCGACCCGCGCTTCGTGGGGGCGCTCCAGCGCATGGCCGACCTGCGTCCGTACATGGCCGAGAACTACATGGGCGTCGGCTACACCGACATGCAGACGCTGTTCGCCTTCGAGCAGGCGGGCATGCTGATCGGCGGTTCGTACGAGCTGGGCAACATGGCGCAGCTCAACCCCGACCTGCGCATCGGGTCGTTCGCCGTGCCCGCCGACGACGCTGCCACCCCGAAGTGCATCAGCTTCTACGTCGACGGCTCGTACGGCATCAACGCCGCCAGCCAGCACCAGGAAGCGGCGCTGCGGTTCATCGAGTTCCTCGCCAGCCAGGAGTACGGCCAGATGTTCACCGAGACGCTGCAGCAGCCCTCGGCCGTCCCCGGCACGGTCCCGACCAGCCCGGCGCTCGCCGAGATGGTCGAGATGATGAACGAGTACGGCACCCCGTTCCTGATGCTCACCGCCTTCCGCTTCGGCCAGCCGAGCGGCTCGACGCTGCTGCAGAACGAGATGCAGGCCGTCATGGGCGGCGACAAGACCGTCGAGGATGCCGCCGCCAACATCCAACGCGGCGTGGCGGAGTGGTTCGAGGGCTTCCGCTGAGCCGCTAGTCTCCCGCGACGCGGGCCGCCGGTAGCGGTCGGCTCGTGCCGGCGCGGGCGCTGCAGCATGGCAGCGCCCGCGCTTCGTATCGTGGGAGCGAGCGGCACACGCCCAACTAGCCGGACCGGTACGGAGGAAGCGCATGCGCCAAGCCAGGCGGTGGTGGGGGAAGCAGGGGCACCTCGTCCTGTTCCTCACTCCGGCCCTCGTCATCTACGGCCTGTTCATGGCCTACCCGCTCGTCTCGTCCCTCACCTACAGCGTCTACGAGTGGGACGGCTACGTCCGCACGGGCTTCGCGGGCCTCGGCAACTTCGCCAAGGTCCTCACCAGCTGGCCGTACCACGAGCGCTTCTGGAACGCGCTGCGTCACAACGCGCTGTTCTTCGTCCTGACGTTCGCCATCCAGACCACCGTCGGGCTGTTCGTGGCGGTGTTGCTGGCGCGCAAGTGGCGCGGCTTCGCGTTCTTCCAGGCGGTCTACTTCCTGCCGCACACGCTCTCGCTGGTGGTGGTGGGGTTCTTGTGGCGCATGCTCCTCAACCCCACGTGGGGCGCCGTCGGCCAGGGGCTGAAGCGCGTCGGCCTCGGCGACTGGGTGCGGCCGTGGCTGGGCCAGAGCGACACCGCGCTCCTCGCCGTCATCCTGGTCAACGCCTGGGCCTGGCTGGGCTTCCCGATCCTGGTGTTCCTCGCCGCGGTGCAAGCCATCCCGCGGGAGTTCCACGAGGCGGCGCTGGTGGACGGCGCCAACCCGTGGCAGG
>CAZACZ010000091.1:0-10210 GCA_964483695.1 uncultured bacterium | reverse complement strand
CCGCGGCGCTCGACCAGGACGATGCCAGCTTCGGTGAGGACGCCCAAGTGCTGCATGACGGCGAAGCGGGAGAGGTCGGGCAGGCGGTCGGCGAGGTCGCCGGTGGTGAGCGGGCCGTCGCGCAACGCGTCCAGGATCTGGCGGCGCCAGGGGCTGGCGAGGGCCTTCCAGAAGGCGTCGGCGGGGCGGTCGGGGTCGGCCGTCCCGGCACGGGCACGCCGCGCCCTGCTCGAACCCGCGTGGTCGCTCGTCGTTGCCGACGCGAACGTCATGTGACACTTATATCACATATCGCCGGTCCTGTCCCTCATCCTTCGAGCCCCCCGAACGCCTGCAGGTACACGCGCCCCTCCGCCACGGCGGTCGGCGCGTCCTCCCATCCCGACGTGGCGATGCGCTGGTAGAGCGCGCGGGCCTTCGCCGCGTGCTCGAGCGCCGCCTGCTCCTGCCCCAGCGCCCGAGCGGAGATGGCATGGAAGGCGTGCGTGTTGGCCAGCAGGTGATCGTCGGGTGGGGAGGTACGCATGCCTTCGCCGAGGCGGTAGACGTCTTCGGCGGCGGCCACCACGTCGCGGTGGGCGCCCAACCGGTAGGCCGTCAGCGCGGCGAACATGCGCATGGCGACGGCGTACCCGCGCGCCTGCAGCACGCCCGCCTGGAACCGCGCCTCGAACACGGCGGCGGTGCGCGTGGCGGTCACGTAGGCGGCCCGCGACGGCGGGAGGCTCGACACGATCACCACCAGTTGCCCCAACTCCTCACCGAGCCGCTCGTCGTAGGCGCGGACGGCCAGGTCCTCCGGGTCCCAGTCGTCGGCTTCGCGCCCGAGGGCGTCCAGCAAGCGCTGCTCGAGCTCCGCGATCGGGTCCTCGGACGAAGACGCAGCGCCCCCTTCGGGCGTGTGCTCCATCGCCGCCACCGCCGAGGTCGCGCCCAGCAGTTGGATCAGCAGCACCTCGCGCCACGGGTGGTGCGGCGGGAGGTCCAGCGTGGCGTCCGCCACCCGCGCGAGGTCCGCGATGCCGTCGGCGGCTCCGTCCGCTCGTGCGCGCAGCAGCGCTCGCAGCGCACCGAGGCGCAACGCGTCCACCACGAACCGCTCGGGATCTTGCTCCACGAGCTCCGCGAACATCTCGTCCGCGCGGGCCGCGAGCGGTTCGGCGGCGCCGCCGGCCACGGCGTCGGGCGGCAGGATGGCGATGGCGCGCACCACCGAGCGCGCCCAGACGGCGCAGGTCTCGCGTCTGGCGTCCTCGCCCAGTCCGTCACGGTCCTCGAGCATCCGGCCGTAGGACCCGGCGAACAGGGTCATGGCGCCTTGCACGTCGCCCTCGCGCACCGCCATGACGGCGCGCCGCGCCTCCACCTGCGCACGGACGTCCACCGGCCACGCGTCCGAGGCGAGCGACGCGTCGAGTTCGCGGATCCACCGCCCCACCGTCCAGCCGCGCCGGTCCATCGCTTCCACCACTACGCTCTGAGAGCGCAGACGCCTCGGCGAGGCCGGCGCTTCCAGCGAGTCGTACGGCAAGCACCAGTCGAACGCCCCGCTGGTAGCAAGCGCCTCTTGCGTGTCCGAGCGATCGGCGCCGTCGAGCGCTTGCCAAAGCCGCTGGCCCACCAGCAGGTCGTGGTAGGTCACGAACAGGTGCGCGTACCGACCACCGCGCAGCGCCTCCATGCGCATGCCGAGCTCGTCGGGCACGCGGAGTAGGCCTGCGAACCCGTCGCGGTCGCGGCGGATGCTGAGCGCGGTCAACGCCACCGCCACGAACCCGAAGTTCAGGCCGGTGCGAAGCACGAACGTCAGCAGGCTGCCGATCCACGGCCGCTGCTCGATGGCCGGCTCGGCGATGCGGAACACGTCGGGCACGCTCAGGAACACCTGCAGCCGCACCAGCGACGCCCCCACGAACCCGAGCAGCGACCCACGGCCGACCTCTGCCCGCACCGCGTCGAACGACCCCGGCCACAGCGTGGCGGCGTGCCACAGCGTCGCCCACGACACCAGCAGGAACGCCGCCGCCAGGAGCGTCGAACTCCGCAGCGTGGCCCCGCGCAACCCCTCGAGCGGAACGTACGGGGCGATCCCCCGTTCCATCGCCGCTTCGTACGTCGCACGCGGCGAAGCGAGGAGCCACACCAGGCTCAGCATGCATGCGGCGCCCACGACGAACGCCACCGTGGCAGGCCCCCACCCGACGAGCGCCGCGACGCCGAGCGCGGCCGCCATGAGGGCCACGGCGCGGAGCGGTCTTCGTCGTGGAGGGGCCGGCTCGCCGCCGGTCCATGCCGCTCCCATCCGATCGAGCACCGCCTCGAGTTCGTCGGTGCGGGGATCGCCGTGGGTGATGCGTTGCTGGAGCGTCGGGATGGCCCAGTCGCGCAGCGCGCGCAGGCACCGCAGGGCGGCGTCGCGCCGGGCCGGGTCGCCCTCGCCGGCGCGCCGATACCGATCGAGCAGGACGTCGATCGTTCCCCGGACGTCGTTCGCGATCTCGCGACCGAGGTGCCCGACGCGCACCGCGTCGCCGTCGTCCACGGCGCTCTCCAGCGCGGCGAGGGTGTCCGACCCCCGTCCGAGACCGTGCGCCCGGTAGTAGGCGGCGCGCAGCAGCGCCACCGCGACGCGCACGAACCCGATGCTGAGCAGCAGGCGCGTGACGAACACCAGGAGGCGGCCGGCGAGGTGCGGAGGGTCGTCGGCGAGGCCGGCACCGAAGACGTCGAAGAGGTCGAGGAAGAGCTCGGTGAAGAGCAGGTTGTCGAGCGACAGCCGCCACGCGTCGCCCCAACCGGACCCCGCCAGCACCCCGGGGAAGCGCTCCGTCACGCGCCAGAACAGCGTCGCTTGCGCCAGCAGGTAGAACGGCAACGCGAAGGCGGCCACCGCGACCGGTAGGTAGGTGACCACCAGCGCGCTGTCGCGCTCGCGCACGCCGAGGGTGTCGTCTTCGCGCATGATGCGCGCCACGCTCTCGGGCCACACCACGAAGAGGCTCACCAGCGCGAAGCCGACGAGCTGCAGCGCGAACGCCACCCAGCCCAGCGACAGCGCGCCGACGGCGGCCGCTGCGGAGAGGATCAGACCGAAACCGAGCCACGTCGTGACGGAGGTGCGGCGGACGGTCTCGAGGACGCCTAGCACCTCGGCGCCGAGGGCGCGCACCACGGCGCGCGGTCCGACCAGCTGGGACGCGGGGGTGACGGGTCTCGTCATCGAGGTCCTCGCTTCCTTCGGGTTGGCTACGCGGATGGGGATCCGAACCCGAGGATAGCGGACGTGGCGGCGGATCGTGGTACGGAGTCACATGGGCCGTCGGGAGCGTTCGCCATCGCGTCGTGCCAGACTGCGACGACGGCTTCCGCCAGCACCTCGAGGGAGGGACCATGCCCGTGATCTTCTTCGAAGCGAACGAACCCTGCGCCGGTGGCGCGAGCGCCGCCCGCGACCCGATCCCATGACCGACCAACCGATCCGCCCGTTCTACAGCTCTTGGCCGCGTTTCCAGGAGGGCCTCATTCGCGCCGTGGGAGGCCTTTCCGACGAGGACCTGGCGCTTCGCCCATCGGCCGACGCCTGGCCGCTATGGGCCACCATCGGCCACTTGGCGTGCCAGCGCGTGTTCTGGCTCTGCGACTTCGCCGGCGAACCCGGCAAGGACACGACGCCGTTCCCCAACGCCGCCCACTACTGCCCCGGCGACGACGATCTGGTGAACGTCCTGAACGCAGAGCAACTGGTGCACGCGCTGACGGTCACGTTCCGGGTCGTGGAGCGGTGCCTGGACACGTGGACCGCGGCCTCGTTGGGGGAGGTGATCCGCCGGCCGGAGTTCGGGCCGGACTGGGTGATGGGACGAGGCGAGGTGATCCAGCGCGTGCACGACCATGACGTGTGGCACGCGGGGCAGGTGTCGCAGACACTGAGCGCGAATGGGCGCGGGAGGTTGGGCGTCTGGTGACGGGTGCAGTGAGGGGCGGGGTGAATGTTGGGGTGACGGGTGGGATCGCGCGTGTGCTGACGCTCGGGCGGGCCCATGTCCGGGCGATGGACGGGCGGGCCTATGTCCGGACGATGGACCTGCCCCCGCCCTCGGAGCGCGGCGTTCGCTGACCGCGGTGGTGCGCGGCGGTGCGGCGGCCTCGTTCAGCGCTCCACGCGCTTGAAGTAGTGGTACGCGTTCATCCAACTTCCGCAGTAGGTCCAGCCGTCTTGCTCCAGCTCCGCGCGCCGGCGCGGCGTCCCGAGCTCCGCGATGCGTTGGTACCCCCACGCCGTGCGAAGGGTCGGGTCCTCTGGCCGCCGGAAGTGCAGCACCAGCGGACCGAATCCGGTCATCTCCCAGCCCTGGCGTCCCATCTCGTCCAGCACGCCGACCTCGTCGAAGGCCGTGGCGAGGCGGTCCTGGTACTCCCAACTAGCGTTCAGGAAGGTCATCTTCTCCTCCAAGTCCACCGCGAACACGTCTTCGACGGGCACGTCGAAGAGCCACGCCATCCGCAACGCGGTCGAGAGGCTGGGCTCGCTCTTGCCCGTCTCGATGGCCGTGACCGCCTGGCGCGACATCCCCAGCCGGGTGGCGAGGTCCTGTTGCGACCAGTCTCGGTTACTGCGAAGCTCCCGGATGCGGTTGCGCATGATGCGTCTCCCGTCTCGACACTACGTCATGTCGGAGTGACATGTCAAGTGCACATGACATGTGGCCTTGGCTTGCCATGCCTGCTCGGAACGGTGCGATGCGCGGACTGCCGGGCATCGGCGATGGCACACCGCGCGGCCTGACGAGGGAAGGTTCGCGAGGCGACGAGTGCCCGCCCTGCGCACGTTCTCGAACGCTACTAGCGAACGAGTAGACCTACTCGAAAACGAGTAGACCTACCACCGGACGAGTACCTCCGCGAACCGTGCCATGACCGAACCCACCTCCGACGCCTAGATCCCACCGCCACGTGCCACACTACGTGCACCCCTGCCAAAGCACGCCAAGGAGGTGCCCATGCCCGACTTCGCCCTGAAGGAGATCCCGCCCCAGACGGCCGCCACGATCCACGCCGTCGTGCCAGCTAGCGAGATCCGCGGCGTCTTCGACCAAGGCTTCCCCAAGCTGATGCGCGCGGTGGCCGCCGGCGGAGCGCAGATGGTGGGCGCGCCCTTCGGCTACTACCCGCGCATGCCGGGCGACACCATCGAGGTGCGCATCGGCATCCCCATCGACCGCGAGATCGCCCCGCAAGGCGACGTCGAGTCGTACACGTTGCCGGGTGGCAAGGCCGTCGTGGGAACGCACGTCGGACCGTACGACGGGCTGGCGGATACGTACCGCCAACTCGCCGAGTGGGCGCAACGCGAAGGGATCGCCCTAGGTCCGGCCGTGTGGGAGACGTACGTCACCGACCCGACGACGGCGCCGCCGTCGGAGTGGCGCACGGAGATCGTCTGGCCGGTGGCGTAGCGGGGGCGGCCGACGAACGAGGTCTGCTGGCGCCGCACCCCCGACATGGCGCGGCCCAAGCGCGAGAGCGCCGACTCACAGACCCAGGTAGGCGCGTTTGATCAGCGGATGGCCCATGAGTTCGGCCGATGGACCATCGAGCACTTGATGGCCGTTCTCGAGCACGTAGGTGCGGTCCGAGTGCTTGAGGACCTGCATGACGTTCTGCTCCACCAACAGGATCGGGAGCCCGGTCTCCGACACGCTGCGGATCACCCGCATCACCTCGCGCACCAGCAGTGGGGCGAGACCCAGGCTCGGTTCGTCCATGACCAGGACGCTCGGATGGAGCATGAGGGCCCTGCCGATCGCGACCATCTGCTGCTGGCCCCCCGACAACGACGCCGCGTATGCACGGCGCTTGGTGTAGAGATCGGGGAAGAGCTCGTAGACGCGCGCCAAGCCCTCCTCGCGGCGCCGCCTGGCCTGCGGCAGGTAGGCGCCAAGCGAGAGGTTCTCGGCAACGGTCATCTCCCCGAACAGCTGCCGGCCCATCGGCACGTGCGCCAGGCCTCGCAGCGCCAACGCGTGCGACGGCAGGCCACCGACCTCCTCACCCAGCAGGTAGATGCTGCCCTTCCAGGGTCGGATCATGCCCGAGATGGCGCGCAGGATCGTCGACTTGCCGCTGCCGTTGCCGCCGACCAGGCCGACCAGCTCGCCGGCGTCGACGTGCAGCGTGGCGCCGAAGACGACCTGCAGCTCGCCGTAGCCGAGATCCAAGCCGACCAGATCGAGGACGGGTCGCTCGGCCGAGGTGGCCGTCGACGCGGCCTCCGTAGCCGTGGAGGTGGTCGGCCGGTCAGTCATCGCTGCCTCCCAGGTAGGCCTCGATGACCCTGGGGTCGTTGGTGACCGCTTCCGGAGTGCCTTGCGCGATCTTGTCGCCGAACGCCAACACGATCACCTCGTGGCACAGCTCCGTGATCGCCTGCATGATGTGCTCGACCATGATGATGGCGATGCCGCTCTCGGAGAGGCCGCGCACGAACTGGATCATGTCGCGCAGCGCCGGCGGGTTGAGTCCCGCCATCAGCTCGTCGAGGAACAGCACCTTGGGTTCTACGGCCAACGCCTTCGCCAGCTCGAGTCGCCGCCGCCTTGCGAGGTTGAGGTCGGACGACGGCTGCAGCGCGCGATCAGCTAGCCCGACGCGCTCCAGCGCATCGTAGGCCTTGCGCTCGGCCTCGCGGCGCTGCGGCGTCGTCAGGAACGCGGGGATCATCACGTTGTCGAGGACCGTCAAGCCTTCGAACGGCCGCTCGATCTGGAAGGTGCGTCCCATGCCCATGCGCGTGCGGGCGAAGGCCGGCAGGTTCGTCACCCTGCGTCCCGCGAACCGCACCTCGCCGCGCCTCACCTTCGCATAGCCGGTGAGCGCGTTGAAGAGCGTCGACTTGCCGGCTCCGTTCGGACCGATGAGGCCGAGGATGGCGCCGTCGTCAAGCTCGAGCGAGACGCCGTTGACGGCGGTCAAGCCACCGAACTGCACGGTGATGCCCTTAGCTTCCAGCGCTCTTGGCATACCGTCTCCTGACGATGCGGCGCTCGAGTTCGCCCAGCAACCCGCGTGGAACGAACAGCACGACGACGACGATCAGCAGCCCGTAGATCAACAGGTTGGCCTCGGCGAACACGTTGCGGAAGAGCTCCGCGGCGACGGTCAAGAGCGCCGCGCCGATCGTCGGTCCCAAGAGCGTGCCGCGTCCGCCGATGATGGCCACCAGCGCGATGCGAACCGAGAGATGCAGCTCGAACATCGGCTGCGGCTGCAGGGCGGACAGGAAGATCCCGTAGATGCAGCCGCCCAAGGCCGTCAGCGCTCCGGAGATCGCGAAGGCCTTGAGCTTCACGGCGGTCGGATCGATGCCGGCTGCCTGCGCCGACGATTCGTCCTCCCGCACGGCACGCATCTGGTACCCGAGGCGCCCGCGGGTGATGAGCACCGTCGCTGCCAGCACCAGCAGCAGGTAGCCGAGCGCCATCCAGAACTCCGTGTGGCGGCTGAACAGATCGAGTCCGAAGGGGCTTTTGACACCGAAGATGAACAACCCGACCGCGCCGCCGGTCAACCAGCGCTCGTTGATGGCCACCAGCCTCAAGATCTCGGCGACGGCGATCGTCGACAGCACGAAATAGGAGCCGCGGAGCCGGAAGGTCAGGCTGCCCCACAGCAGGGCCAACACCGAGGCGAGTGCCATGGCGAGGAGAGCGCCCCACCATGGCGCCAGGTCGAAGCGGTTGGCGGTGACGCCGATCGTGTAGGCGCCAAGCCCGATGAAGGCGGCGTGGCCGAGGCTCGACTGGCCGGTCCAGCCTCCTAGCAGGTCCCACGAGGTGGCCCAGCCCGCCAGCAGCAGCAGCGTGATACCGAGCGAGAGAGAGGTGGAAAAGAGCGCGTACCAGGCGGCACCGACGGCCGCGATGCCGGCGAGCCTCGACCACGGCGAGCCGAGCAGCCTGCTCATACGCGCCTCTCTCCACGGCCGAACAGCCCCTGTGGCCTCAGCAACAAGATCGCTAAGAACGCGAACAGCCCGTACGCGTCGCGATACCCCGAAGACAGGTAGGAGGCGCCGAGGAACTCGACGACGCCGAGCAGCAACCCGCCTCCGATCGCTCCGGGTATGCTGCCGAGCCCACCGAGCACCGTGACGACGAAGGCCTTGAGCGTGTAACTGGAACCGACGGTGGGGATCGCGAACAGCAGGGGGGCCAGCACCACTCCGGCCAGCATCGCCACCGCCATGCCGATCCCGAACACCAGCGCGTGGATGCGCTTCGAGTCGATGCCCACCAGCTCGGCGCCGACGCGGTTCTGAGCGGTTGCCCTGACGGCTCTCCCGAACTCGGTGCGCATCAGCACGAACCACAACGACGCGATCGTCGCCAAGGTCAAACCACCGGCGATCAGCTGCGCGATCGGCAGTCGGACGCCACCAAGCGTGATCGTGGCGGTCGCGTAGCGCAGGAAGATCGACTGCGGCTCGGCGCCGTAGATCAGGAACAGCACGTTGGCGATGACCAGGCTCAGGCCCAGCGTCGCTAGTAGCGTGCTATCGCCTGGCGTGTCGATGAGCCGCGCCAGCACCACTCGCTGGATCAGTGCGCCGACTACGAAGCCGGCCGGCAAAGCGATCAGCACGGCCAGGTACGGGTCGATCCCGGCCTGCCGGAAGAGCGTCATCGCCAGGTACATGCCGATCGCCACGAACTCGCCGTGAGCGAAGTTGATGACCCTCAGCACGCCGAAGATCAGAGAGAGGCCAACACCGATCAGCGCGTAGATGCCACCGATCAGCAGGCCGCCGGTGAGGTTCTGAAGGAACGGGACCAGGCCGTCCAAGCTCGCCTCTCGATCGCTGCGGTGCGGTAGGTGCTCACCGCCAGGGTGAGAGATGGTCCGATCAGGGAGCCGCCGGTGTTGGCGGCTCCCTTCGCGTCACGATGCGCCGGCCGTGCTCAGCGTTCGGTCCACGGGGCGGTCGGCAGCATGTCGTTGACGACGGCGCCGTTGACGTACACGGTCACGAACTTGCCGTCTTGCACCTGCTGCGCTACGGCCGGCAGCGGCGCCTGGTTGCGATAGCCGGCGTAGTCCTCGAAGTGCAGCGGACCGTACACGGTGTCGGGCATGTCGAGGCTCTGGAGCGCCGCCTGCACGTCGGCCGGGCTGTCGGAGGCGGCGCGCTCGAGCGCGTCGACAGCGGCGATGACGCCCGCGTACGCCTGGGCGGCGTGATACGAGGGCGTGCGCCCCAGGATGGCCGTCAAGCGATCGTTCAGCTCGGTAGCGCCGGGGTACGGCACGTCCTTGGTCCACATGGTGGCGGTGTACACGTACTCGGTCGCGGGACCGGCGCCCTCGATGAAGCCGGGGAGCGCGAAGCCGGCTGCACCGCCTGCGAAGACCTTGGCCTCGAGGCCGACCTCTTGGATCTGCCGCATCAGGGCGACGGAGTCGGCGGCGTACGAGACCATGAACACCACGTCGGGCGACATGGTGCTGAAGCGGTTCAGGATCGGCCTGAAGTCGGCGCCGCTCTGGTCGTAGTCCTGGCGCGCCAGCACGCGGTAGCCGCGCTCGGCAGCGATCTCGTCGACGGCGTCGGCCACCGCCGTCTCGAACGCCCCGTTGCCGTGGATGGTGACGATCGTCTCGATCGTTCCGGCTCCCTGTTCGGCGTTGATCGCGTCGAAGACGCCGAAGAGCACGTCGGCGTAGGCGTACGACGGTTGGTTGATGCGGAAGATCCACGGCGAGCCCGGCCGGGTGATCGCGTCGTCGGACGAGGTGAACACCAGGAAGGGCCGCTGTTGACGGGTGAAGTACTGGGCCAGCGGGTTGGTGATCGACGACGAGTAGGCGCCCAGCACCAGGGGAATGCCTTCGCCGGTCAGCTTCTCGGCGGCCGCCAGGGCAGCGTTGACGTCGGAGGTGTCGTCTTCGATGACGATCTCGACCGGCACGCCGTTGACTCCGCCGGCGGCGTTGACGTCCTCGAGCGCCGCCTGGATCCCCGCCCGGTGCTGCTCGCCGAACTCGGCGAAGCGGCCGGTGACGCTGGTGATCACGCCGATCTTGACGGTGTCCTGGGCGAGGGCCAGACCGCCGAGAAGGAACACGAGTATCACGAGGATGCGCTTCATTCCCAACCTCCTAGGCACCAAGGTGCGTACGTAAGCCGACAATGAAGAGTAGCGGGCGACGACGG
>CAZACZ010000090.1:0-10238 GCA_964483695.1 uncultured bacterium | reverse complement strand
GCCGCCGCGTGGCGCGGCGGCCGGACGCCCGGTGGTCATCCAACGCTCCTGGCCAACCCCTGCAGCACCGTCCGCGCCGCGGCAGCGACCGTCTGCGCGACCGCGTCGGCCGGTCGTGGGCGACCGAGAAGGAACCCCTGGGCTGCGTCGCATCCGGCGTCGCGCACCTGGTGCAGCTGCGCGAGCGTCTCCACCCCCTCGGCCGTCACCGGTACCCCGAGCGCGCGCCCGAGGGCGGCGACGGCGCGGAGGATGGCGATGTCGACGCCGGCGCGGCGCTCTGCAGTGTTCTTGGCGGGGTGATCGGGGTGCGGCGCGGGGGCGGCGTCGTCGGCCGATCCCGAGCCGATGCGTTCGAGGAAGCGTTGGTCGAGCTTGAGGGCGTCGATGGGCAGTTCGCGCAGGTGCGCCAGCGAGGCGTACCCGGTGCCGAAATCGTCCAGCGTGACCAGCACGCCGATGGCGCGCAGCTGCGAGAGCACCTCGGCGCCGCGGCCGTCCACCAGGGCGGCCGTCTCCGTGACTTCCAGCTCGAGCCGCTGCGGCGCCAAGCGCGCCGCGGCGAGCGCGGCACGCACCTGCTCCACCAACCCGCCGCCGGTGCGCAGCTCGACCGTGGAGAGGTTCACCGCCACCCGCGGGACGGTGAAGCCGGCGTCCTGCCAGCGCCGCACCTGGGTGCACGCTCCGTGCAGCACCTCGCGGCCCACCTCGACGATCATGCCGGTCTCCTCGGCCAAGGGCACGAACGCGTCCGGCCCGAGCAGCCCGCGTTCGGGATGCTGCCAGCGCACCAACGCCTCCAGGCCCGCCAGACGGCCGTCGCTCACGTTCACGCGCGGTTGGTAGTGCAGGACCAGCTGCCCGGTGCCGAGCGCGGCGCGCAACTCGCTCTCCAGCGCCAGGCGCTCGCGCGCCCTCGTCTCCATCGCCGGCCGGAAGAATGCGTACGAGGGCCCCCGCGCGGCCTTGGCGCGGAACTTGGCCTGTGACGCCGCCTTCATCAGGTCGGCGGGGCGCTCGGCATGGTCAGGGAACACCGCCACGCCGAGCCGTGGCCGCAGCGCCACCGGCGTGCCCGCCAGGCTCAACGGTTCCACCAGCGCCCCCACCACGCGCTGGGCGATGCTCGTGGCTTCCACCGGGTCGTCGAAGCTGTGCGTGAGCACGGCGAACTCGTCGCCGCCGAGACGCGCGGCCACGGCACCGTCGCCGACCGCGCGCAGCCTCCGCGCGACGGCGCGCAACATGTCGTCGGCCGCGTCCTGGCCGAGGCTGTCGTGCACCAGCTTGTAGCCGTTCAACTCGAGGTACAGCACCGCCACCTTGCGCCGGTTGGCGCGCGCCGCGGCCAGCGCCGGCAACAGGCGGCTCTCGAACGCGGTGCGGTTGGGCAGGTCGGTGACCGGGTCGAAGTGGGCCAGGTAGTCGACGCGTTCGCTCAGGGCGTGCCGCGCGGTGACGTCCTCCGCCACCTTGACGTAGCGGCGCACTTCGCCGCCTGCGTCCCGCACCGCCGAGACCACGGCGGCCTCCCAGTACGAGCCGCCGCCCTTGGTGCGGTTCAGCACCTCGCCGCGCCAGATGCCGTCCTTCGCCACCGCTTCGCGCACGGCTTCGAACGCGTGATCGTGCTGACGCGGGTCGGCCAACCACCCGACGGGCTTGCCGCGCACCTCCTCGGGCGCGAAGCCCGACACCTCCTGGAACCGTCGGTTCGCCCACGCGATGCGCCCGTCGACGTCGGTCAGCAGCACGATCGCGGGCCCCTGGTCGATGGCCATGCGGAGGTCACGGACCTCCTCGCCGCGCTCGTCGGTGAGCGTGACGTCGGTGATCAGCGCCATGCGCGCCCGCTGGCCCCGGTAGGCCACCTCGAACACCGATACCACCGCGTCGAACTCGCTGCCGTCGGCGCGTCGGTGGCGCATCGTGCCTGGGGTCACGTACGGCGGCGTGTGGCCGGCGCGCACGGCGTGCAGCCGGGCACGTTCGTCTTCGGGATGCAGGTCGTCGATGGTCATGGCGCGGAACGCCGCGCCGTCGTAGCCGTAGTGACGCTGGGCCGCAGGGTTGGCGGCGAGCACCCGCAGCGTCGACGGGTCGAACAGCAGCACCGGTAGCGGGTGCGCCTCGAAGAACGCGCCGCTGACGCCGCCTCGGGAGGTCATGCCGGGGCCCTGCATCCGCCGCGTCCTCTGCGCCCACCGCTCATCGGCGGAATCATACCGTCGGGAACGCGCGTCCGCTCGGCCGATCCGTCACCGACGCCGCGACAGAAGAAGGGTCAGGTGGCGCGCCGCAACGTCTCGGGGACGCGCGCGGCAAACCACGCCGCCGCGGCGACCCCCACCGCCGCCACCGCCAACGCCGAGGACCCGAGCCCGGTCGCCTGCGCCACCGCGCCCACCAGGACCGGGCCGCCGACCGTGCCCGCGTCGCCGATCAGACGCCAGATGGCCAGGAACTCGTACGCGGCGCGCCGCGGAGCCAGATCTGCGCCCAACGTCATCATGGTGCCGGAACTCAGGCCGTTGCCCGCCCCGATCACCACCCCGGCCAGGATCAGCGTGCCGAAGCCTCCCGCCAGCGGTACCAGCGCCATGCCGACGGCCTGCAGCAAGAAGCTGGGCACGATGGCCGCCTTCCGGCCGAGGCGGTCCATCACTATGCCGGCCGGGTAGAAGAGCGCCATGTCGACGAACGCCGCCACGCTCACCACCACGCCGACGGCGTCCACGTCGAGCCCGACCACCTGGCTGGCGTAGAGCGGGATCAGCACCTTGCGCCCGGCACGCAGCATCTGCGCCATCAGTTGCGCAGCGCCCGCGTCGACGAGGGGCTTGGCGCTGGCGCGCAGCGCCTGGCGCAACTCGCCTTCTGCCAGCGGCACCGTGTCGATCGCTTCGAGGCGCGGCAGGAACCGCAGCACGACCAGCGCCGCGGCCACGACCACGGCGGCGTACACCACGAACGGCATGCGCAACCCGAGACCGGCGGCGAGTGCACCCCCGACCGCAGGCCCGAGGAAGACACCGACGCGGTTCACCCCGCCGAAGGTGGCGATGGCGCGACCGCGGCGGCCGACGTGCGTGGCGTGGGAGAGGTAGGCGTGGCGCGAGACGTTCCACAGCGCCAGCCCCGCGCCGGCCACGACGCGCAGCACGAACACCTGCCACAACCGTGGCGCCAGCGCGGTAGCGAGCACGGCCGCCCCCACCACGCCGATGCCCACCAGCATGGCGGCCTTCGGCGACATCCGACGCGACAGGCTGCCGGCCGGTACGTCCCCGAGCAACATGCCGATCGCCTCGCCCGCCAGCACCAACCCCACCACGCCGATGGGGACGTCGAAGCTGCTCACGAACACGGGCAGCGTCGGCACCAACAGGCCGTCGCAGAACGAGACCAACGCCGTGGAGAGGTAGATGGCGAGCAGCACGTCGAAGGCGAGTCTACGCCCGCGCTGCCCCGGCGGTAGGGCGATCCTGCGCCACCTTCGGGGCCACCGTGAGCGCCTTTCGTATGCTGGGCGCCGGCGCTCGGCGCCGAGGAAGGATCCGCATGCCGCCCGGGCACGACCCCAACACGCCTCCCCCGCGCGACCCCGGTGGCCGCGAGCGGGCCGCGCGCCCCGACGGGATTCCCGGGCCGGCCACGTCGTCGCCTCCCGGCGACGAGCTTCGGCACCGCCAGTCGGTGGAACGCCGCGGCTGGCGCGCTCGGCTGGCGCGCGCCACGGCGCGGCGCTTGCCCGGCGCGCGATCGGGCGAGGCGTTGTCGGCGATCGTCACCGCCTCGCTGGTGGGCGCGCTGGCTGGGCTGGCTGCGGTGGCGTTCGACATCGCGGTGCGCATGACCGACCAGCACCTGCGGGCGCTGCCGACGCTGTTGGGGCCGTACCTCGGCCCGCTCACGCTGGTCCTGACGCCGGCCCTGGGCGGTCTGCTGGTGGCACCCATCGTGGTGCGCTGGGCGCCCGACACGCGCGGCTCCGGCATTCCGGCGGTGATGTACGCAGTCTCGAACCTGGGTGGCAGGGTGCCGCGTCGGTTGGCGTTCTGGCGCCCGTTGGCCAGCGTGCTCTCGATCGGCACCGGCGCGTCGCTCGGCACCGAGGGTCCGCTGGTGCAGCTCAGCGCGTCGGTGTCGTCGATCCTGGCGCAGGCGCTGCGGCTGAACGACGAGCGCAGGCGAACCTTGGTGGCGGTAGCTGCTGCCGGCGGCATCGCCGCGACCTTCAACACCCCCATCGCCGGCGTGCTGTTCGCCGTCGAGGTGATCCTGGGCGAGTTCCAGGCCCGCTTCTTCTCCTCCATCGTCATCGGCGCCGTCACCGCCACGGCGGTGTCGCGCAGCATCCTCGGCGACGCGCCCGCCTTCCCGGTGCCCGACTACGGCCTGACCTCGCCGCTCGAGCTGCCGCTCTACCTGCTGCTCGGTCTCGTGGCGGCGGTAGCGTCGGTGCTGTTCACGCGAAGCTTCGTCGGGTCGGAGAACCTGTTCAACCGCCTGCGCTTGCCACCGCTGCTGCGTCCCGCCGTCGGCGGGCTGGTGGTGGGCTTGTTGGCGCTCGCGGTGCCGCCTGTGCTCGGACGCGGCTACGAGACGATCGGTCAGCTGCTGCAGGGCGGCGCGGCCCCCATCGGCATGCTGCTGCTGTGGTTGGCCGCCAAGTTGGTGGCCAGCGGTGCCTCGTTCGGCTCGTGGGGGGCTGGCGGCATCTTCGCGCCGGTGCTGTTCATCGGTTCCGCCGTCGGCGCCGCCTTCGGCCAGGGCATGCAGCAAGCGTTCCCGACGCTGGTGCAGAACCCGGGTGCGTTCGCCCTGGTAGGCATGGCGGCGGTGCTGTCCGGCGTCACGCACGCGCCCATGAGCAGCATCGTGATGGTGTTCGAGCTGTCGGGTAGCTACGACCTGATCCTGCCGCTGTTGCTGTCGGCGGTCATCTCGACGCTGGTGAGCGACGTCTTCCACCAGGAGTCGATCTACCACGTGATGTTGTCGCGGCGCGGCCAGACGCTGTTCCGCCTGCGCGAGATCGACCTGCTGCAGACGGTGCGCGTGCGCGAGGTGATGGACGAGGTGCCGCAGGCGTTCGCCGAGCAGACCCTGGCCGACCTCACCGAGCGGGCCACCTCGAGCCATCACCACGGGTTCCTGGTCAGTCCGCGCGCGGAACCCGGCAAGGTCGCGGGCATCGTGACCCTATCGGACCTCGAGCGGGCGCGCACGGCGGGGTTGCCGGGCACCACGCCGCTCACGGCCATCGCCACCCACGACGTGAAGACCGCCGGCGCCGACGAGACCGCCGGAGCGGTGCTCGAGCGCATGGCGAGCTACGCCATCGGCCGCATGCCGGTGGTCGAGGAAGGTCGTCCCGACGTCGCCATCGGCTTCGTCCGCCAGGCCGATCTGGCGCGCGCCTACTACAAGGCGCTGCAGCGCGAGCGGGTCCGGGACCAGGCGTCGGAGGAGCTGCGGCTGCGCGACCTCACCGGTCAGGAGATCGTCGAGGTACGCGTGCTGCGCACCTCGCCGTTGGCGCACCACACGCTGCGTGACGCGCGCCTGCCGCCCCAGAGCATCGTGGTGGCGATCCGCCGCGGCAACCGCACGCTCTTCCCCCACGGCGACACCACCCTCGAGCCGGGCGACACCGTCGTGGCGAGCGTGGCGGTGGGGTTCTCGGCGACGTTCCGAGCGTTGTTCCAGCGCGCCGCCGGCTAGGGGGGGTACCGAACGCGGCGGCGCAGCGACAGCGCGTCGGCGCGGCGGCGCAGCGACAGCGCGTCGGCGCGGCGACTGGGCGCCGGCGCCCCACCTACGCAGCGGCGCAACGACTACGCGCCGGCGACCCGGCTACGCAGCGGCGCGGCGCTTCCGAGCGCGCGCCATCCCGTGCACGCGTCGCGCCTGTCGGTACCGCCTCACCAGGTCGGTGGTGGCGGCGTCCCACGACCACCGCTCCGCCTCGCGGCGACCGGCCGCCGCCAGGGCGCGCCGCAGGTCGTCGTCGCGCGTGAGCCGCCGGATGGCGTCGGCGAGCGCCACCGCGTCGCCCGGCGCCACCAGCAGGCCGTTCTTCTCGTGGTGCACGATGTGCGGGATTCCGCCGGCGTCGGCCGCCACCACCGCCACGCCCGACGCCATCGCCTCGATAGCGGCGAAGCCCAGCGTCTCCGAATCGGACGGGAAGGCGAACACGTCGCCGGTGGCGTAGGCCGCCGCCAAGCGCTCGCCATCTAGGAAGCCCGGGAACACCACCGGCGCGCCCGCCAGGCGCTCCTTCAGCCACGGCAGCGCGGGGCCGTCCCCGACGACCGCGACACGCGTTCCCGGGTCGAGCAGCCCCACCGCCTCGGCGAGCACGTCGACGCGCTTCTCGAACGACACCCGGCCGGCGTAGACCACCAGCGGCGCGTCGGGGTGCCCGTCGCTGAGCAGTGCGCGCATCTCGGCGCTCGCCGCTTGCGGGCGGAACCGCTCCGCATCGACGGCCTTGGGCCACAGGCGCACGCGCCGGATGCCCAACCGCCCGGCCAACGCCACCATCTGTGGGCTGGTGCAGAGGTTGACGTGCGCGAGGTTGTGCACCTCACGGTCGAGCACCTCGAGCGGGCGCCGAACCCAGCCGAGCTTCAGGTCCTGGACCACCTTGGGATCGGTATGGAAGCTGGCCAGCAGGGGAAGGTCGAGTCGTCTGGCCAGCACCGCGCCCCAACTTCCGAAGAAGATCGGGTTCACCACGTGCACCACGTCGGGCGCGAAGCGATCGAGCTCGCGCGCCAGGCCTTGCGACGGCAGCGCCACGCGATGCTCGGGGTACCACGGGAACGGCATGCCGGGCGCCGCCACCACGCGCTGCCCGTGCACCCGCTCGGGAGCGCGCGGCGTTGCCAGCACCAGCACCTCGTGCCCCAGGCGTTCGAGCGCGGCGAGGGTGGCCACCAACCGCGTGACCACCCCATCGACCTTCGGCAGGAACGTCTCGGTGACCAGCCCGATGCGCAGCGGTGGCTCGTCGGGGAGGCTCAGGCGTACCCCTTCATCAGGTCGCGCAGCGCGTCGGCCGACGGCCGCAACTGCTCGAGCGGCAGCAGCGCGAGCGGTGTCTCGGGCAGGTGGCTGACCTCGGCCAGCGAGGGCCGGCTGTCGTCGTAGTAGACCAGGCCGGTGAGCACCTCGCCGGCGTCCTCGGCCCGTTGCAGACGCGACATCGCCTGGATGCGATCGCTGGCGTCGTAGTCGGCCTCGAGCTTACGCAGGGTGAGGTGGGAGCCGTCGTGCAGCTCGACCACCGTCGTCTCGCCTTGGCCGTACTCCTCGACGGTGATCTCGGCCTGCGCCGGGAAGAAGCCGATCTCCTGCAGCGCGCGCTGGTGCTCGCGGCCGTAGCCGTAGCTCTTGCGCGAGTCGTCTTCGTTGTTGAAGGCCACGCACGGGCTGACGATGTCGAGGACGGCGGTGCCGCGGAAAGACAGCGCAGCCTTGATCAGTTCGCGCACCTGCTTGGCGTCCCCGGCGAAGGAACGCGCGACGAACCCGGCGCCGGCGGCCAGCGCTTCGACGCAGATGTCGATCGGCGGGAAGTCGTTGGTGCCGGCGTACTTGAGTTCCTGCTGGTAGTCGGCGGTGGCCGAGAACTGCCCCTTGGTCAGGCCGTACACCCCGTTGTTCTCGACGATGTAGACCATCCGCACGTTGCGCCGCACCAGGTGCTTGAACTGCCCGAGGCCGATGGACCCGGTGTCGCCGTCACCGCTGACGCCGAGGGCGCGGACGGTGTGGTTGGCCTGCATGGCGCCGGTCGTGAGCGACGGCATCCGGCCGTGCAGGCTGTTGAAGCCGTGCGACTGGCCCAGGAAGTAGGCCGGCGACTTGCTCGAGCAGCCGATCCCGGAGAGCTTGATGATCTCGTGCGGGCGGATGTTGAGTTCGTACGCCACCTGGATGATCTGGTTGGCGATGGAGTTGTGGCCACACCCTTTGCACAGCGTCGAGGGGCTGCCGGCGTAGTCGGACTTGGAGAGACCGACCTCGTTGACCTTGAGGGTCGAAGCGCGGTCCATGGTTCAGTTCCCTTCCTTCGGCAGGTGCGCGAGCAAGCGCTCCCGTACCCATTCGGCGGTGAGCGGCATGCCGTCGAGGTAGGCGATGGCGGTGAGCTTCGGCGCCGCGTGCGGGACGTCGTCGCGCAGGATCGAGGTGAGCTGGGCGTCGCGGTTCATCTCGATGACGACGATGCGTTCGTGACGCTCGAGGAACGCCTTGACGTCGGCACCGATCGGCAGCCCGCGCACGCGCAGGAAGCTGGTCGGGTGGCCCAACGCGGCGAGTTGGTCGCGCGCCTCTTCGATGGCGTAGCGCGTGGTGCCGTACGCGACGATCGCCAGGCGGCTGCCCGGCACCTCGTCGACCTCGGCGGCCGGGACGAGGGTGCGCGCGGTCTCGAACTTGCGCGCGAGGCGCGCCATGTTCTGCTCCCAGTGCTCCGGCCGTTCGGAGTAGCGAGCGTACTCGTCGTGACCGGTGCCGCGCCCGAACCATGCCGACATGGGGTTCTCGTTGCCGGGCAGGGTGCGGTACGGGATGCCGTCGCCGTCGACGTCCTGGTAGCGCGCGAAGCTGCCACGCGCGGCCACCTCCTCGGCGTCGAGGATCTTGCCGCGCTGGATCGGGCCGTCGGGGTAGGCGAACGGTTCGCCCATCCAGTTGTTCATCCCGAGATCGAGGTCGGAGAGCACCATCACGGGCGTCTGCAGCACGTCAGCCAAGTCGTGCGCCTTGTACCCGAACTCGAAGCACTCCTCGATCGAGGAGGGGAACAGCACCACGTGCTTGGAGTCGCCGTGGCCGATGTGGTACGCGAACGCCACGTCGCCCTGGCTGGTGCGGGTGGGCAACCCGGTGCTGGGGCCGACACGCTGGATGTCCCAGACCACCGCGGGCACCTCGGCGAAGTACGCCAGGCCGAGGTACTCGGACATCAGCGACAGGCCGGGGCCGCTGGTGGCGGTGACGGCGCGCGCCCCCGCCCAGCCGGCGCCGACCACCATGCCGATGGCGGCGAGTTCGTCTTCGGCCTGCACCACGGTGAACGTCGGCTTGCCGTCGGGGCCCATGCGCAGGCGCGGCAGGTGCTCGCGCAGCGCGTCGATGAAGCTGGTGGACGGCGTGATGGGGTACCAGGCCGCGACGCTCGCGCCGCCGAACACGGCGCCGATCGCTCCGGCTTCGTTGCCGGTCATGAGGATGAGCCCGTCGGTGGCGTTCATCGGCGCCACCTGGTACGGGTCGCGCTTCTCGAGGTTCGCCGCAGCCCAGGCGTGCGCGGTGCGCACCACCCCGAAGTTGCTGGCGACCAGCTTCTCGCGCCGGCCGAAGTGGTGACCGAGCGACTCCTCGACGACGTCGAGCGGGACGCCCAGCAGGTGCGCCACCACGCCGACGTACGTCATGTTGGCGATGTACTCCTTGATCTTGCCCTTCACCTCGTGGTCGGCCAGCAGCTCCTTGACCGGGACCGGGTAGTAGACGAGGTCGTCGCGGCTGGTGCTGAGGCGAAGGTCGGCGTTGTAGATGCAGACGCCGCCGGTAGGCAAGTTGGCGATGTCCTCGTCGATGGTGGCGGCGTTGAACGCCACTAGCAGCTCGGACGGCCGACGCGCGATGTAGCCCTGGTGGCTGACGCGGATGTGGTACCAGGTCGGCAGGCCCTGGATGTTCGACGGGAAGATGTTCTTGCCGTGAACCGGGATGCCCATCTTGAAGAACGACCGCAGCAACGTGAGGTTCGCGGTCTGGCTCCCGGTCCCGTTGGCGGTGGCGACGGCGATCGAGAAGTCGTTCACGATCGCGGCGACGCCTCGCGCATCGCTCGGGCGGCTCAGCGGTTCGGTGACACCCATGCGGCTCACGCACCTCCAGCCGAGGGTTCGGGGAGCGCGTCGAGCGTGGCGCTACGGCCCGGCCTCGTGCCTCGTATTGGCGCACCTCCTGGCGGAGACTTGCGCATGGACGCATGGTACCGCTTGGGAACGGGCAATTGGTCCCGTAGTGGACGGCTCGGGACACCGGCGGCGGTCCGAGCAGGAGGGCGCGTCAGCCCGCCGCCGTGCGTGGGTCAGGTAGGGCGCACGCGCTTCAGGCCTCGAGGGCGCCCTGGTCGTCGTCGGCGGAGGCGTCACCGTCCTCTGGGGTGGTGTCGCCGGCGGGCCGGTGCGGGGCGCCACCGA
>CAZACZ010000089.1:0-10502 GCA_964483695.1 uncultured bacterium | reverse complement strand
CGAACGGGCCTTCCCGCGCATTGTCGAGGAGAACAGCACCTACTACGTGCTCGGGTCGGTGGTCGGCCCGCACCCGTACCCGATGATGGTGCGCGACCTCCAGAGCGTGATCGGCTTCGAGACGATGACGCAGTTGCAGGCAGCCGAAGGGCGCCCGAGCCCCGACGCCATCGTCGCCTGCGTCGGCGGCGGCAGCAACGCCATCGGGATGTTCGCGCCGTACGCCTACCTCGGCGCCGCCGAGCGGCCGCGCCTGATCGGCGTGGAGGCCGCCGGCCACGGCCTGCCCAGCGGCGCCCACGCGGCCAGCATCTCGGCAGGCAAGCGGGGTGTGCTGCACGGCTCGTTGATGTACCTGTTGTCGGACGCCGACGGGCAGATCTCGCCGCCGCACTCGGTATCGGCCGGCCTCGACTACCCCGGCGTTGGGCCGGAGCACAGCTACTACGCCGACGAGGGCATCGCCGAGTACGTCGCCGCCACGGACGACGAGGCGCTGGACGCCTTCGAGGCGCTGGCGCGCACGGAGGGGATCGTGCCGGCGCTGGAGAGCTCGCACGCGGTCGCGTACGCCATGCGCCTGGCGCCGACCATGCGCCAGGACCAGGTGCTGGTGGTGAACCTGTCCGGTCGCGGCGACAAGGACGTCGCCGAGGTGGAGCGCTTGCGCGCTCACCAGAAGAGGAGCTGACGTGGGCCGCATCGACGACACCTTCGCCCGCGCCCGCGCGGAGGGCCGCGCTGCGTTCGTGGCCTACCTGCCCGCAGGGTTCCCCGACGAGGCACGCTTCCTGGAGGCCGCCACGCGCGTGCTGGAGCACGCCGACGTGCTGGAAGTGGGCCTGCCGTTCTCGGACCCCCTCGGAGACGGACCGACCATCCAGCGCGCCACCGAGCGCGCCTTGCGGCAGGGCACCACCACCGCCAAGACGCTCGCTATGGTGGCCGCGCTGCGCCAGCGTAGCGACAAGCCGCTGCTGGTCATGACGTACTACAACCCGATCTACTGCTACCCAGGCGGTGAGGCGGCGTTCGCACGCGCCGCCAAGGACGCGGGTGCGGACGGCGTCATCCTGCCGGACCTACCGCCCGACGAAGGCGCCGGGCTCATCGAGGCTTGCCGCGACGTGGACCTCGACACCGTGTTCTTAGTGGCGCCGACGTCGACCGACACTCGACTTCGGGTCGTCACCGCGGCCTGCCGCGGCTTCGTGTACGCCGTATCGGTGACGGGCGTGACGGGGGCCCGCGACCAGCTTCCGCCGGACGTGGCCGAACTGGTGTCGCGCACCCGCGCCGCGGGATCGTTGCCCGTTGCCGTCGGGTTCGGCGTGGGTTCCGCCGCCACCGCCAGGACCGTGGCGGCCGTGGCCGACGGGGTGGTGGTCGGGTCGGCGCTGGTCCAGGCGCTCGACGAAGGACACGACGTCGGCACCTTCGCCGCGGATCTGGCGGACGGTTGTCGCCGTGGAGCGCGACCAGGCTAGGTACGCCGGGGCCGACCTACATCCGGGGCGTCGCTCAGTCCAGGTGCACGGTCGCTTCGGAACCGACGGTGGCGTACAGCTCGTACGCCACCAGCACGTCGGCCGGGCTCTCGACCGGTACCGCCTGGCTCACCACGCGCACCACCACCGGAGCGCCGCCGAGGCGAGGCTCCAGCACCAGCAGCGTCCCGACCGCGTGGAGCCGCGAGATCACCTCGTAGCCGCGCAACGTACCGGCCGCCGCCACCCGCACCACACCGTCGGGAAGCGTCAACAGCTCGAGGCGTACGCGCGCCACGCCGGTGCCGATCATGCCGATGGCTTCGGCGCTGGCACGCGACAAGTCGATGATGCGGCCGGGCTTGAACGGCCCACGATCGTTGATGCGCACCACAACGGCCATGCCGTTGGCCTCGTTGACCACGCGAACCAGCGAGTTGAACGGCAAGGACTTGTGCGCGGCGGTGAGTTGGCTCGGGTCGAACACCTCGCCGTTGGCCGTCAGGCGTCCCGCGAACCCCGGCCCGTACCACGACGCCATCCCGGCCTCGACCACGCTCGACGCGCCCGCGCCGATGGACGTCTGCCGCGGGGCGTCGTATGCGCGCACGCCCGAGGGAGCGAAGGCGGCATCGGCGATGGCGGTCGTGGGGTCGATCGGCAACGAGGCGGTAGCGGAGCGGCCACCGGGAGTCGCGGACGCGTCTCCCACGAGCGCTGCGTTGCTGGTGATGGCCGCTGGCGCGCACGACGACAACGCCCATGCCACCGCCACCGCCAGCATGGCGCCTCGACGGGCTGCGCGCACCTGCGCCGGCGGCGCGCTAGGCGCGAACGGGCCGAGCAACGAAACGAACGCGCGCGCGAGCATCGAGCCATGCTACGCGCGCACGTGATGACACGGATGTGAAGCGTTCGGCGGTCCGTCGGCCGCGAGGGGTCGTGCCGTTCGCTACGCCCAGGTGCGGCGGGCGAGCTCCTTCTGGCACAGCACGAACGCCTCGTAGTCCTCGATCTCGGCGCTGCCGTCGGAGATGGCGCTCTCGCATTTGGTGATGATCTCGCTGAGTTCCTCGTTGCTGAGGTAGCGGATCCCGTCCATGGAGGTCTGTTCCTGTACCATCGCTGGCCTCGTTCCTGGCGCGGCTGCCGTGGCGTTCGAGTGCGGTTGGCTTCGGTCGCGCATGGTGCTTGGTAGGAAGGTAGCAGCGAGCGTCTTACAGAACTCTCACACCCCGTTCACGGTCGTTCGCGCCCTCAGGCACGCGCTTGCGGCGGCGCGGCGCTATGGTGGGCGGCATGATCGACAGCCACTGCCACCTCGACCACTGCCCGGACCCCGATGCCGCGGTCGACGCCGACCTGCGAGCCATCGTGACGATCGGCACGACCGTCGCGCGCTGCGCCCTCGCCGTCGCGGCCGCCGAGCGGCACCCCAACGTGTGGGCGGCGGTGGGCATCCACCCCAACGACGCGGACGAGGCCGACGATCCGGACGCCCGCGCGGCGGTGGAGGGCATGGCCGACCACCCTCGCGTGGTGGCGATCGGCGAGACCGGGTTCGATCGCTACTGGGAGCGTCAGACGCCTGCAGCGCAGCAGGCCGCCTTCGCGTGGCAAGCGGGGCTCGCCCGCCGACTCGACAAGGCGCTGATCCTCCACGTGCGGGATGCCGACGGGCGCGACGACGCCTCGCTGGCTGCCGCAGCGTCGATCCGCGCCGCGGGTTGGGAACGCGGGGTGCTGCACTGCTTCAACGGCAGCGTGGCGCTGCTCGCAGCAGGTCTGGACCTCGGGTGGATGGTGTCGTTCGCGGGCAACCTGACCTACAAGAGCGCCCGCGCGTTGCGCGAGGCGGCCGCGGTGGTGCCGCTGGACCGGCTCCTGGTCGAGACCGACAGTCCGTTCCTGGCCCCGGTGCCGATGCGTGGCAAACGCAACCTGCCTGCCTACGTGCGCTACACGGCGCAGGTGCTGGCCGACGTGCGCGGCGTGCCGCTCGATGAGCTCGAGCCGATCCTGGACGACAACGCCGCTCGGCTCTACGGCCTGCCCGCGGCGCCGGTCACGCCGGCTGACACCTCCGCCGACCCGCCCTCCGAAGCGTCCGGTTCCAGGACGCGGTCGTAGCGCAACCACTCCGCAAGGCGCGCACGCGACACCGGTCGATGGGGGTCGTCGGGGATGTAGGCGGTCACGACGTCGACCCACCGAGGCGTGCGGTACTCCAGCACGACGTGGAGCGGGATGCGCACCTCGGCGCTGACGGGCAGGTAGCCGAGCACGAGCAGGCGCTCGTCCTCGACGTAGCGCATCACCTCGCGCCCGAACAACACCGTGTTCACGATGTCCTGCTCCGTGAAGCCTTCGCAGGTGGCATGGCGCACGGCGTGGCTGCCGATGCGGTAGTGGCCCTGCCGCACGAGCGGCACCAGGTCGGGAAGGGTACGCACCCGTTGGCGACGCCGTGGTGCGCCGTGGGGGCGGGTGGAGGGGGCGGCGGGGCCCCGCCTCGCGCGACCGTCCATGCGGCAGGCTAGCACGCGGCCTACACTGGGGCCATGGCCGAGCCGACCCCCAGCTTCTTCGACGACGCCATCATGGTGCGCCGCGCCGACGCCGACCTCTACGTCGAGCGCGTGGGCCCGGCGGCGGCACCGGTGATCTACTACCTCCACGGGGGCCCCGGGTACAGCAGCCACTCGTTCCGCGAGCTGATGGGCGAGGACCTCGAGCTCTACCGCGTGCTCTACGCCGACCAGCGCGGCGGCGGACGCAGCTACGGTGCCGGTTCGGCCGACCCTCGGGAGTTGGCCGACGACGTGCGCGCGGTGCTGGACGCCCTGGAGGAGACGTCCGTGACGCTGCTCGCGCACGGGTTCGGGGCGCTGATCGCGGTGGAGGTGGCGCGTCGCTGGCCCGAACGCGTGGCGCGCATGGTGCTGGTGGCGCCCTGGTTCTCCATGCCGTTGCTGGCAGACGACCTGCTGCGTGCTGCGCGCCGACTGCACGGCGAGGGCTCGCCGCGACGCCTCGCAGACCCGCCCGACATGGAGGCGGTTCCGGCGGACGCCCCCGCCGGCGACCCGGCCGCCGCCGCCGACGAGGCGTTCGCGCTGGTCAACCCGAAGGTGCTGTTCGACGCGTTGCAGTTCCCGCACGCGGCCGCCCGCATGCGGCTCGAGCACGTCGACGCCGAGGCGCTGCTGGGCCCGCAGGAGGTCGACGAGCCGGTGGGGGTGTGGGAAGTCGACGTGCGCGAGGCGCTGCCGGGGCTCGCGTGCCCGGTCGTGATCGTAGCGGGGAGGCAGGACGGGACGTGCTTCCCGCGGCAAGTGGAAGCGGGGCTGGAGCGCATGCCGGCAGCGCTCGTCAGCCTGCTCGATGCCGGCCACTACCCGTGGCTCGACGCTTCGGAGGAGTTCGACGCCGTCCTTCGCGAGGCACTCGCCGTGCCGGTCACCCCAAGCGAGACGCCCGCTTGAACCGTGGAAACCCTGCCGGGAACGTGATTTCTTCCGCGGGAGC
Organism: uncultured bacterium; assembly: GCA_964483695.1. Taxonomy (GTDB): domain Bacteria; phylum Deinococcota; class Deinococci; order Deinococcales; family Trueperaceae; genus CAZACZ01. The sequence goes on along the minus strand of CAZACZ010000089.1, from coordinate 5,487 downwards.
GGATCACGGCGCGTGCTAGACTTCGCGGGTGCTACGTCCCGACCTTCGGGTAGCCTCGGTGCATCAGGTCACGCCCGCGTTGTTGCGCTCCTGGGGGGTCGTCGCGGTGCTGGTCGATCTCGACGACACCCTGCTGGCCGCCGCCGACGAGCACGTCGAGCCCGACGTGATCGCTTGGGTGCGCAGTCTGGCCGCCGCCGACCTCGCCGTCGCCATCCTGTCGAACGGCGAGCGCGAGCGCGTCCGCCGCATCGCCGAGCAAGCCGGCGTTCCCGGACTCTCGATGGCAGGCAAGCCGTTCCGCGTCGCGTTCCGACGCGCGCTTCGACTGCTGGGCGATCCGCCCCCGAACGCCGCCGCCATGGTCGGCGACCAGCTCTTCACCGATGTCCTCGGCGCGAAACGAAGCGGGATGCGCGCCATCCTGGTCCGGCCCTTGTCGCCGGGTAAGCTTCCTCATACCCGACTGGCAAGGCGTCTTGAGAGAATGCTGCTGAAGGAGTAACGAACGTGGCGGTGCTGTCGATCGGCGACAAACGGCTCGGGGCCGTGCTGCTGGAGCGCGGGTACGTCACCGACGACTCGCTCCAGCAGGCGATCACGCGCCACGGTGAGGTCGGCGGACGACTGGCCGACATCCTGGTGGATCTCGGCGTCATCTCCGAGCAACGCATCGCGCGAGCGGTCGAGGAGTCGATCGGCATCCCGTTGGTCACGCTGCCGCGGGTCGACGTCATGGCCGACGCGCTGGCCAAGGTGCGCGGCGAGTTGGCCGCGGAGGTGCGCGCCATGCCGTTCGCCATCGACGGCGATCGCTTGCGGGTCGCGTTCGTCGACCCGCTCGACGCCCTGGCGATCGAGGAGATCGAGGACGCCTCGGGGTGCCTGGTCGAGCCGTACCAAGCGCTGCACAAGGAACTGCAGTGGGCGCTCGCCACCTACTACCCGGAACTCGGCCTCGAACCCCCGCCCGACCTCGACGTCGACATCAGCCAACGCCTCGGCAACTTGGCGGTGACCGCCGGTCTGATCACCGAGGTGCAACTCGCCGAGGCGATCGAGGAGCAACATCGCACCGGCGGTCTGCTCGGGCGCATCCTGGTGCAGCACGGCGCGCTCGACGAGGAGCAACTCGCGCGCCTGCTGGCCGAGCAGATGGGCATCCCGTTCGTGTCGTCGCTCGACGACGAACCGGTGGGCGAGCGGCTGGCGTCTACCCTGCTCCGGCTCGATGCGGTCCAGTTCTCCGCCGTGCCCTGCCGCCTCGAAGGCGACACGCTGGTCGTCGCGATCTCCGACCCGCGCCGCATGAGCGACATCGAGGCCATCGTCCATCGGCACGTCCGGTTCGTGGCCGCCCCCGAGCAGGCGGTACAGAAGCGCATCGAGGCCATGTACGCCAACGACAAGGGCCGTCTGGGCGAAACCCTGTTGCAGAGCAAGCGGCTCAAGCGCGAGCAACTCCGGCGCGCGTTGGAGGAGCAGGCCAAGCTCGGCAGCGTCAAGCCGCTCGGCGAGATCCTGGTCGACCTCGGCTACGTCACGCAGACCGACGTCGACGAGGCGCTGAACAAGCAGCGCGCGGGCGGCGGGCGACTCGAGGACACCCTGGTGCAGTCGGGCAAAATCAGCCCCGACATGCTGGCACGCAGCCTGGCGATGCAGTTGGGCTTCGACTTCATCGAGGACAACGTCCAGGTCGACCCGTACGCCGTCAGCCTGGTGCCCGAGGCGACGGCGCGGCGCTACACCGCCATGCCCGTGCGACTGGAGAGCAACACCCTCGTGGTGGCGATGAAGGACCCGCGGCACGTCTTCGCGCTGGACGACATCCAGCTCATCACCGGCCGCGAGATCCAACCGGCGGTCGCCACCGAGGAGACGCTCACCCGCCTGCTCAACCGCTTCTACCGCGAGGGCACCGACATGGAGGAACTCGCCAAGGCGGTGGTCGAGGAGGTCGGCAGCTCGGCGCAGCAGGCCGAGGAAGACACCAGCGCGATCGACGACAACGCCTTGGTGAAGGTCGTCAACAACATCATCCGCGAAGCGATCCTGAACGACATCTCCGACATCCACATCGAGCCGCGCCCGGACAGGGTCACGGTGCGGGTGCGCAAGGACGGCAGCCTTCGCGAGTACATGACGATGCCGAAGCTCACGGCGCCGGCGCTCTCGTCGCGCATCAAGATCATGGGCGGCCTCAACATCGCCGAGCGGCGCGTCCCGCAGGACGGTCGCGTGCGGTTCCGCGACCGCAACGTCGAGGTCGACTTGCGCCTCTCGACCCTACCCACCGTCTACGGCGAGAAGGCCGTGATGCGCCTGCTGAAGAAGGCGACCGACATCCCCGAGATCGAGCAGCTCGGTTTCGCCGAGTACAACTACCAGCGCTTCACCGACGTGATCCAGAAGCCGTACGGCATGTTCTTGATCACCGGCCCGACCGGCTCGGGCAAGTCGTTCACGACCTTCTCCATCCTCAAGCGCATCGCGACCCCCGAAGTGAACGTCACCACCGTCGAAGACCCGGTCGAGTACGAGATCCCCGGCATCAACCAGACGCAAGTGAACGTCAAGGCGGGTCTCGATTTCGCGCGTGCGTTGCGTTCGTTCCTGCGGCAAGACCCCGACATCATCATGGTCGGTGAGATCCGCGACCACGAGACCGCCAAGATCTCGATGGAAGCGGCGCTCACCGGCCACCTGCTGATCGCCACGCTGCACACCAACGACGCCGCCGGCGCCATCACGCGCCTTACCGAGATGGGGATCGAGCCGTTCAACGTCTCCGCCTCCTTGATCGGCGTGCTGGCGCAACGCCTGGTGCGCAAGGTGTGCAAGCACTGCCGGGTGGCGTCGACGCCCGAGGCCGACGTGCTGCGGCGGTTGGGCATGAAGGACGACGAGATCGCCGGGCGCACGCTCTACCGCGGCGTCGGTTGCGAGAAGTGCGGCGGCAGCGGGTACAACGGTCGCTACGCCATCCACGAGTTGCTGGTGGTGGACGACGAGGTCGAGAAGGCGATCGTGCACGAGGCGTCGGCGTTCGAACTGCGCGAGCTCGCCATGGAGCGCGGCATGAAGACGCTGCGCGAGGACGGCATCCACAAGGCGTTGGAAGGCATCACGACACTCGAGGAGGTGCTCGCCCGCACCGCGGAGTGAGCTGCCCCCTGCCGGGCGGGAGCCCGGTGCCCAGCCCCGAGAGGAACGAGGAACGAGCATGGCCGACCAGATCCGCTCCACCCAGATCCAGGCCGACATCGTCGACCTGCTGAAGCTCGCCATCGAGCGGAAGGCTTCGGACCTGCTCATCACGGTGGGCCTGCCGCCGATGCTCAAGGTCAACGGCGAGTGGCGTCCGACCGAGTACGACGTCCTCTCGCCCACTATGACGCGGCGCCTGATGTACGCCCTGATGGACGAGAAGAAGCAGCGCAACTTCGAGGAGCGCAGGGACCTCGACTTCTCGTTCAGCCTCTCGGGCCACGGCCGCTTCCGCGTCAACGTGTTCGTGCAGCGCGGCTCGGTAGGCGGCGTGATGCGCACCATCTCGGAGGACGTGCTCACCTTCGCCGACCTCGGGCTGCCGAAGGAAGTGGCCGACGTCGCGCGCCTGCCGCGCGGCCTGGTGCTCGTCACGGGCCCCACCGGCTCGGGCAAGTCGACCACGCTGGCCACCATGATCGACCTGATCAACAACGAGTTCCCGAAGCACATCGTCACGGTCGAAGACCCGATCGAGTTCTTCCACCGGCACAAGACGTCGATCATCAACCAGCGCGAGGTGGGCGAGGACACCATGAACTTCCACAACGCGCTGCGCAGCGTGTTGCGGCAGGCGCCCGACGTCATCCTGGTCGGTGAGATGCGCGACCACGAGACCATCGGCGCCGCCGTGACCGCCGCCGAGACCGGTCACTTGGTCCTGGCGACGCTGCACACCAACACCGCCTCCGAAGCCATCGACCGCATCATCGACGTCTTCCCCGACGCGCAGCAGGAGCAGGTGCGGGTGCAGCTTGCGAACAACCTGCAGGCGATCCTGACGCAGCAACTGATGCCCAAGGCGAACGGCGACGGGCGCGCGTTGGCGTACGAGTTCCTCATCGCCACGCCGGCGGTCCGCAACCTGATCCGCGAGGGCAAGACGCACCAGATCCCGGCGTCCATCCAGATGGGTGGTCAGCTCGGCATGATCACCATGGACGCGTGCTTGGCGGAGCTGCATCTGAAGCGCGTCATCTCCTTCGAGATGGGCATGTCGCGCGCGGTCGACGCCAAGGAGTACGAGCGGTTGGTGACGTCGGGCGGCCTGACCGCCGAGGCCGGCGGCGAAGGGCGCGCCCCGGCGGCACGGCAGCCGCAGACCAACCTCGGCGGACGCGGCGGTCCGCCGCCGATCGGGCGGGGAGGCAGGCAAGGCTGATCGCACGTTCCCTACGAGGTCGACCGCGACGACCCGGCCGTCTACCCGGCGGATCGCCACGGGCGCGCGATGGCCGACCTCGACTACGAGACCGTGCAGGCGCTGTTCGGCAACGAGCGAGGGCGCCGGCGTTCGACGGGCGAGCGATCGAGCCGGTCATGCTGCGAGCCGCCGCGTCCGGCATGGCTTGCGGGTCGCCGAGCCCACGCGTCGGGCGGGCTACGCCGCCGGGATCTTCCGGGGATCCGACGCTCCTTGCGGGCCCGTGGCGCTCTTCGAGGCAGTGCACCACAGCACGACGAGGTGACTCCCGCTTGACGCGTCCCACGGCCCGTTCTTATACTTCGCGCCATGCGTGAGCCTCCCGTCCTGCGCGTGCGCCGTCGCCTGAGCTTCCTGCAGTCGCGGCTTTGCGTGCTGCTACGTGCGTTGGGGGGCGTGGGCTGACGATCGCCGCGTACCGCGGCGAACCGTTCGGCGAGCACCGACCCCCGGCCCATCCCGCGGCCGGGGGTCGTTTCGTACTTGCGGGTGGAGGAAGGCACCGATGCCAGGACCGAGAAGCTTGTTCGACAAGGTGTGGGACGCCCACGCCGTGCGCACCTTGGCCAACGGCCAGACCCAGTTGTTCATCGACACCCACCTGATCCACGAGGTCACCAGCCCGCAAGCGTTCGGGATGCTGCGTGACCTGGGGCTACCCGTGCGGATGCCGGAACGGACCTTCGCCACCGTGGACCACATCGTGCCCACCCACACCCGCGCCGAGCCGTTCGAGGACGCCCTGGCCGACGAGATGATCCGCGAACTCCGGCGCAACACCGCCGAGCACGACATCGCCTTCTTCGACCTCGGCAGCGGCCGTCAAGGGATCGTGCACATGGTCGGCCCGGAGCAGGGCATCACCCAGCCCGGCACCACCATCGCTTGCGGCGACAGCCACACCAGCACCCACGGCGCGTTCGGCGCCATCGCGTTCGGCATCGGCACCAGCCAGGTGCGCGACGTGCTGGCCACGCAGACCATCGCGATGTCCAAACCGAAGGTGCGCCGCA
>CAZACZ010000088.1:0-10740 GCA_964483695.1 uncultured bacterium | reverse complement strand
TCCACCGAGCCAGTGTACCGCTTGGGTCGTGGCGGGACCGCGCCGCCCGTGCGGGAGGGCCGCGTCGGCGTGCGCTGGAGGCCAGGGGGTACGCCGCCGTCTCGCGCTGGGCTACTTGCCGGTTCGGTCCAGGATCGCGGCGGGCGTGCGGACCAGGATCTCGATGTCCCACCACACCGACCAGTTCCGCACGTAGTGCGCTTCCATGACCTGGCGCTCGTCGAAGCCGACGTCGTTGCGGGCCTCCACCTGCCAGTAGCCGGTCATGCCGGGGCGAGCGAGGAAGATCAGGTCCTTCAGCCTCGACATGTCGTCCAACTCGCGGACCAGGTACGGTCGAGGGCCGACGAGGCTCATGTCGCCCACGAGGACGTTCCACAGCTGCGGCAACTCGTCGATGGAGCCGCGCCGGAGCAGCCGGCCGATGCGCGTGACGCGCGGGTCGTTCTCGAGCTTGTGGTAGTGCTCGTACTCCTCGCGCAGATCGGGGTCGGCCGCCAGCAGCCGCTGCAAGCGCTCGTCGGCATCGACGTGCATGGTCCGGAACTTGACGCACGAGAAGCTGCGGCCGTAGCGGCCGACACGTGGTGAGAGGTAGAACGGCGAACCGCGGGAGTCGAGACGGATGGCCAAGGCGATCAGGGCCAGCGGGACGCCGAGCACGGCCAGCAACACGGTGGCCCCGAGCACGTCGATCACGCGCTTGACGGCGCGGTTGGTGCCGGACGCGAGCTGGTTGCGCACCTCGAGCCCGAGTGCGGTGCCCAGGGGCGTGGCCGCCACCGAGTTGGTGGGGAGGCCGCCGAGGTCGGGGAGGTACTGGACGTAGCGTAGCCGCCGATCTGCGCGGATGAGTAGGTCGTCGAAAGCCAGCCGGGCGGCGGCATCCGGGGTGACGATGACGTGCCGCACGTTCTCCTGCTCGAGGAACGCCCAGGCGTGCTCCAGCGCACCCGTGACGGGGAGGTCGTCGAGGGTCCAGCCGCCGCCGTCCCCGAAGACGGCGATCGGATGCAATCCGATCCCAGGGTGTCGAAGCAGGTGCCGCGTGGTGCGCTGGGCTTCCGGCCCGGTACCTAGCAGCACCACGGGCCTGCCCCACAGGCGCATGGCGCGCAGCGCGGACTTGGCGGTCGCGCGAAAGACCGGGGCCAGCAGGACGCTGACGAGGCCGGTCACGAGGATGGCGATCGCGGGAAGTCGGAAGGTGTCGGGCAGGACCAGCGCGGCGAGCGCCAGGAGGAGGGTCGCTGCCAAAGCCGCCCGCACGGTGCGCGCCAACTCGTCGTACCCCGGCCGACCGTAGCCAGGATGCAGTCCGGACCAGGCTGCCATGAGTGGCCACAGGATGCTTGCGTAGCTCAAGGGAAGGGTCCAGGACGTCGTCAGCGCTGCTGTCTCGTACCAACGGCCGGCGACGACGATCGCGAGCGCCATCGCCACGCCGCCAGCGAGCGCATCGGCCGCAGCAAGGGTCAAGCGCACGGCGGTCGCACTACCCATGCCCGTCTCGGCAGTTGCGATCTCACGCTCTCCGACGGCACGCCAACCGAGCACGAGCGCAAGGGCATAGATCACCTCGCCCGAGAAGAGCGTGGCATCGAAGAGGTTCAACACGACCACGCCGGCCAGAACGGCAAGCATCTCGCGGTCGCGTTGCTGTATGGATCGGAGCGCCAGAAGCGTGAACAGCAGCAGGAGGCCCGTCCCTCCGACCAATCCCCGTTGCACCAGAACGTCCAGCACCATGTCATGGGCGTGACTGGGAATCGGCCGCACGCGTTGTGCCGTGGCGTCGAGAGCCGTGACGGCCTCGGGCAGACCTCCCGAGCCCCAGCCAAGCCATGGCCGAGCGCCGATCGCTTGGAGAGCGTCCTGCCAGATCGGGAATCGCGAGGCGCGCAGGTCCGTGACGCCGCGCTCGGCATGTCCGGGAACGTAGGGGATGGCCGTGTCGGAGCGGGTCAACTGGAGCTCGGCGAAGCTCAAGGTGTCGCCGGCGCCAGGCGAGCGGTCCACGACGACGCCGGTGTACCAGATCAACGGACGCGTGCCCTCGTACACGAAGGTGACGTTGGCGCGCTGCCAACCTTCGGGAAGGTCCTCGATCGTCGCCGCGATGACCTCGATCGGGCCCGTCGTACGGGCGTCCAGGGCCGCTCCGACCCGGGTCGCGCTCAAGATGGCGGGAGCCTCGTCCGCGCCGACCTGGCCCCACCCGTCGAGACCGGGCCTGGAATCGGCCTCTGCCTTCCAAGCGGTGCCCAAGGTGTACGTCGTGCTTGGCTCGAGGGTGACGACCTGCTGGAGCCGTGACCAAGGCTCGGGGGACACCTTGGTCACGACGAACCCCGTGCGCGCTTGCCCCTCGACGTCGACGGCTCGGGTCTCGTAGCGAACGCCCAACGAGTGCCACCAATCGGCGTCGCCGATCTCCGTTCCGCGGAAGATGTTCGGCCCGGAAGAGCCAGAGACGAAGCTCGTGAGGAAGCCGGTCCGACCGAGCCCGACGACCGGTCCCAGTCCACCGACGGTGGCGAGCACCAGGGCGAACAGCACCCACTCCACGACGCGTCCGACGGTCGACCGTGACCGGCTCCCGGCGAAGAGCAGTCCCGAGAACAGCAGCCAGGCGTACACGGCCTCGCGCGCCCCGGAAAGGAGGACGCCCGCGGCGCCGAGGGCGATGGCGATGGTGCGAAGCCGTGCGGAGGGAACGACGACGGCGAGGAGCGCCGAAAGCACGAACATGGAGTGGCCGAAGATGCCGGGGTTGGCCTTCCACACGATGGCATCGAGGGCCGTGATCGACATCTTCCACGAGAAGCCGTCGATCCGCGCGATGCCCATCACGAGTGTCGCGGCGAGTCCGACGACCAGGCCGGCGCCTAGAGGCATGTCTACGTTGAGGTTGCGCGTGGCTTGACGGATCTCGCATGCAGCGCGGAAGAGCAACCATACCGCCAGCACCTGGATGGCGGCGAGCCCCGCCGTGACCAGCGAGTCCGTCAAGGCGAAGGGGAGCGCGAGCAGAAGTGCCGCTGACCACCACCATCGGTCGGTTCGCTGCAGCCGGATCCGACCCGCCACGACGGCCAGAAGCGCTAGGAACGGCGCGATAGCGGGTAGCACGGCGACCGAGATCCCCGCGACGAACGCCGCCGAACGCCGCAAAGGTCGCGCGGCCGATGCGTTCAGAGCCATGCGACGCGAGTCTACACCGTTGGTAGCCGGGAAAGGACCCAGGTGCACTGGGGCCACTTCGTATCGGGCGGTAGCTGCGACCTCGACTGCGGTACTGTGCTGCGCATGACGTGGTGGCCTCGTCTACGTTCGGCGCTCGCGAACGTCGTGACTCGCGCACGGACGAGTACCCTTCTGCGGAACGCTGCGCGCGTCGGAGGCGGGGGCGCCTTGGGCCAAGCGATCGTGGTGGCGTCTTCGCCGCTCCTGACGCGCATCTACTCACCCGCCGAGTTCGGGATGTACGCGCTGTACACCTCGCTCGTGGTCGTCGTCGGAGGCGTGGCGAGCCTGCGTTACGACGTCTGCATCCCGGTCCCGAGGCGTACCGAGACGGCCGTGACGCTGGGCCGGATCTCGGCGATGTTGCTTGTCGTGGTCGGCGCTGCGGTCGCGATCGTGGTCGCCGTGGCGATCCGTTCGGGAGCGCTGGCCGCGATCGGCCCCGTCTCCCCGGCGGTGGCCGCTGCTCTGGTGTTCGCCGGCGTGATCGGGTACGGCGGCTATCAGCTGTTGAACTACTGGGCGATCCGTCGCCGGCTCTACGATGCGCTGGCCCAGACGCGGATCACGCGTGGCGCCATGCAAGTCGCCATCCAGCTCGGCGCAGGCATGGCGAGCGCGGGCGGCGCCGGCCTGGTCTTGGGCCACGCAACGGGCCATCTCTTCGGCTTGACGGCGATCGGCCGTGACTTCGTACGGTCGCTTCGTCGCGACAGGTTCGACCAACGCCGACTGCGCTGGACGGCTCGGCACTTCGGTGGCTTCGCGCGGCTGTCTGCGCCCGCCGCGGTCCTCAGTAGCCTCTCCTTGCAGCTGCCGGCCGTACTCCTTGCCGCGTTCTTCGGTCCCACGCCGGCAGGGTGGTACGCCGTGGCGCAGCGGGTCATCGCCACGCCGGCGGGGATCGTTGGTGCCGCGGTAAGCCAGGTGTTCATGGGCGAGACGGCGCAGCTTGCGCGAACGTCGCCTTCTGCGCTTCGCCGACGGTTCGTGCGCGCCGTGCTGGTGGCCGGTGTGGTGGGAGCGGTTCCGATCTCGCTCATCGCATGGGGAGGTCCAGGCCTGTTCGCTTGGGCGCTTGGGGATGCCTTCGGCGAGGCGGGGAGTTTCGTCCGGATCATGGGTCTGATGTTCGTGGCGCAGTTCGCCGTGTACCCCGTGTCGCAGACGCTGCACGTTCTCCAGCGCTCGGACCTGCAACTGCTGTACGAAGCGGTCCGAGTCGTCCTTGGCGTCGGGACGCTGTGCGTGCTCGCGGTGGGCGGAGGATCTCCACGCACCGTGTTGCTGGGGTACACGCTCGGCATGTCGCTGTCGTACGGGATGTACGTGATGGTCGGATACCGTGCGCTCAGCGCTCGGATCCAACGGGTTGCATCGCGAACCAGCGGCGGGTAGGCAGCGAACGCGGTCGAGCCGTGCAGGAGACGCGGGGTATGCTGCCATCCGTGCTCGCCGGGGTTCTCGTCGCTACCACGGTCGTCGCGGGGATCGTATCGCTGCTGGTTCGCCGTCGCGGTACCTTCGTCGCGTTGCTCGCTACGGTGCTCTTGCTCCAGAACCTGATCGTGATGGTGCTCCTGCGGCTGGGATGGGTGTCCGGTGTGGCGACCCAGGCGCTGTTGGCAACCAAGGAGCTCCTCGTGATCGTTGCGATCGCCGTCCTGGGCGGCGCGGCGATCGGGCGCGCGGTGGTTCGAGGGCGTGTGCGTACTGCCTTGGTACCGATGCTGAGCGTGGTGTGGTTCGCCATCGTGGCGGTCCACGGCCTGCTCTTCGGGCCGCCGTGGCTGGCACGCATCGCTGGTGCACGGTCCTTGGTCATCTTGCCCGCGCTCTACCTACTCGGGTACCTGCTCGCCCGCACGCCCGACGACATCCGGCACACCGTGCGCGTCCTCTTCGTCATCGGAACCGCGTTGGCGCTCTTCGGCCTTCTGGAGGCCTATGTGTTGCCCGATGCGTTCTGGCTCTCGATCGGGCACGAGGAGTTCTACCTCGAGAAGATCGGACGCCCCATCCAAGGCGTGCTGTACGGCAACATGCGCTTCTGGTTCGAAGGTGAGCCCATCCGACGCGTGGCATCGTTGACGGGCGATCCGCTGATCTCGAGCTACCCGATGGCGCTCGTCATCGTGCTCGTGGGCGCGCGCTACATCGCCAAGATGACGTTCCGTGCCCGGCATCTTCTGGCCATCGTGCCGATCGGACTGGCGGCGCTCCTGACGCTGAGCAGGGGAGCCGTTCTGACGATCGCGATAGCGCTGGCGTTGGCGCTACTTGGGAGGCGCTCGCCACGCTTCATGACGAGTCTGGTTCTGTTCGGTCTCGTGACCATCGTTGCTACCACGGCGCTGTTCGGAGACGCCATCCTGACCGTCACGACCGGTGCAGGGCACATCGACGAGTTGGTGGATGGGCTGCGGAGGGGGATCGAACGTCCCTTCGGTCACGGCCTAGGATCTGCCAGTAGCGTGGCGACCGGGGTCGCTCGCGCTCGGGGTCTTGCGGACGTGGTCGTGGGCGGCGGCGACAGCTACCTCGGATCGTTGGCGACGCAGATGGGGTTGCCGGCCGCGCTGTTCTTCTACGGGTTGATGGTGCTCATGATCGCGAACCTGATCCGGCACTACCGCTGGGCCCGGCTCCGAGCCCCGGAAGACGCATGGTGGTTCCTGGCGATCGCCGCGATGCTGGCAGGTCTGTTGGTGACGAGCACGGTGAACGAGTCCGGATTCGGCTTCGTCGCATCGGGGATGACGTACCTGCTGGCGGGGTCGTTGGCGTCCTTGGCTCGTGCACGCCTGCCGACCCAGGTTCCGCGCGTCGTGCCGACGACGGCAACGGGTGGGGTCGGTGCCTGAGCGACCGCGGAACCTGTACCTGGTGTGGCGCGAGTACCAGCGGCGCGCCGACGTGTTGGCGCCCTTGCTGGACGCCGACGTCGTGTTCCTAGGCAGACGCTGGCGATCTCGCTGGTTGCGGCCGGTGGACTACCTGCTGGACCTGGTGGCCTCGCTTCGGATGGTACGGCAGCGTCGACCCGCCTTCTTGATCCTGCAGACACCACCTCCCTACGCGGCCCTGGCAGGTATCCTCGGCGGAACGCCCTACATCCTCGACGTTCACAACGCCAGCATCCAGGGGCGCTGGGCGCGCGTGCCACTCGCCCGATGGCTGGCCAAGCGAGCGAGGTTCCTTCTGGCGCACAACGACGAGGCCAAGGAGTTGGCGCGGCGTGCGTATCCCGGGTGCCACATCCTGACACTGCGTGATCCCGTCGTCAGCATCGGTGGTCGGGAACAGGGCACGACGAGGAACGCCGAGCGCGTCCTGTTCGTCTGCTCGTTCGGTCACGACGAGCCCATCGCACTCATCCACGCGCTCATCGAGCGGCGCCCTGACCTGCAGTTCGTGATCACGGCGCCTATCCATCGCCTGCCTCCCGCATGGGGCGAGAGGTTCCGGCGCCTTCCGAACTTGGAACTGACCGGGTACCTGCCTACCGAGGAGTACCAGCGCTTGTTGTCGACGTCTGGCGTCGCGGTCGTGTTGACCACCAGGGAGGCGACCCAGCCGAGCGGTGCATGCGAGGCGTTGGCGGCCGACACGCCGCTCGTGGTCTCGCGGACGTCGCTGACGACGACGCTCTTCGGGACCTGGGCGCATGTCGTCGAGCACGACGTGGACGTCGTGTCGCGGGCGATCGACGAGGCGCGTAGCGGCAGTCGCTCGTTGGCGCCGGAGCGCACGAGGTGGACGCACGACTTCACGACGGAACTGGAGGCGGTGCAGTCCGCCATGCTCCTGGGTGGTACGGGAGGAGCGGAACGTGTCTGAAGCGGATCGAGGGCCGCGCGTGCTGATCATCGTCGAGAACCTGCCCGTGCCGTTCGACCGTCGGGTGTGGCACGAGGCGACGACGTTGCGCCGGGCCGGGTACGAGGTGTCGGTGATCTGCCCGATGGGGAAAGGCTACGACCGCCCCTACGAAGTGATCGAGGACGTGCACGTGTACCGGCACCCGATGCCAGCGGAGGCCCGTGGTGTGTTGGGCTACCTCCGCGAGTACGCCGCCGCCCTCTTCTGGGAGTTCCGGCTGAGCCGTCGGGTTCGTCGAGAACGCGGCTTCGACATCGTGCACATCTGCAACCCCCCGGACCTTCTGTTCCTGGTGGCGGGTTGGCACAAGGTGGTGGGTCGCGCGAAGGTAGTGTTCGACCACCACGACGTCAACCCGGAGCTCTACGAAGAGAAGTTCGGGCGCCGCGGCGTCTTCTATCACCTGCTGCTGGTCTGCGAGTACCTGACCATGCGCACTGCCGACGTGGTGATCTCCACCAACGAGTCGTACCGGCGGGTCGCGCTGACGCGTGGCCGGAAGCGGAGCGAAGACGTCTTCGTGGTGCGAAGCGCACCGGACGTCCAGCGGTTCCGCCGCGTCGCACCTGATCCCGACTTGCGGCCAGGTCGGACGTACCTCGTCGGCTATCTGGGGGTGATGGCCGAGCAGGATGGCGTCGACACGCTCCTGCACGTGGCTCGCGAGATCGTGTACGAAGTAGGGAGGACCGATGTTGGGTTCCTGCTCGTCGGAGGTGGCCCTTCCCTCGAGGCACTGGTCGCGCTTCGCGACCGCCTCGGGCTCCAGGACTACGTGGAGTTCGCGGGCTTCCAGACCGGGGAGGAACTGCTTCGTCGGCTCTCCACGTTCGACGTCGGGGTCGCTCCCGACCCGAACACCACGTACAACCGCATGTGCACCATGAACAAGACCATCGAGTACATGGCGCTCGGCCTTCCGGTCGTGCAGTTCGACTTGACCGAAGGAAGGGCCTCGGCGGGTGACGCTTCGCTCTACGTCGAGCAGGACGATCCCAAGAGCATGGCCGATGCGATCCTGAGGCTGCTCGACGACGCCGAACTACGGCAGGCGCTCGGGCAGCGAGGCCGTGAGCGCGTCGAGACGCGCCTTGCTTGGCACCATCAGGCACCGCACCTTCTGGCGGCCTACGAGCGCGTGCTGAGCCGATGAGCCGTTCTTGGTCGCGCCTCCTCGCCGGGGTGGCGATGGCCGTCCAGCCGGGCGTGCTTGGGGTGTTGGCACCGTTCGGCATGGTGGGCACGAAGCGCATCCGGCTGCCGCGCGCTTGGCTGCTCGGGGTCGGCGGCGTGCTCTGGCTGCTGCCGGTGGCAGCGGATGTCGGTGTCGGGTCGTGGACGTCGTCCTCGACGCGAGATGCCGGGTTGCTGCTGGTGTTCCTCGCTTCCGCCGTCGGCGGAGCGGTCCTCGGGCGCGACGGCGCTCTACGGTGGCTTCCCACGGGTCTGACACTCGGACTCTGCGCGATGGCGGTCGTCTCGCTGGTCGAGCGTGGCCTGAGGGAAGGACGGGTCGAGGGATGGGCTTCCCATCCCAACGTCTGGGGCGCGAGCACGCTCCTTCCGCTCGCGGCCGTACTGCTGCTGTCGTCGTCGCGCCGGCTGCGCTTGGTCGCGGCCGCGCTGGCCCTCGTCTCCGTGGCGCTCTCGGGAAGCCGTTCTGCTGCGCTGATCGCCCTCGTGATCATCGTGGCGTTCATGGTGCGCGCGTGCTTCGCTCGCCCGGTCACGTGGCGGAGGCGCGCGACCCAGGGACTGGCCGTGATCGCGGGCGCCCTCGTGCTCTACGTCGCCATGGCGTTGGTCCAGCCCCGGCTGTCCACCTCGCTCGGTGACCTGTTCCGCCTTGGTGGTGCGGGCTCCAAGGAGGTCCCGTTGCTCGGTGCGGCGCAGCCTCTCGGCGTCGAGGTGGCGCGGCAGGAGGACGGCACGATGACCATCCGCCGTGTCGATGGCCCGAGTTGGTCGAGGCTCCAGTACCCGCTCATCCTGTTCCCCGACACGAGCTACGCCATCGCGATGGACGTCCTGCCTTCGGGCGAGGGAGGCAGTCCAGGCATCCTGGGCGCGCGGGGTGAGGACGGCCTCCGCGTGTCGCTAGAGGCGGGGGCGTGGGTGGCAACGGCTTCGGGGCGCATCGACGTCCTGGCCTTCTCGGCACGTGACCTCGGCGACGGCTGGACCGAGCTCGCCGTCGCGTTCACCTCGGTTGCCGAGGTGCCGCTCCGGTTCTGGATCGGTCCGGCACCCGATCTCGGCTCGGACGGCGAGGATGCCCTCGTCTCCGTGCGACGCGTCCGTGCGGCCATCGGTGGGCTGGACGCCCTTCCACCGGGGCCGGTGCCACCGCCGGCGCAGTCCAGCCTTGCGGCTCTGGCACGACTGCCCGCGTTCGACGTGGCTTGGGCCGGGTTCTTGGAGCGCCCCCTGTTCGGCCAGCGGCGCACCTCGTTCGCCTCGTACTACCGGGATCATCCTCCGAGCCAGGACACGACCGTTCCCGGGCACGCGCACGACTTCTTCCTTCAGTCGCTCTTCGAGCGTGGCGCCGTCGGCACGTTGGGATGCGCCCTGTTGCTCGTCTGGGTCCTCGTCGCGCCACGAGACGCCCGGCAGCACGTGGTTCTCGCTGTGCTCTTGGCGACGGCGTTGGTGGCGAACGTCGTGGATACGGTACTCTGGAGCGCTGGAATGGGGTACTTCCTGGCGGTCGTCGCTGGGGCCGCGGGCGTTCGGTCCGTGAACGATGAGGCGGGAACGTCCGGAGGAGCGTCGCAGCCACGTGAAGCGCGTTAGGGAACGACTCAAGGCGGTCCGGTCGGCCACGCTCGATCACCCTCGGCTCCTGCGTTGGCGGATGCGGCGAGAGGCGCTGCGGGTCGCCGCTCTTGGGCGATCGGTGCGGCCGGGAACGCGGCACCAGGTGCTGCTGGCGCCGACGGGCGGCGGCAACATCGGTGACCAGGCGATGGTCGAGGCGTACCTCGAGAACGTACCAGGCGACGTCGTCATCATCGCCAGGCACGTCAGCGACGTCGACGTTCCCGAGGCACACCGAGAGCGTGTCCGGCTGGTCGGACTGGGTTCGCTCGTGGCCGGCAGCTACCGACGAGACGACGCCGACCTGCGCACCTTCTGCGAACTGCTCGATGGCGCGAGAGGGTTCTCCGTCATCGGTGCGGACATGCTCGACGGGGCGTACTCGTACCGACGATCCGTACAGCGCACGTCGCTGGCGACCTACGCCGCCCGCTGCGGGATCCCGACCAGGATCCTGGGCTTCAGTTGGAACGCGGCTCCCGATCGACGCTGCTTGGACGAGCTAGCGGCGGCAGCGGACGCGGGCGTGCGTCTCCTGGCTCGCGACCCGGTGTCGGTGGAGCGGCTTCGCGCCAGCGGGTTCACGGACGTCGTCGAGACGGCCGACCTGGTGTTCGCAGCGCGGACGCTGGATGATCGGGTGCGCGCCGAACTGCGCCGTGGTCGTGACGGTCCCTACGCGTTGGTGAACGCGAGTTCCCTGGTTGCACGCAAGGTGGATCAGCTCGGCGAGTACGAGCGCATCGTCACGTTCCTCCGAGCGCGAGGGATGGACGTCATCCTCGTGCCCCA
>CAZACZ010000087.1:4863-10901 GCA_964483695.1 uncultured bacterium | reverse complement strand
CGGACCTCGGCTTCGAACCACACCGACAGGGCGTTGACCACCGAACTGCCGACGCCGTGAAGGCCGCCCGACACCTTGTAGGCGTTGGTGTCGAACTTGCCGCCGGCGTGGAGCTCGGTGAAGATCACCTCGATGGCAGGACGCCCCTCGCGCTCCATGAGGTCGACGGGGATGCCGCGCCCGTTGTCGCTGACGCTGGCCGAGCCGTCGGCGTTGAGCGACACCTCGACGGTATCGGCGAAGCCCGCCAACGACTCGTCGATGGCGTTGTCGATGATCTCGGTCAGGAGTTGGTGGTACCCGTCGATGCCGGTACCGCCCTGGACGTACATGGCGGGGCGCTTCCGCACCCCTTCGAGGCCCCTGAGGACCTTGATGCTCTCGGCCGTATACCCGTTCAACTGGAACCTCCGGGGAGGAGGCGCGACCGGCGCGACGAGCGCACCGACCGCGAGCCCCAACCCGGCCA
Source organism: uncultured bacterium (assembly GCA_964483695.1). Lineage (GTDB taxonomy): Bacteria > Deinococcota > Deinococci > Deinococcales > Trueperaceae > CAZACZ01. The sequence continues at coordinate 10,432 of CAZACZ010000087.1, read as the reverse complement.
GTATACCCCCCCAAGGCATCCTCGGTCAAACGATTTTTGCCGTCCAGGACGCGGCTCTTGCCGTCAGGCGCGGGTCTGGCCCTCGCCATCGAGGAGGTACTTGTAGGTGACGATCTCGGCCAGGCCCATCGGCCCCCGAGCGTGCAGTTTCTGCGTGCTGATGCCGATCTCGGCGCCGAACCCGAACTCGAAGCCGTCGGTGAAGCGGGTGGAGGCGTTCACCGCCACCACCGCCGCGTCGACCTCCCGACGGAAGCGTTCGGCGCGCGCCACGTCGGAGGTCACGATCGCCTCGGTGTGCTGCGTGCCGTAGCGGGCGATGTGCTCGATGGCCTCGGCCACGTCGTCGACGACGCGCACTGCCAGCGCCAGGTCGAGGTACTCGGTGGCCCAGTCGTCCTCGGTGGCGTTCCCGACCTCGGGATCGACGGCGCGGGTGCGATCGCAGCCCACCAACGCCACCCCGGCCTGCCGCAGCCCGGCCAGCGCCGCCGGCAGGAACGCCTGCGCCTCGGCGCGGTGCACCAGCAGCGTCTCGACCGCGTTGCACACGCCGGGCCGCTGCAGCTTGGCGTTGCGCAGGATGCGCTCGGCCATCGCCAGGTCGGCGCCCTCGTCGACGTACAGGTGGCAGTTGCCGACGCCGGTCTCGATGACCGGCACGCGCGCCGTCTCGACCACGTGGCGGATCAGCCCGGCGCCGCCGCGCGGCACGACCAGGTCGACCTTGCCGTGCGCCTGCAGCAGCTCCGTGACCAGCGCCCGGTCGGGCGAGTCGACGAGTTGCAGCGCGTCGACCGGGGCGCCCGCCGACGCCAGCGCAGCGCGCATGCTGGCGACCAGCGCCCGGTTGCTGGCCAGGGCGTTGGACGACCCGCGCAGCACCGCGGCGCTGCCGGCCTTGAGCGCCAACGCCGCGGCGTCCACCGTCACGTTGGGGCGCGACTCGTACACCATGCCGATGACGCCGAACGGCACGCTCACCTTGCGCACGCGCACACCGTTCGGGAGCGTCCAGCCATCGAGGACGCGGCCGAGCGGGTCGGGAAGGTCGGCAACCTGCCGCACGGCGTCGGCCACCCCGACCAGGCGCTCGGGACCGAGCGTCAAGCGGTCGACCAACGCGGCGGCCGTGCCGCGCGCCCGTTCGGCGGCGACATCGCTGCGGTTGGCGGCGACGATCGCCTCCTGGTCCTGCGCCAAGCGATCGGCGATGGCGTGAAGCAGCGCTCGTCGATCGGCCGACGCCAGCGCCCGCGACGCGCGCCGCGCAGCGTCGAGCATGGCGCCCAGGTCGGGCCGGGCCAGGGGCGGTTCGAGCGACATGGGCGAGTATAGCGGACCCTCCCGGCGTTCACCGCGTTCGTGGCGGCAGGTGCCGGCGCGCGACCGGTGGGTAGACTCGGCCATGCACGATGGCGAGCCAGGGACCGAACGAGGAGCCAAGGTGGCGTTGGTGACGGGCGCAGGCGGCGGCACGGCGCCCGCCGTGGTGGAGGCGCTTCGGCGCCGCGGGTGGCGCGTGGCGCTGGTGGACCGGCCCGGCAAGGAGGCGTGGCTGTTGGAGCGCCACGGTGCCGACGATGGCGACAGGGCGGCGCCGGGGCCGGCCGGGGTCGGCAAGGCGGGGGGCGGCCTGGCTGCGTTCGGCGCCGACCTCTCGCATCCCGGCGGCGCCGAGGCAGCCGTGGCGGCCGTGCTCGAACGGTTCGGCGACCTGCACGCCGTGGTGAACCTCGCAGGTGGGTTCGCCGCCGGCAAGGCGCACGAGGCCGGTCTGCCGGAGTTGGAAGCGATGCTCGACGTCAACCTGCGCACCGCCGTCGCCACCACGCGCGCGGCGCTTCCCGTCCTGCTGGAACGCGGTCGGGGTTCGGTGGTGGGGGTCTCGGCGGGGGCGGCGTCGACACCGGCGCCCGGCAAGGCGCTCTACGCCGCCGCCAAGGCCGCGGTGCGTGCGTACTTCCTGTCGGTCGCTGCCGAGGTCGCAGGCCACGGCGTCGACGCCTGCGTGCTCACGCCCGTTGGCACCATCGACACGCCTGCGAACCGCGCCGCCATGCCGAACGCCGACCGGGCCGGCTGGATCGCGCCGGCCGCGTTGGCCGACGCCCTCCTCTTCCTGCTGGAGCGTCCCGCGCACGGCAAGGTGCGCGAACTCGAGGTACGCGGGACCTAGCCGGCTACCCCTCGAAGCCGTCGGCGCGGTAGGTGAAGCGGCCGGCCTTGAGCGTCGCCAGCACCTCCAGGCCGTCGAGCGACACCGTGGGGTCGTGCGACACGATGGTGAGGTCGGCGTCGAAGCCCGCACGCAGCATGCCGGAGCGATCCTCGGCGTGGATGGCGTACGCGGCGCCGGTGGTGTACGCGGCCAGTGCGGCGTCGGGCGAGATCGCCTGGGTGCTTCCCAGGCGGCGTCCGTCCCGCCCTTGACGTCTGCTGGCGGCGCGCAGCCCGCGGAACACCTCGGCCGGCGCGACGGGCGTGTCCGAACCGAACGCCAGGCGCGCCCCAGCGCGCGCCAGCGAGCGGATGGGGTACGCGCGCTCGACGCGGTCCGGCAGGAGCTCGAGCACCGCCCCGACGTCGAACGTGAGGTGCGTCGGCTGCATCGACGCGACCACGCCCGCCAACCGCGCCGCGCCGAACCGTGGCACGTCGTCGGGATGCACGTGCTGCACGTGCTCGATGCGCGGTCGCAAGCCGGCCGCGCGCCACTGCTCGGAGGTCGCTTCGAAGACGTCCAGCACGCTGCGCACCGCAGCATCGCCGATGGCGTGGACGACCGGCGTGAGGCCGGCAGCGATCGCCAACGGGACCCGCTCGGCCAGCAGCTCGGGGCCGTCCACGGCCATGCCGAGGTTGGGCACGGCGGCACCGTCCTGGTACGGCTCCAGCATCCAAGCGGTGCGGCTTCCGAGGGCGCCGTCGGCGAAGAACTTGGCGCCGCCCACCCGGAACGACGCGCCGCCTTGGCCGGTGGCGATCCCGAGCGCCGCGGCGTGCTCCACGTGCTGGTGCGACACGCACGCCCACACCCGCACCGGGTAGTCGTCGTCGCTGGCGGCGAGGGCCATGGCGCGGAAGTGCTGCGGGTCGCCGTACGCCATGTGGTGCACGGTGGTGATGCCGAGCGAGGCGAAGTGCGCCGCGGCGGTCCGCGCGGCGGCGTCGAGCTCGTCCCTGCCAAGTTGCGGCAGCGCCGCGTCGAGTAGCCCCCCTGCCCGCTCGAGGAGCAAGCCGGTGGGGTCACCGTCCTCGTCGCGCACGATGACGCCCTGGTCAGGATCGGGCGTGGCGGCGCCGACGCCCGCCACGCGCAACGCCTCGCGGCTGGCCCATACGGCGTGGTGGTCCTGGCTCGCTAGCCGCACCGGCCTGCCGCCGGCGGCGCGCTCCAGCGCGTCTGCCTCGGCCCGACCGAGGGTCGCCATGCCCCAGCGTTGCAGCGCGAACCCCGCTCCGAGCACCCAGCCGCCCGGCGGCGTGGTCTCGGCGCGGCGGCGCACCAGCGTGAGCGCGTCCTCGAGGGTGGCGGCCTCGGCCAGGTCGATCTGGCGAAGCTCGAGTCCGTGCGCCACCAAGTGCACGTGCGCGTCGTGGAACCCCGGCAGGAGACAGGCGCCGCCTAGGTGCACGGTCTCGGTCTCCGGACCGGTGAGGGGATGGAGCTCGGCCGCGTCGCCGACGGCCAGTACGCGTCCGTCGCGTACGGCGATGGCGCCGGCACGGGGACGATCCATGTCCATCGTCAGCACCGACCCGAGGAAGAGCGTGTCCGCTCGGGGCATCGCCTACCTCCCCTGGAAGCGCGGCGGGCGCTTCTCGCGGAAGGCGGCGATGCCCTCCTGGACGTCCTCGGTGCTGGCAGCCACCGCCTGACAGGCCGCCTCGAGCGCCAACTGCTCTTCGAGGGTGTGCCCGAGCGACGCGCGCACCTCGCGCTTGGCAAGGGCGAAGGCCCGCGTGGGCCCCTCGGCCAAGGTGCGCACCTGCTCCCACACCGCCTCGGCGAAGCCGTCGGCGTCCACCACCCGCTCGCCCAACCCGATGGCGAGCGCTTCGTCGGCGGCGATGCGACGGTTGCCGAGCGCCATCTCCATCGCTCGCCCGGGACCCACCAGCCGCGTGAGGAAGTAGCTGCTGCCGGCGTCCATCACCAAGCCGATGCCGGTGAAGCCGAGCGCGAAGCTCGCCGTCGACGAGAGGATGCGCATGTCGCACCCCAGCGCCAGGCTCAGCCCGGCCCCGGCCGCCACCCCGTTCACGCCCGCCACCACCGGCTTCTCGAGCGCCGCGATGGCGCGCACCACCGGGTGGTACGAGCGCTCGAGGATGGCGCCGATGTCGCCGTCGACGCGGGTGCCGGCGAGGTCGGCGCCGGCGCAGAACCCGCGCCCGGCACCGGTGACGAGCACCGCCCGCACGCTGGCAGCAGCGGCCGGCCCTTCCAGCGCCGCGCGCAACTCGGCGAGCAGGTCGAGCGAAAGCGCGTTGAGCACCTCGGGGCGATCGAGCGTGATGCGCAGCGCGGACCCGTCCTGGTAGATGTCGACGTTCGCCTTGGTCATCGGCCCTCCTCGTGCCGCGAGTGTATCAGCGGCGTCGCGCCAAGGCGGGGTTGGGTAGGCCGCTCGCCAACGCCACCAGGGTGTCGTAGTCGTCGGGGGTCTCGGGGTCGTCGAGGGCCGCGCGATTGCGGCGGACGGCGCCGCAGCGGCGGCACCGGTGCACGATCACCCAGCCCTTCTTGCCGCTGCGCTCGACCGCCACCGGTTCCAGCACGCCGCCGCAGTCGCTGGCGCGGTCGCCGGGGTTCACGTCGACATGCAGCGAGTGCAAGCACGCCGGGCAGTGGTTGCGGTACCCGCCGCCGACGAGCGGCGGGACCTCGGCGCCGCACACCGTGCAGGTGAACGGCTGGTTCGCGCCTCGGCCGGTGAACCGCTTCACCCCGGCAGGATATCGCCCGCGGCGCCGGGATCGCCCGTCGAAGACGTCGCGACGCGCCTCGCCACGGCCTCGACGTAGGCGCGCGGGTCCCCTTTGCGCGCCAGGCCCCCCGCCGTCATCGACCGTACGGTGCCGAACACCGCCCGCTCCGGCCACGGCCGGTCGTGCAACCCGAAGCACCACGCCACGCCGGCGAAGCCGTTGGGAGCGTGCCCATCGAGGAAGTAGCGGTCGTTCCAGCGCTGCGCGAGCGCGAAGGCGCGCTGCGGGTCGGGGGTCCAAGCGAGGACCTGCTTCCCCCAGTACATGCGCATGTGGTTGTGCAACGATCCGGTCTCGCGCATCTCGCGCATGGCCGCGTTCCAGGCCGGATCGTGCGTCTCGCCCGCCTCCATGGCGGCCTCGTCGACGGCCGGCGTGCGCGGGTCGGACGCGTGCTGCAGCAACGTCGCCCGCGCCCAGGGCGGCAGGGCATCGAAGCGCTCGTAGTCGGGCCGGTACCACACGTGGTTGACCGCGACCTCGCGCCGCACCACGAGCTCCTCGAGGAAAGCACGCGCCGCGTCCTCCAGCGCAGGCTCGGCGTGCACCGCGTCGAGCACCGCCAACGCCACCT
>CAZACZ010000087.1:0-4763 GCA_964483695.1 uncultured bacterium | reverse complement strand
GCGTCCTCCAGCGCAGGCTCGGCGTGCACCGCGTCGAGCACCGCCAACGCCACCTGCACCGGCGAGATCTGCCCGAAACGCAGGTAGGGTCCAAGATGCGACACGCGGCCCATCGCGGGCCGCGCGCGGTCGTCCGCGTACCGCGCCAGGTGGTGGTCCAAGAAGCGTCGCAGACGCCTGCGGGCCTCGGTCTGTCCGCCTTGGATCCATCGCTCCACCGAAGGCGGGCCGTCCGGCGCCATCGCGCCAACCAGGCGCGCGTCGTCGATGTCCGCCCAGGCCGCGTTCCTCGCGGCCGCCGTGCGGGCGGCGGCTTCGTCCCAGCGGTGCGTCAGCGGCACCTCGGCGACGGGGTTCAAGAAGCGCTCCACGTGCCGTTCGAGCTTGCCGCGCAGCGTGCGCGCGCCGACCTCCGCCTTGGTCGACGCCACCGCCACCGGCACCACGACCTCGCCTTCGACCTCCAGCACCGTGGCGCGCGCCGCGTGGGCGGCGGCGTCGCGCCAGGCGCGGTCCTGGCGCAGGTAGCCGCGGTCCACCACTACCGCGGCCGCGCGCGGCTGCAGCGCCGTCAGCGCCTCGTCGGGCGTCGTCGCCAGCGCCAGCAGCGGCACGCCGCGCGCCGCCAACGCGCGCCTCGCCTCGCGCACCCCGTCGAGCGCGAAGGCCGCGCGGCGCGGCGTCCACTCGGCCGCACCCGGGTTCGTCGGCCAGACCACCAGCAACGGCACGCCGAGTCGGTTGGCGCGATCCGCCGCCACCTCGAGCGCGACGTTGCCATGCGCGCGCTGGGCGCGCTCCATCAGGTAGAGGACGTAGGCCCCCTCGGCGGCCGGCCGCCCGTTGCGGTCGACGATGCGCTCGGGCTCCGGCGGTCCGAGCCGGGGAAGGGGGCGCGGAAGCACGAGGTGGGCCATCGTCGTCGACCGTAGCGCGTCGGGCACGTGCCGACTGCGCTGCAGACTGCCATCCCACGACGGCTAGAATGGTGGCGCCAAGCTTCGGCGCCGCCGAGCGCGCCTCGCGTGCCGTGCCGGCGGCCGTCCTGGACCGCACCGTGGACCTCCTCCTCGCTCTCGGCGTCCGACGCGCGCGCGGCCACCAGCCGCTGTTGCGCGGGGTCACCTTGCGCCTCGCTCCCGGGGTGCGCGTGGGCCTGGTGGGCGCCAACGGTGCCGGCAAGAGCACGCTGCTGCGCATCCTGGCCGGCGTCGAGCCGCCCGACGACGGTCGGGTGGTGCGGGCGCCCGGCGTGCGTCTCGCGTACCTGCCGCAAGACGATCCCGAGCCGGGTCCACCCGAGGCCACCGTCTGGCACGTCAGCGAGCGCGCCCTGGCGCCCGTGCGCGAGCTGGAGGCCCGCTTGCGCGAGGAGGAGCGCCGCATCGCCGCCGGCGACGACCGCGCGGCGGCGTACGCGTCGCTGCGAGCGGAGTTCGATGGCGTCGGCGGGTACGGCGCGGAGGCGCGGTTGCGCGAGCACTTGGCGGCGCTCGGGTTCGCGTCGGGCGCCTTCGCCCGGCACGTCGCCACGCTCTCCGCTGGCGAGCGCAGACGCCTCTCCCTGGCGGCAGCGTTGGCAGCCGCCCCCGACGTGCTGCTGCTGGACGAGCCCACCAACCACCTCGACCTGAGCACCCGTGCTTGGCTGGCCGAGCGCCTGGTCCGTCACGCCGGCGCGCTGGTGGTGGTGAGCCACGACCGCGCCCTGCTGGACGCCTGTACCACCCACACCGCGTTCCTCCGCGCAGGAGCGCTGACGCTGGTGCCGGGGCGCTACGCCCTGGCGCGCCGCCGCGACGGCGCGGCGCAGGACGCATCCGAGCGGCGCGCCAAGGAACGGGCCAAGGAAGCGGAGCGGCTCGCGCGCATGGCCGAAGAGCTCCGGGCGTTCGGCCACAAGGCGCAGCGCAGGCGGAAGGCGGCGGAGCGTCGCCGCGACGAGCTGCGTCGCCGCGACGAGCTACGTCGCGCGACCGGTGGGTCGCGCCCCGAAGCGTCGACGGCGACCGGCGGCAACGGTCCACCACGCCCGTCGCTGCACGGCGCAGCGCCCCGGACCGATCGTCCGCGCAGCGGCGGGCCGCTGGTCACGGCGCGTCACCTGTCCTCCGGCGATGCGGTGCGTGGCGTCACGTTGCGCGTCGACGCCGGGGACCGCATCGTCCTGCTCGGCCCCAACGGATCGGGCAAGAGCACGTTGCTGGCGCTCCTCCGCGGCGACCTCCCGTCCACCGATCCCCGGGCGGAGCTGCGCTTCGCGGCGCGCCTGAAGCTGGTCTTCGTCGACCAGCGCGACCGCGGCCTCGACCCACGAAGACCGTTGCTCGAGCAACTCGCCGAAGCGCTGGGCGACGGCGCAGCGAAGCACCTGTTGGCCGAGGCGGGGGTGCCGCACGCCGCCTGGCACCTCCTGCCCGGCGACGTGTCCGGCGGCGAACGCGCCCGCGCCGGCCTGGCGTTCGCGCTGACGCGCGACGCCGACCTCTGGATGCTCGATGAACCCACCAACGACCTCGACCTGGCGGCCGTCGAGGCACTCCAGGACGCGCTCGAAGGCAGACTCGCGGGCGGGAAGGCGGCACTGGTGCTCGTCACGCACGACCGCGCCATGGCCGAGCGGATGGGCGGGCAAGTGTGGGGCATGGACGCAGGCATCGTCCAGCGCTACGCCGACGTGACGGCGTACTTGGCGGGACGACCGCTCGCGGTGGAGCCGGCCGAACCGGCCGAAGGAGACGCGGCGGCCGGCGACAGGCACGAGGCGGACGGGGCCGGCGACGGGCACGAGGCGGACGGGGCCGGCGACGGGCACGAGGCGGCTGGTGCCAGCGACGAAGACCTGGCCGCGTTCGAGGACGAGCGCTTGGAGGTTCTGCGTAGGTTGTCCGACCCGTTGGCGCTTTCGGAGCGCGACGCCGAGCGCCTGACGGCGCGCTTGGCGGCGCTGGAGCAGTGGCTGATGGAAGCGTACGACGCGCGCCTGGCGCTCCCGCAGCCGCGCCACCGCATCGTCGAGCACGGGGTGACGCTGTTCGCCGACGTCCTCTCCCCCGTAGCCCACGATGGCGCGCAGACCGCCGCCGAGCTGGCGGTGGTGGCGGCCCCCGAGCCCGTGGCAGCGGCGACGTTCGATCAGGTAGCGCACGCTGCCGACCGGCACGACCCGCCCGCCGCGGTGTTCGCCGCACAGCCCTGGTTGGTGGCGTGGGTCGAGGTGCGTCGGGTGGATGGGGTCGCGCACCTGCGGCTGGTCGAACGCAGCGACACCTGCCTGCTGCCGCGCACGCGCGTGGCGCTGCTCGATGGCGCCGCGCGCGCGGCGTTCACGCTGCTCGGCGCCGAGGCGGTGCAGTGCTTCGACCGCGCGCCGCTGCCCGGCACGCGCCTCCGCCCTGCCGGGGACGGCTGGTGGTCGCTCGGGCGCGGCGAGTTCCTGCGGCTCGAGGGGTGGGGCGAACGCGCCACGGCGCATGCGTCGCTCATGTCGGCGCGCCGCGGGCGGAGGCGGCGGAAGCGTGGCTAGGGCGCGCAACAGCAGACCCGGGCGGCGCGGCTTGGTCGCCTGGGTGGCGACGGTGGCGCTCGGCGTTGCACTGCAGGTCGCGCCGTGGCCGGCGGTGTGGGTGGACGCCGCCTTCGTGCGCGGGCTCCAGCCCCGCGTGCGCACCGTCACCACCGTGCTGGTCGACGCCGTGCCCGGCAGCGTGACGGCACTGCTGCTCCTGATCTCGGCAGCGGTGCTGGTGGCAGCGTTGGTGTGGGGCGGGCGCATCCGACGGGCGGCGCTGCGTGCCGCGGCGTGGTCGGTCGCGCTCGGGGTCGTCGCCTTCTCGTTGACCTTCGGGCTGGGCTACCACGCCAGCGACGCCGCGTGGGTGCTGGGAGCCCCGACGGCGCCGGACCTGGACGAGCAACGCCGCGCGGAGGTGCTGGTGCTGCGGGTCCTGAACGACACAGCGGCCCTGGCGGAGGAAGCGCCGGTCGTCGGCTCGGAACCACCGACCGTGGACGGTGACGCCGCACCGGCGTCGATCGGCGCGCGGCTCGGACGCTGCATCTCCGGGTTCGTGGAGCGGTGGTTCCCAGCTGGCACGGCAGCGGGACCGCTCCCGATCCGCGTCAAGGCGCTTCCGGCGGGGTGGTTGCTGCGCTTCGGGTTCGCCGGGGTGGTGTCTCCGTGGCTGCTGGAGCCGCACGTCGACGCCGGCCTACCGTGGCCGTCGACGTTGGCCGTGGCGCTGCACGAACTCGCGCACACCGCCGGCTTCGCCCGCGAAGCCGACGCCGAGGCGATCGGCGTCTTGGCGGGCATCACCTGCGACGACGCGCTGGTGCGGTACGCCGCCGCCCTGCGGCTGGCGGGTGCGATGGCGGCGGCGATGGAGGGCGAGGAGCGCAGCGCCTTCTTGGCCTCCTGGCCGGCCCGTGCACGCCACGACGCCGTCGCGGCCGCCGCGGCGACCGCACGCTGGCGCGAACGCCGCCTGGCGGCGTTCGGCGAACGCGCTTACGACGCCTACCTCCGCGGCCAAGGGGTGTCCGCGGGGATGGCCGACTACGACCGCGGGACCGCCGTCGCCGTGGCGTGGCTGGGGCGCGAAGGCGGCGGGCCGTAGCCGAGGCGTCGCCGGCGCGCTCCGCCTACGCCGCCGGGGCGGGTCCGAGGTTGCGGCGGATCAAGGCGCTCGGGTCGGGATCGCGCCCCATGAAGGCGCGGAAGAGTGCCTCCGGGTCGTCGGAGTCTCCCTTCGCGAGGATCT
>CAZACZ010000086.1:4179-11041 GCA_964483695.1 uncultured bacterium | reverse complement strand
GCCCTCATCACCGACTTCGGCGACATGGGCCTCCTCCAGGAACAAGCCGCCGTCCGCCTCCACCGCGCCGACGTCCTGCGCCGCATGGGCCGCCCGTTCGAGCAAGAGCTCGACCAGTTGGCGGCGCTGAGCGTCACCCTGCAGAACCCGGCGTTCTTGGCGCGCGAGTGGACGCTGCTGCCCGAGCTGCAGCAGATCGCCATGAAGACGCACCCGCGCATCGCCGGCGAGCCGCCGGTGGTGCTCGAGGTGTTCACCCTTGGTGACGAGCGCATGGTCTTGGACGGCAAGCCGGTGAACATCCCGCTGCGGCGCGGCGTGGAGGTGATGGCGTACTTCCTGGAGAACAAGGCCGTGTCGCTGCGCAAGATCATGGCCGACGTCTTCCCCGACGAGAAGCCCCGCAGCGCCAAGTCGTACTTCCACCAGTTCCGGCATCAGCTGCGCGAGAACCTAGAGGGCGTGGAGATCGAGTACGACTCCGAGGCCAGGATGTACCGCCTCAAGTCCGAGATCGACGTCCTGTGGGACGTCTCCGAGCTGCGCGCCGGCCGCGTGATGGGCGAGACGGGCATCTTCCTCCCCTCCTCCGGCAACGAGTGGGCGCAGCAGGTGGATCAGCACCTCGACGAGTACCGCGCGGCCGCCAAGAAGTCGTAGCGCCAAGCAGCAGGCGGCACCCGGCGAGGCGCGCTCCACGCGCGTGCGCAGCGCACGACAGCCCCCACCGCAGCATGCTAGAGTTCGTGCCAACGGAAGAGGTTGGACACGGGAGGTGGAACCCGGGGCATCCGTTCGGGAGACGGGCCGGCCCCGGGTTCGTTCTTGCGGTCCTCTACCGCTGTCCACTGCGGTTCTTCATCCCCCTGTAAGAATCCCGTAAGACCATCCGCGTAGGCTTGAGGCGTGGACAAGAGGTAACCCTCCCATTACCTCCTCCCATCCTCTTCCGAACCGGACCTCGCGCCTCCCACGCGGGGTCCAACCCTTTTGGGGCGGCGGCGCTCCGTCACTCCGTTCCCCGCGCCCGCTCGCGCTGCCCCCTCCACCCCGCCTCCTTCGCGTGCCGTAGCGGCTTCGTGCCGTGCGCTGCTGTGCGTTCGTCCTTGCGTGTCGGGGGGCGGATGTGATGTAATGGACACTTGTCAGTCGACCCCACCTAGGAGGAACCCCTTTTCATGGATGACAAGCAAAGCCCCGCCATGGGGAACCCTGCCCCTGGCACCGTTCCCGCCCCGGAAGAAACCTCTTCCCCAACCCCAGCCGCGAACGCCGAACAGGGTGTAGGCTCGCAGGCTGCTGCCGAAGTGAACCCCGAAGCCACCAGGGATTCCTCCGAGACCGCAGCTGCTGAACCCGTTGCCGAGGCCGCGCAAGCGGAAGCGCCCGTTGCCGAGCCCGAGGCGGCTCCTGCCGCCGAGAGCGCGCCGGAGCAGGCTTCGCCCGTTGCCGACGCCGCGGCCGTTGCCGCTGCCGCCGCAGGCGCCGCTGCTGCCGCCGCTGCTGCTCGCGCCGCGTCCGACCAGGGCAACGAGATGACGATGGAAGACGTGCTGGCCGCCAGCGACGAACAGTTGGCGCGCAAGCCCGTGCACCGCGGCATGATCACCACCGGCACCGTCATCATGCTTGCCGAGGACGGCATCGTGGTGGACGTCGGCGCGAAGATCGAGGGCATCCTGCCCTACGGTCAGCTCTTCGAGTTCGACGTCAACAAGGAAGGCGCCGCCAAGTACTTCCAGCCGGGCGACGAGATCCAGGTCTACGTCGTGCGCTCCGACATCCCCAACAGCACCATCGTGCTCTCCAAGAAGCGCGCCGACCAGGAGCGCGCGTGGAACCTCCTGCAGGAGATCCACGAGAAGGAGAAGCCGGTCGAGGTCGAGATCGTCGAGAAGGTCCGCGGCGGTCTGGTGGCGAACCTCGGCGTGCGCGCCTTCCTGCCGGCCTCGCAGGTCGACATCCGCCGCGTGAACGACCTCGCGCCGTACGTCGGCCGCCGCATGAAGGTCAAGATCATCGAGCTGAACCGGCGCCGCAACCGCGTCATCATCTCGCGCCGCTCCATCCTCGAGGAGGAGATCTCCCACCTCAAGGAAGAGACGCTCAAGAAGCTCGAACCCGGCGCCAAACTCGAGGGTGAGGTCGTCGAGATCACCGACTTCGGCGTCTTCGTGAACTTGGGCGGCATCGACGGCCTGGTGCACCGCTCCGAGCTCACCCACGGCCGCTTCAGCCACCCGCGCGACGTCGTGAAGCTGGGCGACAAGGTGCGTGTCGAGGTCCTCGACATGGACCTCGAGCGCGAGCGCATCAACCTCTCCATGAAGACGCTCGCGGCGAACCCGTGGGAGAACGTGCTGGCCAACTACACCATCGGCCAGCGCGTGGCGGGCACCGTCACGAACCTCACGCCGTTCGGCGCCTTCGTCGAGATCGAGCCTGGGCTCGAGGGCCTCATCCACGTCAGTGAGATGAGCTGGACGAAGCGCATCCGGCACCCGAAGGAGATCGTCGACGAAGGCCAAGAGGTCGAGGCGATGATCCTCAAGATCGACACGCAGCAGCAGCGCATCTCGCTCGGCCTGCGTCAGACCCAGCCCGACCCGTGGAGCAGCCTGCCCGACCGGTACCCGCCCGGCACCGAGATCACCGGCCCGGTCACCGGCATCACCGACTTCGGGGTGTTCATGGAGATCGAGGAGGGCATCGAGGGCCTGGTGCACATCTCCGAGCTCTCGCACGACCACATCGAGAACATCGCGGATCACTTCAACAAGGGTGACGAGATCACCGCCGTGATCCTCAACATCGACCCGGTCGAACAGCGCGCCAGCCTCTCGCGCAAGCGCATGCTGCCCTTCACCCCGGAGAACGCCGCCGAGTTCGGTGGCAACGCGCCCGCCGGCGGCGCCCAGCGCGGCGCCTACCCCGGCGCGCAGGGCCAGCAGCCCGGTGCTCGCCGCGGCCGCCGCGGTCGTCGCTCCGACGTCATCGACTACGACTACAGCTACGTCACCGACGCCGCCAGCAGCAAGACGACCACCAAGATCGGTGACGTCTACGCCGACCTCTTCGCCCAGTTCGGCTTGGGCGAGAGCAAGAGCGCGGCCAAGGAAGAGCCCAAGGCCGAGGCCAAGCCAGCCGCCACGGCGGCCGCCGTGGACGCGGCAGCCGAAGCCGCCGGCGCCGAGGGCGCATCTGAAGCCGCCGCCTCGGTAAGCGAAGCCGCGTTGGCCGAAGCCGTCGTCGAGGCTCCCAAGCCCGCCGCCAAGCCCCAGCCCGTCGTGGCCGAGGCCGAAGAGGTGGACGTGGAGAACGCCATCGACACCGCCGAAGCCGCCGCGCTCCTCACCGCCGCCTTCCGCCAGGGCAAGCGCCCCGCCAAGCCCACCGAGGACGACGTGGTGACGGCCGAAGCCATCGCCGACGCCGACGCAACCCCCGAAAGCGACGATGCGGCCGACGCGGCCGACGCAGCCGACCTCGAGGAAGAGCACGCCTGATCGGCGCGCACAAACTCACCGGCTAGTCCGGTCGAACACGCACCAGCAAGAAGCCCCCTCCGGTCACGCCGGAGGGGGCTTCCTCGTGTTCGCTCGACCGTGCCCTAACCCTTGGCCGCCTCGTCCAGCAGCCGCATCTCCTCGTGCGTCAGCACCAGCGACGCCGCCGCCACGTTCTCCTCGAGGTGCTTCACCTTGCCGGTGCCGGGGATGGGCAGCATCACCGGGCTCTTCTCCAGCAGCCACGCCAACGCCACCTGCCCGAAGGTGGCGCCGTGCTTCCGCGCCACCTGCTCGAGCGCCCCACCGGGGTCCGTCAGGCGGCCCGCCGCCAGCGGGTACCACGGGATGAAGCCGATGTCGTGCTGCTCGCAGTACGCCAGCACGTCCTCGCTCCTGCGGTTCGAGACGTTGTAGAGGTTCTGCACCGTCGCCACCCGGAAGAACGCCGACGCCTGCTCGATCTGCGCCACGCTCACCTCGCTCAGGCCCACGTGGCGGATCAGGCCCTCCTGCTGCATCTCGCGGATCACGCCGAACTGCTCGTCGGCCGGCACCGCAGCGTCCACCCGGTGCAGCTGCCACAGGTCGATGCGCTCGACGCCCAAGCGTCGCAGGCTCATCAGCACACACTGCCGCAAGTACTCGGGGCGCCCGACGATCTTCCAGTCGTCCGGCCCGTGGCGCGTGAAGCCACCCTTGGTAGCGATCACCATGCTCCCGTACGGGTGCAGCACCTCGCGGATGAGGTCCTCGCTGACGAACGGGCCGTAGCTGTCCGCGGTATCCACGAAGTCGATGCCGAGCTCCGGCAGGCGCTTCAGGACGCGCCGCGCCTCGGCCGGGTCGGTGGGGTCTTCCCAGACGCCGGGGCCGGTGATGCGCATGGCGCCGAACCCGAGGCGATGCACGCGCAGCGGGTCGGGCCCGCCGCCGCCGATGTCGAAGGTGCCGCTAGCTTGAACCGATAGGGTGCTCATGGTCGAGCATGCTACCAAGCGTCCAGCGTGCCGCTCGGTAGGCCGGCGCGCGGTTCGCGCTGCCGTCCTGCGCTAGCGCCGGGCGGGCGCCAGGCTCCGAAGCGCCGTACCCGCGGCCGGCGCTGCACGCCGGCAGGCGGTTCAGGCAGGCGGGCGGCTCACGCAGGCGGCCGGAACGCCAGCAGCCGCAGCGCGTTCGCCACCACCACCAGCGTGCTGCCTTCGTGCAGCACGATCGCCCCGCCGATGCCCACCACCCCGAACACGGCGCTCGGCACCAGCAGCGCGATGACGCCTAAGCTGACGGCTAGGTTCTGCAGCATCATGCGCCGGCTGGCGCGCGAGAGGCCCATCGCCAACGGCAGCTTGGTGAGGTCGTCGGCCATCAGCACGATGTCGGCCGTCTCCAGCGCCACGTCGGTGCCGGCGCCGCCCATCGCCACGCCCACGCTGGCGGCCGCCATGGCGGGGGCGTCGTTCACGCCGTCGCCCACCATCATCACGCTGCCGTGCTCCTCGCGCAGGCGCCGCACGGCCGCCACCTTCTCGTCCGGTAGCAACCCCGCCTCGACGTGATCAACTCCCGCCTCGCGGGCGATGGCGTGCGCCACCGTGCGGTTGTCGCCGGTGAGCATCACCACGCGCTTCACGCCCATGCGCTTCGCCGCCGCGATCGACGCCACCGCCTCGTCGCGCAGCACGTCGCGCACCGCCACCAGCCCCACCACGCGGCCCTCGCGCGCCGCCAGCATCACCGTCTTGCCCTCGGACTCCCAGCGCTCGGCGGTGGCCGCCGACGGGGCGTCCAGTGCACTGCCCAGCTCCTCCATCCAGACGCCGTTGCCGATCGCCAGCGCTTCGCCCCCCAGCGTGGCGCGCACCCCACGGCCGTCCACCGCCTCGAAGTCCTCGACCACCGGCAGCGGCAAGCCGCGCGCCTCGGCTGCCTGCACCACCGCCCGGCCCAGCGGGTGCGTGGTGCGCGCCTCGACCGCCGCCATCCGCGCCAGCAGCGCGTCGTCGTCGCCGTCCAGCGCCAGCACGTCGGTGACGGTGGGTTCCCCCTTGGTCAGGGTGCCGGTCTTGTCGAACGCCACCACCTGCGCCACGCCGGCGTTCTCGAGGTGCACGCCGCCCTTCACCAGCACCCCGCCACGCGCCGCCCGCGCGATGCCCGCCAGCACCGCAGACGGCGTGGCCAGCGCCAGCGCGCACGGGCTGGCGGCCACCAGCACCGTCAACGAGCGCAGCAGGCTCTCGGAGAAGGCCAAGCCGAACAGCGGCGGCACCAGCAGCACCAGCGCCGCCCCCACCAGCACGGAGGGCACGAACACGCGCGTGAAGCGCTCGGTGAAGCGTTGGGTGGCGCCCTTCGCCTTCTGCGCCTGCTGCACCGCCACGATGACGCGCGCCAGCACCGTGTCCTCGGAGCGCTTGGTGGTCTCGATCACCAGCGAACCGGCGCCGTTGATGGTGCCGGCGTACACCGCCGACCCCGGCCGCTTCTCCACCGGCATCGACTCGCCGGTGATCGGCGCCTGATCGACGCTGCTGGCCCCCTCGCGCACCTGGCCGTCGGCGGGCACGCGTTCCCCGGCGCGCACGATCACCAGGTCGCCGATGGACAGCTCCTGAAGTGAGACCTCCACCTCGGTGCCGCCGCGCCGCACCCGCGCGGTCTTCGGCATCAGGCTGCCGAGGGCGCGGATGGCGTTGCGCGCGCGGTCCATCGCCATGTGCTCGAGCGCGTGGCCGAAACTGAACAGGAACAGCAGCAGCGCGCCCTCCGGCCACTCCCCCAGCCCGGCGGCGCCCACCGCCGCCACCACCATCAGCACGTCGATGTCGAAGCGTCGCTTGGCCAGCGCGCGCAGCGCGTGACGCGTGGCGTCGAACCCGCCAGCAACGTACGCGCCGACGTACAGCGCCAGCGCCACGGGCCGCGGCAGTCCCCAGAACGCCTCGCCGCTCCACGCCACCAGCAGCATCGCTCCGGACGCGAGGCTCAGCAGCATCTCGAGCGAGAGGCGCGGCAGCGCCAGGCCGAGCACGGTGATCCGGGCGCCATCGCCCCCCGCCGCGGCGGGCGCAGCGTGCGCGGCGTGCGCAGCGTGCGCGGCGTGCGCAGCATGCGCGGCGTGCACAGCGTGCGCAGCATGCGCGGCGTCGGCGGCGCTGCGTTGGCGGGACTCGATCGTCTCGGTGGCCATGGCGCCTTCCTTCCGGCGGACCGACGAAGCGTCGCC
The DNA here is from genome assembly GCA_964483695.1 of uncultured bacterium. Lineage (GTDB taxonomy): Bacteria > Deinococcota > Deinococci > Deinococcales > Trueperaceae > CAZACZ01. The sequence goes on along the minus strand of CAZACZ010000086.1, from coordinate 4,309 downwards.
CCGCATGGGCCCTAGAATGCATGAGCATATGTTCATGTGTCAAGTCGAAGCGAACGGGCCGGCGCTGCCGGCACCTACTCGGCGGCGCCGCGCCGGGCGCCGGATCGATCGCGCCATGGCGGGCTCGGTC
>CAZACZ010000086.1:0-4079 GCA_964483695.1 uncultured bacterium | reverse complement strand
CGTCGCGCCGCGGCCGGCCACGTCGCCCCCCGACTTACTCCGCCCCGTGCAGCAACGCGTTCTCCAGCAGCGCCCGCACGTGTTCGTCGGCCAGGCGGTAGTACACGTGGCGCCCGTCGCGCCGCGCCGCCACCAGGCGCGCGTCGCGCAGCACCCGCAGTTGGTGGCTCACCCCGGACTGGCTGATGCCGGACACCGTCACGATGTCGTGCACGCACACCTCGCCGTCGCGCAGCAGGCACAGGATGCGCAGGCGCGTCGGGTCGGCGAAGCCCTTCAACAACGAGACCGTGCCGTTCAACACGCCCTCCGCCGGCACCAGCACGCCGCGGTCCTGGGTGCCGCACGGTTCGCTCGTCACGTCATGCTCCCCTGCTCGTCGGCGCCACGCCGCGCGCACGCGTCACATCCGCCGCAGCCGTGAGATCCGCTCGTCGATCGGCGGGTGCGTGGCCATCATGTCGAGGTTGTTCAGGCCCATCGCCGGGTTCACGAAGAACATGTGGCGCACGCCCTCGCTCACTTCGAGGCGCGGGCCGTGGTAGTCGCGCAGGCGTTCGAGCGCCTGCGCCAGGCCCTCGGGGTTGCGGGTGATGTAGGCGCCGGCGGCGTCGGCCAGGTACTCGCGGCGGCGGCTCACCGCCAGGCGCAGCAGCGCCCCGAGGATCGGCGCCAGCACCAGCAGCGCCACCAGCAAGATCAGCATCACGCCTTGGCCGCGCCCGCCGGTGCCGCGGTCGCGCCGCGAGCTGCGGCTGCTGCCGCCGAAGTAGCTCCAGCGCATCACTAGGTCGCGCAGCACCACGATGGCGCCGAGGGTGGCCACCAGCATCGACATGAAGCGGATGTCGTAGTTGCGGATGTGCGCCATCTCGTGCGCCACCACGCCCTCGAGCTGCTGGCGGTCGAGCAGCTCCAGCAACCCGGTGCTCACCGCCAGGGTGCCGTGCTGCGGGTCGCGGCCGGTGGCGAAGGCGTTCGGCGCAGGCGAATCGATCACGTACACCTTCGGCATCGGAACGCCGGCCCCGATGGACACCGCCTCGGCCACGTTCATCAGGTACCGGTGCTCCTCGACGGTGGCGGGCCGCGCACCCGCCGCCGCCAACGCCAGCTTGTCGGAGAACCAGAACCCCACCACGCTCTGCCCGGCGCCCACCAATACCGCCACCCCGACGAAGAACACCGTCGAGGCAGGATCGGTGACCTGCGCCAGGAGGTACGCCAGCGCCACCAACAGGCCGACGGTGAACAGCGCCAGCACCCACGACAGGCGCATGTTCGCAGCCTTGTAATCGAGCAGGTTGATCTTCCTGCCCGACGCGCGATCGGTGAAGACGTCGGGCAGGGTGGCGCCCGGTTCGGGCATGGTCGGCTAGGCGCGCGGCGCGATCAAGCGCCGAACGAGACCTGCGGAACGGCCTTGTTCTCCTCGGGGATCTCGAGGAAGACCGCTTCCTTCTTGCTCATCGGGCCGGCCAGGAACACGCCGGGCACCGTCTCGATGGCGTTGTTGTACTGCAGCACGGCGTCGTTGTAGAACTGCCGCGCGTACGCGATCTTGTTCTCCACGCCCGACAGCTCTTCTTGCAGCAGCTTGAAGTTCTCGTTGGCTTTCAGTTCCGGGTAGGCCTCGGCGATGGCGAACAGGCGCCCCAGCGCGGCCGACATCATGTTGGCCGCTTCGGCGCCCTCGTTCACGGTCTTGGCGTTCATCATCGCCTGGCGCGACGCCGCCACCTGCTCGAACACCGTCTTCTCGTGCGAGGCGTAGCCCTTCACCGTCTCGACGAGGTTCGGCACCAAGTCGGCGCGGCGCTTGAGCTGCACGTCGATCTGGCTCCAGGCGTTCTGGTAGCGGTTCTCCAGACTGATGATGCGGTTGTAGATGCTGACGCCGAACAACACCAGCGCCGCAAGGACGACGATGACGATGAGGCTAGACATGCGCGGACCTCCTGTCCCCGATTGTAGCGGAAGTCACGCCCAGCGCGACGACGCGCGCCTCGTGCGGCGCGCCGCGGCGAACCCGCCCGGGTAGCGACTCGCCTAGGCGTCGCGATCGCGGATCACACCGCCGCCCAGGAGGCGGTCTTCGTCGTAGATCACCGCGCTCTGCCCCACCGCGACGGCGAACTGCGGGTCGTCGAAGTCGAGGCGGAAGCGGCCGCCGTCGAGCAAGCGCAGCCGCGCCGGCTCGGGATCCTGGCGGTAGCGCACCTGCGCCTGCACCCGCTCCGGCAACCGACCTTCGTCCAGTAGGAAGTTGCGTCGGTCGGCCACCAGGCCGCGCCACTGGCACATGGCGCGCGTGCCCACCACCACCTCGTTGGTGGCGGCGCGCAGCTCGACGACGAAGCGCTCGAGGTGCGACTTCCACAACCCGAGGCCCTTCTTCTGACCGACGGTGTAGAACTGCACGCCGCGGTGCTCGCCCACCACCCGCTCGCCGTCGCTGGCGTCGATCACCTTGCCGGGGCGGGGTACGCTGGCTTCGTCGAGGTAGTCCTTCACCGTCGTCGGGATGAAGCAGAGCCCGGACGAGCTCTTCTTCTGCGCCACCCGGAAGCCGCGCTCGGCGGCCAGGGCGCGCACCTGCGCCTTGGTGAGCTCGCCCAACGGGAACAGCAGGTACGGCAAGATGGCGCGCGGCAGCGCCCAGAGGAAGTAGGTCTGGTCCTTGTCGTCGTCGAGGCCACGGTGCAGTTCGGGACCGTCGGCGCCGTCGATGCGGCGCACGAAGTGGCCGGTGGCCATGTACTCGCAACCGAGCGCCTGGGCGCGTTGCACGAAGGCGCCGAACTTGATGTGGCGGTTGCACCAGACGCACGGGTTGGGCGTCTCGCCCGCTTCGTACTGCGGCACGAACGGGTCGATGACGACGTCCTGGAAGGCGCCGCGGAAATCGAGCAGGTAGAACGGTACGTCCAGCGTGTCCGCTACGCGTCGGGCGTCGTACGCGGCGTCCGGGCTGCAGCACAGGTCGAACGCGCCGGCGGGACGGTCGTCCGGCCAGAAACGCAGCATGCTGCCCACCACCTCGTAGCCCTGCTCGCTCAGGAGCGCCGTGGCCACCGAGGAATCGACCCCGCCCGACATCGCCGCCAGCACCTTCACGCGCGGTGCGCCGGCGTCGCGGTCCGCGTCGCTCGTGGGCGCGCGCCTGACCGGCGGGAACGGGAGGTGGAAGGCGGGGCGGTCGGGACGGTCCACGAGGCACCAGTGTAGCCGCCTGCCTGGCGGGCGAGCGTCGACGAGGAACACGGCGCCGTAGCCCGCGCGGGGCATTCCGGTAGACTGACGCACGGAGGTCGACGTGAAAGGCGTTCGCATCGTTCAGGTGGTGCTCGTGGCGGCGGCGGTGGTGTACCTGCTGCTGTTCGACAGCGCCAACCCCGACACGGTGGTGCTCCCGCTGGTGCCGATCCTGCCGCCGCTGCGCGTGGCGTTGGTGGTGGTGCTGGCGCTGGTGATCGGGTGGGGCGTCGGGTTCGTGCCCGCGCGGCTGACGGCGTGGCGCCGCGGCCGCGACCTGCAGCGCATCCAGAAGCGCCTGGCCGAGCTCGAGGGCACCGCCACCACGCAGGCCGCGCCGAGCGCGGAAGCCTGGAACCGACGCGAGGTGGCCGTGATCCCCGATCGCGGTCCGATCTACCCCGCGGAAGACGACGACGAAGCTGGTTGATGCACCCTGCGTTCGTCCCGCCGACGCCGCGCTGGATGGTGCGGCCGGCCGCCCCGCCGCGGGCGGTGGAGGCGCTTGCGCGCACGCTGGAGGTGCCGCCGGCGTTGGCGGCGATGCTGTGGGCGCGGGGCCTGCGTGACGCCGCTCCCGACCACCTGACGCCGCCGCTGGTGAAGAGCCCCAACCCGGCGCTCGACGCCGCGGCCGAACGTCTCGAGCACGCCATCCACCACGGCCGACGCATCCTCGTCCACGGTGACTACGACGCCGATGGCATCAGCGGCACCGCCGTGCTGCTGCTCGGCCTGCGCGAGTTGGGCGCGCGCGTCGAAGCGTTCCTCCCCGACCGCCTGACCGACGGCTACGGCATCCACCCCGACCGCGTGCCCGAGCA
>CAZACZ010000085.1:9608-11128 GCA_964483695.1 uncultured bacterium | reverse complement strand
GTCGCTTCGACGATCAGCGGCGTGTCCTCGAAGGCGCTGGCGTAGGTGTGGAGCGCCTGCGAGGACGCTGCGCTCAACGTCGTGACCGTCACCTCGGCGACGATCTCGCCGTCCTGGGCGCCATCGATCAGCTCGGCGACGGCGCCGGTGGTGTCCCCGTCGTCCGGTTCGGGGGGTGGCGGCGTGCCGCCGCAGGCGGCGAGTGTGAGCAGCAGCAACGCCACCAGAACGGGCCGTCCGGAGCGGCGGAGCGTGGAGCGGGGGCGGTTCGGTGCGGGTCGTGGGTGCATCGTGTCCTCCTGCCTGGGGCGGCGTCGGCCATCGGGGTGCGGGTCGGGCGCGCGGTGTCCGTTCACGCCGCGGGTCTCGTGTGCGACTGGTGCTCGAGTCGTTGGGCGAGTTCGGCGAAGCTGGCGCACGTCCACGCCTCGCCGCTGCGCACGTCGGTCACGACGATGCGCCACGCCCCGGCGCGCACGGTGACGCGCACGACGTAGCTCGCGATGGTGCGATCGGTCATGCGGCAAGGCTAGGGGGCTGGCGTTCCATGGGCGTTCCATGGGTGGCCCATGGCGGTACGGCGGCGGTCCATGGGTGGCCCGACGGCGGTACGACGACGTTCCACGGTCGTCCAGCGGCGGCCGCCGCGATGCGCCAGCACCGCATGGTCCGGTTCGCTCGACGAAGAACGGGCCTAACGGTCGCCGACGCCGGCGTAGCGCTCGAACGTCCAAGCCACCGCCTCGGCCAAGACGTCGACCGCGCCGGCAGCGCTGACCGACGCCGGCGCTTCCGCGGCCGCACCCTCGTCGGACGTCGCGGGAGTCGCCACCGCAGCGTCCGGCCACGCACGCCGCATCGCGGCCACCTCGGCCCGCAGCCAGCCTTCGCTGGCCGGGTGGTCTTCGATGGCGGCCAGGATGCGCGCCGCGCCGCCCCGGTCGCCGGCGTCGAGGCGCTCCTTCACGACCGACCACAGAGCCCGCGCGACGTACATCGCAGCGCCGGCTTCGTGCGCCAGCCGCAAGGCCTCGAGGATGTTGGCGCGCGCCCTGGCCGCATCCCCCAGGCGAACCTGCACGTCGCCCAAGTTCGTCAACGAGATGGCCGTCGCCACCGGATCCCCGACGGCGCGCTTGAGCGTGAGGCTGCGCTCGTAGGCGTCCCGGGCGACGTGGTCGTCGCCGCGCCGCTCCGCCACGTGGCCGAGGTTGGTCCAGGCGGAGGACTCGCCGCGTGGGTCGTTCATGGCCTGGTACGTCGCGAGCCCGGTGCGGTAGTGCCGCTCAGCCTCGTCGAAGGCGCCGAGCGACTCGTTGGCCACACCGAGGTTGATCGCGGCTCCGGCCATCCCGCGCTGGTTGCCCGTTCGTTCGCACGCCTCCATCGCGCGACGCCCCCAGCCGAGCGCCGCGGCATCGTCACCGACGAGGGTCGCGATGGCGCCGAGGTTGTTGGCCGCGCGCGAGACGCCCCAGGCATCGTCGATGCTCTCGTACGCCGCCAACGCCTGCTGGAAG
>CAZACZ010000085.1:0-9508 GCA_964483695.1 uncultured bacterium | reverse complement strand
AGCCCCTCCTCCATCTCCGCGACCGCGGTCCCGTCGGCGCCGGCGATGGCGTCCTGCCAGGCGAGGCGAACCGCATCGAGCTCGGGCGTGAGACGCTGCACGGCTTGCCGTTCGTCGCGGTACTTGAGGTCCGACGCCGCCTCGCGCAGGAGTGCGGCGGTGTGCGCACGCATCGCCCTGCGCGCGCTGGCGCGCCGCTCGGGGCCGACGCGCGCGTCCACCACCGAGCGCACCAAGGCGTGCACCTGGTACCTGCCGGCGCGCGTGCGCCGCACCAGGCCGAGGTTCACCAAGCGCAGCAGACTCGCCAGCCCGGGCGGCTGCGAGCGCTGTGGGACCCACAGGCCGAACCCGGCCTCGTACGCCGTGAACCCCGCCAGCGTCTCCTCCTCGGTTGGCGTGAGCAGGCCGAGCGTGGCGCCGATCACGGCCTCGATGTCGCGGTGGCGGGCCGGCACGTCGTCGGTCGCCGAGGTCAGCGTCGCGACGTCGCGGTCGAGGCGCTCGAGCAGCGACGCGACCGAGCCGAGGCGGGTCCAGGTGCTGGCCAGCTCGAGCGCCAGCGGCAAGCCGTCGACGCGCCGGCACAGCTCGGCGATCGCCGCGAGCGTCGCGGGGTCGGTCTGGGGAAGCGCGGCTCGGCGCTCCGCCCTCGTCAGGAAGAAGCGCACTGCCGCGTAGGTCTTCAGGTCGTCGGTGGCGTCCGCTGGGGGGGACGCCAGACCGGGCAGGTCGGCCAGCCACTCGTCGGGCACGTCGAGCGGCTGGCGGGAGGTGGCCACCACCCGCAGCCGTGGGACGCCTTCGAGCGCCAGGGCGACGGCGGCGCTCGCTTCGGGCTCGAGATCGTCCAGCACCACCAACGAAGGGTGCTGCCCGAGGGCGCGTCGCACCTGCTCGCTCGGGTCAAGCGCCCCCGCCGGTTCCTGACCGAGGGCCAACACCACCGCGAGCATCACGCTGTCGACGTGCTGCATCCCGGCACACGACACCACCACCACGCGCTCGCCCGACGCGGCGGAACGGTGCGCGAGCTCGGCCGCCAAGCGCGTTTTGCCCACGCCGCCGAGGCCGGTGATGGTCACCCAGCGCGCGGTGCCGTCGCTCCACCACCGCTCGATCCGCGCGACCTCGTCGTCGCGCCCCACCAGCGGGCCATCGATCGCGGGCAACGCGTCCGTCGCGCCGCCGTGGACCGCGGCCGCCCCGACCTGCGCACCGCCGGACGGTCCGCCCGCGGCGTGCGCCGCGTCGCCCGCGATGAGCACCGTGCCACTAACCGCCCGCGCGGCTCCGCCCACGCTCGCCGCGCCGTCGCCCCGGCGCGCGATGTCCGCCAGGGCGAGCGTCGCCTCCAGCGGCTCGACCCCCAGGTCGGCCGCCAGCCTGCTCCGGAAGCGCTCGAACGCCAGCCACGCGTCGTGATGCCTGCGGCTGCCCAGGAGCAGCCGCATGCGCGTCTGCACCGCCTCCTCGTCCAGCGGATCGGTCTGCAGCAGGCGTTCGAGGCAGCGAAGCGCCTCGTCGGGCCTGCCGCCGGCCTCGCAGGCGCGGGCGTGCAGCAAGGCGGAGGCTCGCCACAGGCCGTGGAGTTCGTCGCGCTCCACCTCGACGAGCGCCTGGAAGCCGGCGACGTCGGGCAGGTCGACGTCGGCCAGCAGGGCGCCTCGGTAGACGCCGACGACGGCCTCGTGCCGGGCGGTTGCGGCGGCGGCGCGAAGCTCGGCTACGTCGCTCGCGACCCGCCAGCGCAGGCGCCCGGCCTCGACCACCAGGTCGTTCGCCCAAGGGGCCTGCCGAGCGCGGAACACGAGCTTGCGCAGGTACGCGTGCGCGCTGCGATCGTCGTCGTCGGGACGGTAGAGGGTGGCCAGTTCGGAGCGACGCACCCAGTCGCCTCGGAGCGCCAACACGATCAGCAGCGACGTCGGGCGGTCGATCACCAGATCGACGGCGCGCCCGCCGACCTCCGCCCTTGGCGTGCCCAACAGGGTGAGACGGACCGAAGGTGCCGTCACGGGAAGAGCGCGAGGCGGGAAGCGGGCGGCGGTCGCATGACGTGTCCGCATTCTGTACGGTCGCCACGTGCGCGTCCGTGCGGTCTTCACCGCGCCGCCACGGTGCCGCGCAGGTGCCGCTCCTCGTATCATCGTTCGGTGATCCGCCGCTTCTTCGCCTACTACGCGCCCTACAAGCGCTTGTTCGCGCTCGACTTCGCCAGCGCCGTGACGTCAGGCGTGCTGGAGCTGGGGTTCCCGATCGCGGTGCAGCTCTTCATCGATCGCCTGCTGCCCGGCGGGAACTGGCGCGTCATCGCGGTAGCAGCGCTTGGCCTGCTGGCGGTGTACCTGCTCAACACCGGCCTGATGGCCATCGTCACCTACTGGGGCCACATGCTTGGCATCAACATCGAGACCGACATGCGCCGCAAGGCGTTCGACCACCTGCAGAAGCTCTCGTTCCGCTTCTACGACGACCAGAAGACCGGGCACATCGTCGGCCGTCTGACGAAGGACCTCGAGGAGATCGGCGAGGTAGCGCACCACGGACCGGAGGACCTCTTCATCGCGGTCATGACGCTGGTGGGGGCGTTCGTGCTGATGTTCCTGGTGAACGCCCCGCTGGCGCTGATCACCTTGGCCGTCGTGCCGTTCACGGGGTGGTTCACCACCCGCTACGGCGGCCGCATGGCGCGCAATTGGCGCGCGATCTACGCCCGCGTCGGCGACTTCAACGCCCGCATCGAAGAGAACGTCGGCGGCATGCGCGTGGTGCAGGCGTTCGCCAACGAGGACCACGAGCGCCGGCTGTTCGCCAAGGACAACCAGGCGTACCGCCGCACCAAGCTCGAGGCGTACGGCATCATGGCGGCCACCCACGCACTCAGCTACCTCAGCATGCGGCTGACGCAGTTGGTGGTGATGGTGGCGGGCAGCTACTTCGTGGTCACGGGAGCGCTCTCGAACGGCGGCTTCGTGGCGTTCCTGCTGCTGGTCGGGGTGTTCTTCCGCCCCATCGAGAAGATCAACTCGGTGATCGAGACGTACCCCAAGGGCATCGCCGGCTTCCGGCGCTACCTCGAGCTGCTCGACACCGAGCCCGACATCGCCGACCGACCCAGCGCCAAGCCGGTGAAGGACCTACGCGGCGACATCCGCTTCGAGCACGTCGACTACGCCTACGTTCCGGGGCGTCCGGTGCTGCGGGGCGTCGACCTGGAGGTCGCACCGGGCCAAACGGTGGCGTTCGTGGGCCCGTCGGGCGCCGGCAAGACGACCATCTGCTCGCTGCTGCCGCGCTTCTACGACGTCACCGGTGGGCGCATCACCGTCGACGGCATCGACGTGCGCGACATGACGCTGGCGTCGCTCCGGAGCCAGATCGGCATCGTGCAGCAAGACGTCTTCCTGTTCGGCGGGACGGTGCGCGAGAACATCGCCTACGGCCGGCTCGACGCCTCCGAGGAGGAGATCCTCGTGGCGGCGCGCCGCGCACGGCTCGACGACGTCATCGCCAACCTGCCGAACGGTCTCGACACGGTGGTGGGCGAGCGCGGGGTGAAGCTCTCGGGCGGCCAGAAGCAACGCCTCGCGATCGCGCGCATGTTCCTGAAGAACCCGCCCATCCTCATCCTGGACGAAGCCACCTCGGCGCTCGACAGCGAGACCGAGCGCGCCATCCAGCGCTCGCTGGAGGAGTTGGCGCGGGGCCGCACCACGCTCGTCATCGCCCACCGGCTGGCCACCGTCCAGCACGCCGACCTCATCGTGGTGGTGGACGACGGGCGGGTCGTCGAGCAGGGGCAGCATCAGGAGCTGCTGGCGCGCGGGACGGCCTACCGCCGGCTCCACGAGGCGCAGTTCGGGGCGTCGGCGGTGTTGGGCGCGGCGGTGGGCCCGGTGGTGGGCCCGGTCTGACCCGGAGGGCTGGCTCGTGGCGCCCAGCGTTCGCGGGGTCCGGGCGTAACGCCCGCTGCACCGCCCGCTGCACCGCCCGCATCACTGCCCGCTGCACTGTCGCCCGCTGGTCGGCCGCGGGAGCGGCTGCCAGCCGACTCAGGGAGAGCGAGGAACGATGACCGAGATCCTGCAGGTCGAAGCGCTGCCGGGGTACGAGCCCGAGATCGGACGTTGGCTGTGGGCGCTGCAGGACGTGCGCCGGCGCACGCTGCGAGCCGTGGAGGGGATCGGCGTGCGGGTCCTCGATTGGTCGGGCCCCGCGGAGGACAGTGGCGGCGGAGCGAACGCCGTCGGCACGCTTCTGTATCACATCGCGCTGATCGAGATGGACTGGCTGTACGCGGACCTGCTCTGCCGACCGTTCCCGGACCGCGTCCTGGCCGAGTTCCCGCAGGACGCGCGCACGCCGGATGGGCGGCTCACGCCGATGCTCGGCATCGCGCTGGAAGAGCACGTCGGCCGGTTGCAGCGGACGCGCGCCTGGCTGCTGCACGAACTCGAAGGGATGACGCTGGACGACTGGCGGCGCCCGCGCGCGCCCGAAGGCGCCGGGTATCGGGCGACGCCGGAGTGGATCGTCTACCACCTCGTGGAGCACGAGGCGGGGCATGCGTACCAGATCGCGCAGGTACGGCGGCGCGGGGAACGGTTCTTCGGCTAGCGGTTCCTAGCCTCGAGGTGTCGCGCCTAGGGCCGACCCGGTGCGTCCGGTGCGGACGCCAGCCGGTGCGCCCCCGTCGAGCGGACTGCCTCGCCAACGCGCGGTGGCAGCGCCTCGATGGGCACCACGCTCATGTCGGCCAAGTCGAAGGTGGTCACCTGCATCCCCGCAGGCTCGAACCATAGGTCGAGCACGCTCACGGTCGAGCGCGCCGGCGCATCGAAACCAAGCAACTTCCGGCCGCCGACACCGCCCGCGAACAGCACCTCGAGGTCGCCAAGCCGCCCCAGGAAGTACGCGGCGTGATGTCCGCTGACGAAGAGGTCGACGCCTCCCGCTTCCAGTAGGGCGCGCAGCGCGTCAGCGTCGGCCAGGAACTCGCCAGGGCGGTCCCTCCCGACCGCCACGGGCGTCAGCGGGAGATGCCCGACCACGATGCGAAACGCCGCAGAACGCGCGGTCGGTTGCTGCAACGCACCGGCCAACCACGCCCGTTGGCGTGCGTCGACGGTGGCGCTCGACGCGTCGAGCACGGCGACGAACAGTCCACCGTTCGGGAACGGCACGGCGAACGCGTAGTCGAACGGGTACGCCGACCGGTCGAGGTAGACGTCGTCGGGCAACCCGCCGGCCTGCCGCCCGTACGCCTCGGCCGCGGCGCGCTCCCGGGCGAACGCGAAGGCACCACTCGGGGTGCGCAGGCTGGAGGCGTCGTGGTTGCCGGGCGCGACCGCGTACGGGATGCCGGCACGCCGTAGGGGCGCGGCGATTCCGGCGTCGAAGGCCGCCCACATCGCCGGGAAGGCGTCGTCGGGAAGCGCATGCGACTGCCCCGCCACCACGTCGCCGGGTGAGAGCAGCAGGTCGGGCCGCCACACCTCGACGATCGCGGCGAGCGCGCGCTCCACACCGGGTGGGTAGTCAAGCGACCCGTAGGCGCCGTTGATGTCACCGAACACGACGATGCGGGCGTCGCCTCGAGGCGGGTCGATGGGGGTGGACGCGACGGCATGCCGCGACGCGAAGGCGAACGCGACCACCGCCAGGATCACGGACCATCCGGCGCCGCGAGGCCGCGCCACGCCGACGGCGAACGGACGTCCAACCTTTCCCCTGCGGCTTCGGATGGCGGAGCGACCGGCCACGAGCGCACCGTACGCCGGGTCTCGCCGCTCCGACTACGAAGCCGACCACATGCCGCGGAGAGCGTTGCCCGGCACCGCGCCGCGTACATCATCGTCGAACCGCTTTGACGATTGCCAATCTATCTTGATGCGTGTAGAATCATATCGCCACCCGTGCCGCGGACTCGGTGCGATCGGTGGCGGAACGAGGCCGATGATGACCCTCCCCCACGACCCCACGCCGCGCCCGCGCGACCCCGACGCGCTCGGTGACGCCAACGAGGCCCTACTGAACTTCTTCAAAGCGCTCGCCGATCCGAACCGGCTACGCATCGTGGGGCTGCTGGCGCAGCAGCCCCGCACGGTCGAAGACCTGGCCGACGCACTCGGCACCAGCAGCGGCACCGCGTCGCATCACCTCAAGCGACTCGCGGCTGCCGGCTTGGTGGAGGCGCGGCCCGACGGCTACTACCGCTACTACTCCCTGCGCGAGGACGCGCTGCGCGAGATGGCGACGCGCCTGCTCGGCCCCGGCGAGCTGCCGCACCTGGCCGACGACGTCGACCTCGGTGCCTTCGAGCGCAAGGTGTTGGGCACCTTCACCGACCGCGCCGGGCGCATCACGGCCTTCCCCACCCAGCAGAAGAAGTTCTTGGTCGTGGTCCGCCACGTGCTACCGGCGTTCGAACCGGGCCGGCGCTACCCGGAACCGGCGGTGAACGCCATCCTCGAGCGCTACCACGAGGACACCGCGCGCCTTCGGCGCGCCCTGGTCGACCACGGCTACATGGCGCGCGAGGGCGGAGGAGGCGCGTACTGGTTGACCGAGGCCGGGCTGGAGGCGCAGGCCGGTCGACAAGAAGAGCGCGCGGTGGCGCTACCGGACTGACCCGCAGGACGCGCGGGTGCGCTAGCGGCGGGCAGCACGGGTGACCGTGCGTCCGCCGTTCCACACCCGCATGCTGGCGCTCACGCCACCGGCCACCGCACCACCGTGCGCTGCTGCTCCATCGGGACCTCGGGGCCGGTCAGGTACTCCTCCCACATGACGTGCTCGTCGAGCTTGCGGCCCACCTGGCGGGCGTGCGCCTGCACCGCCTCGTACGCTTCCATGAGATGGTCGTACGGCCCGACGTGCGTGGTGGTAGCTACCTCGCCCGCCGGCAACGTGAGCAGACCGACCTCGTCGTCGCCCTGGAAGTCGACGTCGACCACGAACCCGGCGGCCACCTCGAACTCGCGGCCGTGCATGGTGTAGTGGCCGATGCCCGGGCCGTGCACCTGAAGGCCGTGCATGCCTGCGTAGCGCATCACCATGCCGAACGCCTCGCCCATCTTCTGCCCGATCTCCTCGGGGCGGGCGCGGAAGCGATGCACCGCTACGTGACGCGACGGGACCCGCACGAACTGCACCTGATACGCCTGTACCGACGTTCCGACGGCCGACATCATCACCCACCTCCAAGTGGAACGTAGGCGCGGCGACCCGTCGGCGCAAGAGGCGAACGCCCCGAACGCGGACGCCCTTCGCTCAGCCCGTCCGGCGTGATCGGTCGAGCGCTTCGAGCCGCGTGCCCAGCGCCACCAACGTGGCGCCTAGACGACCAGCGAGTCCAGGCCGACGACGCTCGCTGGTAGCGCCCGCGGCGCGACCGACGACCGCGGGGCGCCGACCTCCCCGCGCAGGTGGGGCGCCGACCGGGCGAGCGATAGGAAGCGAACCCTCGTCGGTGGCCACGGTCTTCGCGGCGGCCCTCGTCGCGGCGCGGGCCGCCGCCGCGAGATGGAGCTGGCGCGCCTCCGCCAGCAAGCGCCGTTGGTGAGCGAGCATCATCGGATGCGACAGCAGGTCGTTCCCGTTCATGGCCGTACCGTTCCTCTCCGCCGCGCGACCCAGCGATGGCGCGATGTGCCCCACCGGTGCGGTGGGATCCGGCGCGCCTCCCCGAGACGATGAACCCTCGACGCTCGCGCACCCTGTAACTGCCAATAAGCTTACGGTGGTGTCCGGTAACTTGTCAAGATGCTATGCTAGTTACCGATGCGGCACGTGGATCATCTGCCCACGGGCAACAAGCGCGCCCCTGGCGACCTCGCCTTCGTCCAGGGCTTCGTCAACACCCTCGACCTCGAGTCGGGCAAGGACGCACTGGGGACCCCGGAGGGCGCGGTCGCGTGGCTCGCGCATCACGGCCTCGTGCCCGAGGGCTGCACCATCGCGGCCAAGGACCACGCCGAGGTGCTGGCGTTCCGAGCAGCGCTCCGCGGGCTGATGCGCACGAACAACGGCGACGCGCTCGAGCCGGAGGCGCTCGAGGAGTTGCGGGCGATCGTGGCGCGCACCTCCATGACGTTCGCCATCGACGACGACGGTAGGTTCGAGTTGCGCCCCGCCAGCGACGGCGTGCGCGCCGCCATCGGCACCCTGCAAGCGGTCGCGTATGCCGCCATGTTGGACGGCAGCTGGCCCCGGCTCAAGGCGTGCGCCAACGACGGCTGCCAGTGGGCGTTCTTCGACCACTCGCGCAACCACTCCGGTACCTGGTGCAGCATGGACGTGTGCGGCAACCGGATGAAGGTGCGCAGCCACCGCGAGCGCAAGGCGGCAGGCTGAAGCGCCGGCGATAATGGCGCCATGTCTTCGTACCGATCCGAGCCCGCCCCCGCCCGACCGCGTTCCTGGCACGGCGCGATCATGGCCGGCGGCGCGTCGAAGCGCTTCGGACGCGACAAGGTGTTCGCCACCATCGCAGGCAAGCGACTGATCGACCTGGCCATGGCCTCGTTGGCGGACGCCGAGGGTGTCGAGGTCCTGCTCGGGTCGCCGGAGCGCGTCGCGGCCACCGCCGCGGCGTTGCCGGAGGGTGCGGTCGGCGTGGCTGACGACGTCCCCGGGCACGGTCCGCTCGCCGGTCTGGCGACGGCGCTACGGCGGCGTCCCCGAGCCTGGTTGGCGGTCTTGGCCGCCGACATGCCGCTCGTGCCGCAGAGCTGGTGGCGGCGTCTGGCCGAGCACCATCGCGACGGCACCGTCGCGATCGTGGTGCGCGACGCCGCCGGGCGCTGGGAGCCGCTGGCCGCGCTCTACCACGGATCGCTGGCGGAACGGTTCCAGCGCGCGCTGGTCGGCGCCGATGGCGCCGCCCTGGCGTTCCAGCCACTTCTGGCCGAGCTCGACGCGGAAGGGCTGCTGACGGTGGTGGATGCCGCCGCGATGCCCGAAGGCGCGCTGGCGAACGTCAACCGGCCCACCGATGCCGACGCGATCGAGCGTGCGCTCGCTCCGAACGGCTAGCGAGCGAGCGCTCCGAACGCCTAGCGCCCGCCCGCGCTGGCGCCGACGGACGCCGCGACCGCCGCGACGTCCACCACCCAGATGTCGAACGTGCCTTCCCGGTTGCTGGCGAACGCGATGCGCGTGCCGTCCGGGCTCCAGGCGGGGTACAGGGCGTCGCCGCCGAGGCCGGCGGTGAGTTCGACGCGCTCGGTGGCGGCCGCGTTCACCAGCCACACCGCGGCGCGCAGGTCCTGGTTCCACGACCACTGCGCCAGCCAGGTGCCGGCCCGGTTCCACGTCGGGCTGCGGTCGGCCAGGGTGCCGAACGGGACCAACAAGCTCGGGCGGGTGCCGTCCGGGGCGATGGTCCAGGTCTTGTACGAGAACGCCAGGGTGCCCGGCGGGACGACCTGCAGGGTGTACATCACGTAGGCGATGCGGTTCCCGGCCGGGTTCCAGGCGGGGTGCTGGGTGGCGGCGCCCAGGT
>CAZACZ010000084.1:0-11375 GCA_964483695.1 uncultured bacterium | reverse complement strand
TGCGGCGGTGCGCACCGCGCTGGGGTGTGGCCGGCGGGTGGTGGGGGCGTACGTGTGGGTGCCGCTTACCGACTGAGTCGGGGCGCGCACGCGGACGGCCGGCCGACGAACGCGAGAACGCCCCGACCGCGGCGGCACAGCCGCCAGGATCGAGGCGCTCGAAGGGCGCGGGCCCCGACGTGCGGGGCCCGCGTGGCACGCGCTTTCGCGCGGGGTGCTAGAGGACGCTGACGCTCTGCGCCTGCGGGCCCTTCGGGCCGGCGCCGGCGGTGTACTGCACCTTGTCGCCTTCGTTCAGGCTCTTGTAGCCCGCGCCCTGGATGGCGCTGAAGTGCACGAAGAGGTCCTTACCACCGTCGTCGGGGGCGATGAAGCCGAACCCTTTTTCTCCGTTGAACCACTTGACCGTACCTGTAGCCATGATGCTCCTTCTGGCAGGCGCCGGCCTCGCTGGACACGGTCGCTCGCCTCGGGCCGAACGGTGCACGATGCAACGCGCGAAACCCAACTCACGAAAACTGCCCTTAGACGATTTTCGGGATGCCCCACCCTACGCTTTCTGGCGACCGAGCACAAGCCCATCCGGACACGCGCCGCGGGTTCGCGGCGACCTTGACCGTCAGCACGGCGTTTGCTATGGTTTCTGCAACAACTGGTGTAGAGCCGAACAGTCTGCAACAGCCCGCACCAGGCGTTCCGCGCCTACGGAGCCACCGTCCGACGCGGCCGCGGGAGGACCACGATGGCGGGACCCACGCTACGATTCCTATGCCCCAACGGTCACCTGGGCTTCGCGCCGCTCAAGGTGGAGAGTTTCGAGCTCGGTGTCGCCACCGGGCCCGACTTCATCCTGGCCGACTCGGGCTCCGACGACATCGGGCCGGTGCCCCTCGGCACCGACACCTCCACCGCCCCGAAGGAGTGGCAGCGCCACGACCTCGAGAAGATGCTGCTGGCGTCGCGCCGCTTGGGCGTGCCGATGATCATCGGCTCGGCGGGGGACACCGGCAGCAACAGCCGCGTCGACATGTACGTCGGCATGATCCGCGACATCGCCAGGCAGCACCGCCTCGCTCCGTTCCGGCTGGGCTACTTCTACTCCGAGGTGCCCAAGGAGACGGTGCTTGCCAAGATCCGCGCCGGCGACCGCGTGACGGGGCTCGACGGCCGAGGCGACCTCGACGAGGCCGAGCTCGACGCCACCGAGCGCATCGTGGCGGTGGCCGGCGTGCACCCCTACATCGAGCTCTTGAACCGCGGCGCCGAGGTGATCATCGGCGGCCGTTCGTCCGACGCAGTGATCTTCGCCGCCCCGGCCATCCGTGCCGGCTACCCCGAGGCGCTGTCGTACTACCTCGGCAAGGTGCTGGAGTGCGCCTCGTTCAACGCCGAGCCGTACGCCGGCAAGGAGACCGTCATCGGCGCGATCTCGATGGACGACGTCAAGGTCACCGCCATGCACCCGAACCAACGCTGCACCATCGCCTCGGTGTCGGGCCACGCCATGTACGAGCGTTCCAACCCGTACTACGAGTACGTCGCCGGCGGCATGCTCGACATGACCCACTGCCGTTACGAGCAGTTCGACGCCAAGACCACGCGCGTCACCGGACCGCACTTCGAAGCGTCCGCGCCGGGGCAGCTGCGCGTGAAGCTGGAGGGCTCCGGCAAGGTCGGCGAGCGCTACATGGGCTTCGCCGGCGTGCGGGACCCCTACACCATCGCCCGCATCGACGAGGTCATCGCCTGGGCACGGCACCAGGTCGAAGCGCGCTTCGGCACGCCGGAACAGGGCGGCTACCAGCTCCACTACCAGGTCTACGGGCGCGACGGGGTGATGGGCGAGCTCGAGCCGCTACGCGACCAGCCCGGCCACGAACTCGGCATCATGGTGTTCGGGGTCGCCCCGACCGCCGAGATGGCCGAGGAGGTGGCCCTGACCGGCACCCGGCAGATGTTCTACGCCCGGCTGCCGGACGTGAAGGGCACCGCTGGCGGGGTGGCGTTCCCGCTCGACGAGGTGGTGCGCGTCAGCCCCGCCTACCGCTGGACGCTGAACCACACCATGCGCGTCGACGACCCGCTCGAGCTCTTCCCGCTACACACCATCGAGGTCGACGACGGCGTCGACGCTTCTACCACCGTGGCCGGAGGTGCACGATGAGCGCGGCAGCCACGTCCACCAAGCGCCTGGCCGAGCTCGCCAAGACGGTGCGCAGCAAGAACGCCGGGGTCGACAAGATCACCTTCGACATCATCTTCCAGTCGCGCGACAACTACGAGTTGGTGAAGGGCTCGGGCGTGCTGACCAAGGCGTTCGTGGCGCGGCTCTATCGCATCGACGAGGCGCGCATCACCGACTTCGTGACCTACGACCCGGCGTACGCCATCAAGTTCACCATCCTCCGCCGTGCCCCCAGCGGAAGCGCAGGCGACGCCGACATCTTCGGCGCGCAGCAGTACGCGCCGCTCCTCGACGTGGAGATTCCCGTACCCTAGACGGCATGAGCCGCGCAGCCGACGATCCTCCGGGGAAGGACGCGCCTGCGATCGACGGGTTGGTCGAGCGCGTCGACCGCCATGCCGACGTGCTCACCCCGCAGGAGCGTCGCTTGGCGGCGCACTTGGTCGAGCACCTCGAGCGTTGGGGGTACCTCTCCAGCAGCGAGCTGGCCGACGAGCTCGACGTGCACCGCAGCACCATCGTGCGCTTCGCGCAGCACCTGGGCTTCGCCGGGTACCCGGAGCTGCAACAGGAGGCGCGCGAGGCGTACGTGCGCACCGTCTCGGCGTCGCGCGACCTGGTGCTCACCGACGTGGGGGCGGTGGGCGAGGCCGGCACCAGCATGGTCCACGCGGTGTACGAGCGGGAGCTGCAGAACCTGCGCCGCAGCTACACCCACCTCGACCTAGACGCCCTCGACGCCACCGCGCGCGGCGTGGCGCAGGCGCGGCGGGTGTTGGTGTTCGGCCGTCGCTTCTCGTTCCCCATCGCGCTGCACCTGAGCCTGGTGCTGCGCACCATGCGCGAGCGCGTGGACGCTTCGCCGGCGCCCGGGGGCTCGCCGGTCGATCAGCTGTTCGACCTGGGCGCCGAAGACTACGCCATGGTGGTGTCGCTGAGGCGCCACT
Source organism: uncultured bacterium (assembly GCA_964483695.1). Lineage (GTDB taxonomy): Bacteria > Deinococcota > Deinococci > Deinococcales > Trueperaceae > CAZACZ01. Next base: position 8,243 of record CAZACZ010000084.1, on the reverse strand, counting down.
CGCCCGAGGTGCAGCGCACCCTGCGCCTCCTGGCCGACGCCAAGGTGCCGCGCACGGTGCTCACCGACGCCAGCCCGGGCAACGACGTGCCCAAAGGCACGCACGTGTTGCGAGCGCACGTCGGCAGCACTGGGGTGCTCGACTCGTACACCGCCTTGATCAGCGTGAGCCACGCGCTGCTGACCCTCGTCGAGGCGGCCCTCCCCGGCGCGGCGGCGCGCCTCGCCGCGGCGGAGCGTGCCTGGCAGCAGTTCAACAAGGACGGTTGAGCGGCGTTCGGAGCTTCGGCTACGCCCGGTAGGTGCGGGCGGCGGCCACGAAGTCGCGGAACACATGCGTGAAGCCTGGGTGCTCGGCGCCGAGCCACTCGGGGTGGAACTGCAGCCCCACCGCGAAGCCGGCACTTGCCTCCACCGCCTCGGCAAGACCGTCGTCCGACCAGGCCGTCACACGCCATCCCTCGGGAACGCTGCGCACCACCTGACGGTGGAAGCTGTTGACGCGGCACGCCGCCCCCACCCATGCGCCCAGCCGCGAGTCCGGCGCCACCCGCAGGTCGTGCGTGGGGTGCTGGGGCGGGAGCGTCTGGTAGTGCTCGTGCGTGGCGGGCAGCCGGCGCAAGTCGCGCGCCAGTTCGCCGCCGACGGCCTCCACCATGGTCTGCATGCCGCGGCAGATGCCCAGCAACGGCAGGCCGCGCGCCATCGCTTCTTGCACCAGAGCCACCTCGACGTCGTAGCGCGGCGGGTTGGTCTGGCGCAGGCTCGGTTCCGGGTGATCGACGAAGTAGCCGGACGGCAGGTTGCCGCCGCCGCTCAGCAGCAGCGCATCCACGACGTCGAGCACCTCGTCGGGGGCGGCGGCCGTGTCGGGGTGCGTCGGGACCAGCAGGGGCAGGCCGCCTGCCTCGAGCACCGCGGCGGCGTAGCGGGCGGTGAGTTGGAAGCGCACCTCGTGGTGGCCCTCCTTCGCTTCCTGCTCGCCGACGTGGACGGTGATACCGATGCGAGGACGGGGGGCCTGTGGTGTCTCGGGCGCCGCGGTCGTGGATTCGCGCATGCTCATCGGCGTCGGCTCCGTTTCGGGTCGTAGATCTCCTGCAGTCGCTCGCCCAGCAGGTTGATGGCGAGCACCAGGATGAGCAGCGAGATGCCGGGGATGGTGCTCACCCACCAGGCGATGAACAGCACGTTGCGGCCTTCGGAGATCATCGACCCCCAGGCCGGGATGTTCGGTGGGATGCCGACGCCGAGGAAGCTGAGCGACGCCTCCAGCACCATGAAGTACCCCACCCGCAGCGTGCCGAGGACGACGGTGGCGGGCAGGATGTTCGGCAGTACCTCGCGGAACAGCGTGCGCCAGGTGCGTTGCCCGATGGCGCGCGAGGCCTCGACGTACTCCTTCTGCGCTTGGTCGAGGGTCTGGCCGCGCGCCAAGCGATAGAACTCGACCCAGCCCTTGAACGACAACGCCCACACCAGGTTGGCGAAGCCGGGGCCTAAGAACGCCATCATGCCGATGGCGAAGATCAGATAGGGGAACGCCAGCAGGAGTTCGGTGATGCGGCCGGTGACGGCGTCGAACGGCCCGCGGAAGAAGCCGCCCAAGGCGCCGAGGAACGTTCCGAAGGTAGCGGTGATGGCGACGGTAAGGAGCCCGACCATCAGGCTGACGCGGGCGCCGTAGATGGTGCGGCTGAGGATGTCGCGTCCGAGCGTGTCGGTGCCGAACCAGTGCTGGGCCGACGGGGGCGCGAGGCGGGCGCCCAGCGAGGTGGCCTCGGGGGCGTAGGGCGCGATCCATGGGGCGAAGATCGCCACCAGCACGTACGCCACCACGACCGTGCCACTGATGGCGCCGAGCGGCGTGCGCACGACCTTGCGCGCCAGGCCGATGAGGGCGCCGAGCGGGCCGAGCCGGCCCAGGCGCGGCGTGAGGGGAGGAGCGACGACGCGGGCCATGGCGTCAGAGGGCGATGCGGGGGTTGAGGAGGGTGTAGAGGGCGTCGACCAGCAAGTTCACGGCGACGTACGTGAGGGCGTAGAGCATCACCGCCGCCTGCACCACCACGTAATCGCGGGCGAAGATCGAGCTGACCACCAGGCGTCCGACGCCGGGCCAGGCGAAGATCGTCTCGACGATCATGTTGCCGCCGAGCAACTCGCCGACCTGCAGGCCGGCCACGGTGAGCGCAGGGATGAGGGCGTTGCGCAGCGCGTGCTTCATCACCACGACCCACTCGCGCAGGCCCTTGGCGCGCGCGGTGGTGACGTACTCGCGTTGCAGCACCTCGATCATCGAGGCGCGCACCACACGAGCCAGGACCGCGGAGAACACCACCCCGAGCGTCAGCGCCGGCAGGATCAGGTGCCGGACGGCGGCGCCGAAGGCGCGAAGGTCGCCTGCCAACAAGGTGTCGATCAGCATGAAGCCGGTGCGTGTGTCTACCGCCAGCGTGGCCGGGAGGCGGCCGGAGGTCGGCAGCGCGTGCAGTTGCACCGAGAGCAGCAGGATCAGCAGCAGCCCGAACCAGAACGCCGGCATGCTCACGCCCAGCAGGGCGCCGGAGAGCACCGTGCGATCGAGCCACGACCCTGCCCGCAGGGCGCTGATGATCCCTACGGGCAGGGCGATGAGGATGGCGATGACGATGGTGGCGAGGGTGAGTTCGATGGTGGCAGGCAGGGTGTCGGCCACCAGCTTCACCACCGGCTGGTTCTTGACGTAGCTGGTGCCGAGGTCCCCGCGGAGCAAGTCGCGGAAGAAGAGCCCGAGCTGCGTCCACAGCGGCTCGTCGAGGTTCAGGTCCTGGCGCATGGCCGCGACCTGTTCCTGACTGGCCTGGATGTCGCCGAGCATGATCTCGACCGGGTCGCCTGGGAGGAAGCGGAGGAAGAGGAAGGCGATGACCGCCACCCCGATCGCGACCGGGATGGCGGACAGGACTCGTTCGAACAGCTTGGCCAGACGCATGGCTTCCTAGCTACGGCTCAGGCGACGTTCGACCTCATGCTAACGGACGTCGTAGCCCGCTTCGCGCAGCAGCTCCCTGGCCTTCTCGGGGTCGTACGGGTACGGCGCCAAGGACTCGTCGTAGCCGAAGCCGCTCGGCAGGAAGCCGGTGGCGAGGCGGTCGGCGTAGCCGCGGTAGATGTTGGTGAGGATGCTGTCCCAGTCGATGGCGTAGTTCACCGCTTGGCGCACCCGCACGTCGTCGAACGGCGCCTTGGCGACGTTCAACTCGATCTGGTAGGAGCGCGTGCCGGGGGCGGTGAAGACCTGCACGCCGGGGGCGCCGCTGAGACGGTCGACGAGGTCGGGCGGAAGAGCCTGGATGATCTGCACTTCGCCGGAGAGCAGCGCCGCCACGCGGGTGGAGGCTTCCGGCATCATGCGGAAGACCAGCGTCTGCAACCGCGGCGCGCCCTTCCAGTAGCCGCCGTTGGCTTCCAGCACGACCTGCGAGTCGAGCGTGCCGCGGGCGAAGGTGAACGGACCGGAGCCGATCGGGGCGGCGGCGAACCCGGCGTTGCCGACTTCGGCGATGTAGTCCTGCGGGACGATCTGGAAGTGCGTCAGGGCCTGCAGCAGCAGCTCCTGCGGGAAGGTGGCCTTGTAGACGAAGCGCACCGTGTCGTCGTCCACCTTCTCGACGTGGTCGAGCGGGCCGAGCAGGCCGGCACGCGGGCTGGTGGCGCCGTCGATGGCGCCTTCGGTCAGGATGCGCTCGAAGGTGAAGACCACGTCGTCGGCGGTGAGCGGCTCGCCGTTGGAGAACATCACCAGCGGCTCGAGGTCGAACTCGTAGGTGACGTCGTCGACGACGCGCCAGGCACGCGCCAGGTGCGGCTGCACGACGCCTTCGCGGGTCGGGAAGGTGAGCGCGTCGAAGATGTTGCGCAGCACCGCTTCGGTCTCGCGGTCGCGGTACATGGCGGGATCGAACGTCACCAGGGCGTTGGTGCGCATCGCCAGGACCAGGCTGTCGGAGCCTTCGACCCACACCTCGTGCATGCTCTCGCTGTTGTCGGCGGCCGGCGCCCAGTTCTGCACGCTGGTGCTGGCGGCTTCGATGTTCTGCAGCACGTACGCGAAGATCCACGGGGCGTCTTCGAAGATCAGCCGCTGAGCGTCCTTGTAGGCCGCGTCGCGGGTGGCGTCGTCGATGGTGGTGGAGGCGATCTCGAAGGCGCGGTCCACGTCGGCGTTGGAGTAGAAGGAGAAGTTGCCGCGGGCGGCGGTGCCGAACTTGGGCACGGCCAAGTCGAACGGGTCGAAGTACGAGCTGCCCCAGTCGCTGGTGGATGCCTGGCGGTTGCCCGCTACCATCTCTTCGCGCAGCACGCTCGCTTGCCACACGCGCACCTGCACGTCGATGCCGAGTTCTTGCAGTTGCGCGGCGATCGCTTGCGCTTCGTCGACGCGGATGTCGGTGGTGTCGAGCACGAACGAGAGCGGATCGGCGTGGGCCGCTCCCCAGACGGCCAGCACCACCACGACCAAGAGCCAGCGAATGCGTTGCATGCCGTTCCTCCTTCTGCCTCGAGGGCTGCCGAGAGCCATGGACTCCGTCGCTGCCGTTGCGAGGTCGCTTCCCGGGTCCGCTTGGGGCGGTCCCTTCGAGCGGGGTTGTACACGTTCTGTTGTACGAACATACGTCCTTGCAACAGCCGTTGTCAACACGGCCGCAGCGCCGCCGGTACACCGTGGGACGAACGCGTGCAACGCCGTGGGAACGCCGTGCGGAAGGCGCTTCTCACGACGCGAAGGTGCGTCGGCTACGCGGTTCTGCGGAGCTCAGGGCAGCAGGTAGAGCCAGGCTTCGGTGGAGAACTTCTCGCGCGCCAGCGCCGCGGCCGCGTCCCGCTCCTCGTCGCGGAGCGCGCTCGGCGCAAGCCCGTAGCGTCGGTCGAAGGTCGCGACGAGGCGATCGATCACGGTCTGGCGCGGCAGCTCGGTCTGCTGGCGCAACGGCGTGACGCGCTTGTTGGCACTGACGCTGCCCTTGTCCGAGAGCTTCTCGCGGCCGATACGCAGCACCTCGAGCATCTTCGCCGGGTCCATGTCGTACGCCATGGTGACGTGGTGCAAGACCGCCCCGCCGCGCCGCGTCTGCGCGGCGCCGCCGATCTTGCCCTGGCTGGAGGAGATGTCGTTGATCGGCTTGTACTCCGCCTCCACCCCGAGCGAGCGCAGGCCCTCGATGACCCAGTCGTCGAGGAAGGCGTAGGAGTCGACGAACGACATGCCCTTCACCAGCGCCTCGGGGGCGTAGAGGGAGTAGGTGACGGCGTTGTGCGGCTCGACGAACATCGCGCCGCCGCCGGTGATGCGCCGCACCACCGTCATGCCGTGCTTCTCGGCGCCGGCCGGGTCGACCTCGTTCTTCACCGACTGGAAGCGTCCGAGGATGACGGCGTTGCTGCTCCACTCCCAGATGCGCAACGTGGGCGGCCGGCGGCCGGCACCGACCTCGTAGGTGAGCACCTCGTCGAGCGCCATGTGCATCACCGGCGGTTGCGGACCGTCGCGCAGGAGGTGCCACGGGTAGTCGTGCCAGCGCGCGGCGAAGCCGTCGGCGGGGCTCATGCGCGCTCCCGCGGGCGACCGTCGTCGAGCGCGCGGCGCACCGCCGCCGCCACGGCGCTCGGGGTGAAGCCCATCAGCTCGGCCCCGGGCCGGAGCCGCGCCGCGATGCGGCGCGCCAGGGCGTCTTCGTCGGCGTCGGCCGGCGCTCCGTCGAGGGCCGCCACGATGTCGTCGAGCGCCTCGGCCGGCTCGAGGAAGAAGTCGCCGCTGACCTCGACCTGGCGCAAGTGGCCGTCCTCGACGACGACGTCGACCACGACCAACTTCCCGCCCGGGACCTTGAGTTCGCCGTGGAGCGCCATGATGGGGATGATACCGGAGGGCACACGGCGGCGCCGTCGGCCAAGCACCGCAGTGGCGGCGCGTCGGCACGCGGCCCGTGCACGGTCGCGCGGCGCCGCTGCTGCCGGGCGCGGGACCGGGCGGCGCTGCACCACGACCTGCATCAGCGGCGTTGGCGCGCCATCACCAGCGCCAAGCTCAGCACGTCGTTCCAGGCGCGCTCGAGGGAGGGCTCGGCAGGGTCTGCGGGGGGCGATCCGGCGCTTCCCGCCACGCGCGACGCGCGAGAACGCGCCTCCGTGCTGCTGCGCGCCTCCGTGCTGCTGCGCGCCTCCGTGCTGCTGCGCGCCTCTGTGCCGCCGCGCGCCTCCGTGCCGCCGCGCGCCTCCGTGGTGCCGCTGCGCGCCTCCGCCGCGCGCAGGCGTTGGCGGATCGCGCCCGGCGCACGCTCCACCAGCACCAGCTCGCGGCGGGCACGGGTCAGGGCCACGAACAGCACGTTGCGCTCCGCCGCATCCGCCTCGGCGGTGGCGAGCTCCTCCGGATGCAGCAGGAAGACGCGTTCCGCCTCGCGCCCCTTGGCCTTGTGCACCGTGCTCAGCAGGACCGTGCCGTCGCGGGCGAAGAGCCGGTCCATGAGGGCGTCGAGGTGCCGCCGGGTGGGCCGCAGGCTGGTGGTCTCGAGCGCCTCGAGCAGCAGGTCCAAGGCGGCGTGGGCGTCGGCGCTGCGGCGGAGCGAGGCGCCCAGGGCCGGGTGCGTGAGGAGCGCCTGCTCGATGCGCGTCGCGTCGGCCCGCAGCGCGCGCCGTACCCGCGCGCGGGCGCGCCGCAGGTCGTGCGGTGGCAGAATGCGATCGGCCAGCGCCCGCAAGGTGGGCACCAGGTCGTCCCCGAGCACGCGCGCCGCGATCCCCGCGCGGGCCAGGCGCAAGCAGACGCCGACGAGCGGCGCGTTGGTGCGGGCGAGGAGCAGGTCACCAGGACCGACGGATCGCGGAACACGCGCCTCGGGGACGCACCGCACGCGCCCGAGCGCGGCGCCAGGCGCCGCTTCCATCCGAGGGGCGAACCGGCGTGCCAGCGCCACGTGGCGTTGCGGGCAGCGGTAGCTCACGCTGAGGGGCATGACCGTGGCTGCGGTGCGCTCGACGATGCGCGACAGTGAGCGTTCGTCGGCGCCGGCGAAAGCGTAGATGGCCTGGCGCTCGTCGCCCACGAAGAGCGCCCGCGCGCCCCCGGTGACCAAGCGCAGGACCAGCGCCAGCGCCGCGCGGCTCAAGTCCTGCGCCTCGTCGACGCACACGAAGCCGTACGGCGGTAGCGCCAGCTCGAGCACCGCCGGCAGGTAGAGCATGTCGGTGTAGTCGACGTTCCCCTCGGCCGCGGCGGCCCTTCCGGCGCGCAGGAGCTCCGGCAGGAGCGCGTGGACGATGCCGACGTCGGCCGCGCTGGCGGGAGCCTCGAGGCCGTAGGTGCGAGCCACCCTGGTTACCGCGGCCGGGCTCGCGGCCGGCGCGAGCTCGAGCCGCACCATGTCGGCGAGGCGCGCGAGGTAGCGGGCCACGGGCGCGGGCTCGGCCGGCAACCGCTGGGCGTGGCGCTCGGCGACGGCGCGCGCCAAGGCGAGGTACTTGCCGGTTCGCGGGGCCATCCGTTCCCGTTCGTCGGACGAGGGCGGGAAGGCGGTGAGCAGCGCGGCGCGGCCGAGCGCGTGGATGGTGGTGGCGTCGACGTGGGCCGGTAGTCGGGCGCGCAACTCGGCGGCGGTGGCGCGGTTGAACGCCAAGAAGCAGGCGCGTCGCTGGCGGGGAAGCAAGGACGCGACCTGGACCAGCGTGGTGGTCTTGCCGCTGCCGGCGGTGGCCATCACCACGCCGTGGCCCTTGCCGGCGCGCACGAAGGCGAACACGCGCGCCTGGTGGGGGCTCGGTGCGAACGGTCGGGCAGGCGGCGCGGCCGACGCGCCGGCGGTGGCGGGTAAGTGGGGATCGTCAGCGTTCGGCATCGCGGCCCTCGCCCCAGGGTGGGGGAGGGCCGCGGTCGTGCGCTAGGGATGCAGGACGAGGGGGGCTAGGCGATCACTCGCCTTGGGACGCGGGGCGGGGTCGACCCTGGCCGCCGCGGCGCCGCCGCCGGCCGCCGGACGCGCTCTTGCCGCCCGGTCCGGCGTTCGACTGCCCGTTCGTGCGAGGGCCGGCGTGCGCCGGGGTGCGGGTGTCGCCCTGCGGATGCGACGCTGCGCCGCCCGAACGCTCGGGACGAGGACCGCTTCGTCCGTCGCCGCCGCCACGACCGCCTTGGCGGCCCGACCCGCGCGCGCCGCCGTGGCCGGCACTTGCGCCACTCGGACGGCCGTTGCCGCGACGCGCGCC
>CAZACZ010000083.1:0-11468 GCA_964483695.1 uncultured bacterium | reverse complement strand
GGTCAAGGCGACCTTCAAGGAGCACAAGATGGCCGCCTCGCACCCGCACTCGTACGGGATCTTCATCGGCGGCGCCAACCTCGAGTCCGACACCGAGACCCTGGCCTACTGCATCGCCTACGGCAACGGGACCTACTCGGTCAAGACCTTCCACGGCGCCAATGTCCAGACCCTGGTGAACATGCAGGCCCACTCGGCGCTCCGGAAGGCCGACGCCAGCGGCGAGTCCACCAACGAGATCGGCTGGCGGGTCCGGGGCGGCACGGCGTCCTGCGTCATCAACGGCACCGCCGTCCACACCTTCCAGCGGGGCGAACTGGTCGCGGCGGATAAGCTCGCCTCGCTCGACGGCACCTACGGCATCCGGGTGAGCCACAACCTGGAACTGACGGTGTCCGGGCTGGCGATGACCCGACCCTGACGGGTCGGAGCTTCCAGGCTTCGGGTGTCAGGTGTCGGCGGTGCCGGTCCGCCGGATGGATCGGAACCGCCAGCACCTGGCACCTGGCACCCGGCACCCTTTCCCCCCGCTGCCTTGCCGCAGGCGGCATGTGACGTGACGTCCTGGAGCACCGGGTGCGGCAAGCGCCTCAGGTCCACGGATGCAGCCCTGGCGTGATTGTCGCGAGTATCCCTTCAACCCCCGGCCCGTGGGCGCGGTCCTTGGCGGAGTAGCCCGCTCCGGGCGGTCCGGGGTCACGGCGTCAGGGCTGGCGATGACGAAGCCCTGGGCGGTGGGGTCGGGGAGGTCGGAGGAACAGGGGGCCAGGAGGTCCGGCGTCGCCCCGGGCCGGGGTCCGGGCCCCTCAGCGCAGTTCCCTGCGGACCACCAGCTTGAGTCCCGACCAGACCTCGGTGACGGCGCAGACCTTGATGTCCACCAGGCCCAGGGGGAGGGCGACCTCGCGGATCACGTCCTCGGTGATGTCGGTGGGGACCCGGGACGCCTTCTTGGGCCACGACACCCAGGTCGCCGCATCGGGGCGCAGCGTGCCGCGCAGCCGGGTGAGCTCGCGCACCAGGTCGGCGCGCCGGGTGCAGAACAGGTGGGCGATGTCCACCATCGCCGACGCCCGCGAGCCGATGACCGTCCCGGCCGGAAGCGGCCCCAGCCAGTCCGCGTACCCGTCGGGCGCGTGCACCGGCAGGAGGCGGGCGCCGTCCTTCAGGCCGAGCTTCCGGGCGAGCGGGGTGCCGGAGTATCCGGAGGGGGAGGGCGAGGGGGTCATCGTCGGTGATCGCCTCGGGTTGTGGCTCCAACGGCCTGCGGTCAGGCGGCGCGTTCAGCGGAGAGTGGGATCACCAAGCCGCCGGCATGCCCACCTGGCAGCACTCGGGGTTCCACGTGCACACCGCCGTCTGGGTCCCCGAGGAGGATCGCGCGTTCGCGACCCGCCTCGCGCGCTACTGTGCGCGGAATCCCGTCGCGCTGGAACGGCTCACCTATGACCGGACCGCGAATGTGGTGGGGTATCGCTTCGACAAGTCGGAGGGACCCACGGCGGGGACCAAGACCGTGGACCCGCTCGAGTTCCGGGGCCGGGTGCCGGTCCACCTTCCTGATAAGGGGCACGTCACCACGCGCTACTACGGCTGGTACGCCAACCGTCCGCGCGGGATGCGACGGCAGGCGGCGCCCGCCGCGGCGGTCGGGCCACCCGCCAGCGTCCCCGCGCCCCGCCTCGCGCCGACCGAGGCCAGCCGCCGTTGGGCGTCGCTCCTCAAACAGATCTTCGAGGTCGACCCGCTCGCGTGTCCCACCTGTCACGGCGCGATGCGGATCGTCGCGTTCATTGCCCAGACGTCGGTGATCGACCAGATCCTCACCCCCCTCCGGACCCGCGGTGCGCGCGAGGTGCACGGCGGGCCGCGGAGCCCCCCATCGACGCGGGCCCCCGGCCGGGGCGCGTCACGCGTACCGAGCGCCGCCGCCGCCGCTGTCCTGACCGCCCCCTGAGCACCGTCCCGTCGCCCCGCCACCACGCGGGGACCTTTGGCGCGGGCGGCAGTCCCACCGGCGCGTCCGATCGGTCCCCGCCGGCATCGCCCCCCCCACGGGAACCGCCGGTCTCACGGCCCACGAAGCGCACGCACGAGGCGGCGGGCATTCCCCGCCCGGCTGTCGGTGCGCCCGCAGTCGGCGATCACGCCATATACTCGACCGATCCCGATCGAATGTCCTATCCAGTCCTCCAACTGGGGACGAACGGCCACTCATACCCAGCGCAAAGATCCGTGCGCCAGTTCCAAGGCGTGGGAAGCAAAGGCCTGCCAGTCCCAAGAAGATCAAGCGCCCAGGCGAGGTGCTGATCAGCCTCAGCGAGGTCGCTATCTCGGATCGTGTCACGCGCCTATTCTCGTGCATCCACTGCCGATAGCCAGGATCGTGGATACTCGCCACTACCCAGCCAGCCACGGATCCCGGAACTGTCACGGTGCTCCATCTCTCACGCCGCGCGCCACGACTCGACTCGCGCCACAATTCCACGCCAGCCGAAGATTCTGTCGCGGACCTTCCGCCGCATCTTCTCACACTGCCGACGGATAAACGGCAGCCACCCTCCTCGCTAGGGCCGGCTCTGTGATCGGGACATCATAGACCACGGCTCATGTCACTCTGCTCCGCCGAGGCCATTCAAGACGAAGGGGGGGGCGTAGCTTGTGATACCTGACTTCGAGGACGAACGCGCGCTTCCTCCATCCCGCCTTCGCAAACGCGCGCAGTGATGGCTTGTTGCTGTGCCAAATGCGTGCATAAAGACGCTTGAAGCCCTTTGCGAGCATTTCAGCGGAGGCCGAACGGAGAAGCTCTGAGGCTAGGCCTTGACCCCGGTAGGAATCGGCTACGACAATTTGGACCAACTTGGCGTCGACAGTATCCAGCGGCCAGTATCCACGCTCCTCATATCGCTTGCCCCACCAGAACCAGCATACCGCAACCGCGTGGCCATCCTTGATGATGCAGAATCCGGCTGCTTCCGAGCCTGCATAACTAATTGTGCGACGGACCTCCGCGTGAGGGGTCTCCAGCAACTCCGTAAGCTCACTCGACACCGTCGACACCCCACGGCCGGGTTGGACATCCGACTTCAACTGCAGCTCGACGACCCAGTACAGTGTATAATCCTGGACGATGACCCGCGCGAGCTTTCGAACGAACGACCTAATCCGTGGCATCGCCGACCCCAACAGCCCGCGCTCTGAAATAGCGCTTGAGCCTCGCTTTCATCCCAACCCTTCCAGCGACCTTCGCCGCGCATGATGAAAGCCAACTGACCAGTTGATGAGACCTGATCAAGAAAGTGGCAGAGAGCCCTCTGCGTAGGTAATAGACGTCGGAGCAAGGCTGGAGGTCACTTGCGAAGGCCCGTTTGTGTTCAGCCTCTCCGGCGGTGAAATCGAACGCACGATACTTGCCTTCAGCGAATAAGTGTTCCAGCACCAAGACGAGCAATACGGTCCCCGGCGAGAGTGATGCATACTCCCGGTCATAACCTACAAACTCGTAGAACACGACACCCTTGACGACCGGACATGCCATATAGGCAACAGGACGATCACCGCATAGTATGAGGAACCCAAGGAACTCATCTCTTGCCGCAAGTGTCGCGATACGATCACGGTACTCCTTGCTATCTGGTAGTCCTGCGTCAAACAATCTCTCTTGGTAAGTGCGGGATGACAACTCTCTGGCCAATCCGTGGAACGCGGAGACCTCAGCCGGTGTACGGCACACCTCAAAGCGGAAGTCGCGCCCAAAGGAGTCGCGGAGCCTGCGCACCTTTCTTCGAATCGTGGAGCGGGATTTGGATGAGAAAGTGGCCCAGTAGTTCGCCTGACTGTCCAAGCGGGCGGTTGCATGCATATACACACGAGGGACATAGCGGATGATGTCTCCACGAGTGGTCACGCGCGGCAGTGGAGTGCCTGTGGGCAGTGCCTGGATATACCTTGCCTTCGTTGCCCGCGACACCTCCCATCCCGTGGCATCTGCAAGCTGTGCAAGCTCCGGCAGCTCATGCACGAGCGGATCCTGCCACACCTCTCCCGGCCAGACTTGCATACGCAGCAAGAACTCTCCAAAATAGTACTTCAGTGTGACTTCACCGGGACGCCACCCCACCTCCGGGGCGTCGACTGTGACCGGAGTCATCTGGGAGTTTGTACTGCAAGTAGAAGAGAGTCGGCAAGGAACTTCGCAGCCCAGTTTGGGTAAACAAACGGAGTGTAACGGCCCCAGAGGGGGTGCGACCCCTTCACACCGCCACGCAATGCAGGGTCCCGACTCCCGAGGTCTTGAGTTCCCATCACATCGCGAAGCAAAGCAATGCCTGTGTCCTTCAAATCAGGGCGTTTCCGCACCGCAGCTATTCGGAGGAAGACCCCGGCGGTCTGAGCGCTGCCGGTCAGGCACGAATACCGGGCATTTGTGGACCATTCCGGCGTGAAGTCACCTGCCAGCCGGGAGCTCGACCGATAAGCCATAGACAGTCGATCTGCAGCAGCGGTTGCTGCTTCCAAGTACTGGGAGTGACCTGTGAGCCGCCAGGCCTCGATGAGGCCTTCAAGGACATAGGCTATGGTGTGTGTGAAGACTCTCCCCCAGCGATGGGGGGGGGGGTAGAACTCCGCGTTGGAGAACCAGCCATTCGGGGATTGTGTGCTGAGAACCCAAGCCAATTGCCGTTGAGCGGCATCCGCGAAGTGGGTCTCACCCGTCAGGCGAGCCAACTCAAGAAGCGCCCATGCGGTTCGGGAATCATATGAGTGACGTTGCGTCTTCGTCTCTGGAGAGTACCGACCCCAGGACCCATCTGCCTCCTGAACGGAGCACAACCACGCGCCAGCGCGCTGCGCTGACTCTCGAAAACGTTCCGCTCCGGTCTCCTCAAAGGCCCGACACCAGCCTAGTATGACCTGGCCGGTGTTGAAGACGGATTCAGTGGGAGTGCCCCGGCCCTTGCCATAGAGCCCACCCTGAACACCACCGCTAGGCATCTGCACACGGCATTCCCAGTCAGCCATTGCCACCGCACGATCAGCAAAATCACTCTCACCTGAAAACCGCGAGAACGCGAAGAATGTCGGTATGATATATCCGGTCGTCTCCGGATACGGTGGCAACCATCCGTCGATGAACGAGTATCCTGCCGACACTCCTTCACCTCCTCCCGCGTCGTGGGCGGTGCGAAGCCATGCCATGGTACTCGCCAAGTGCTCGCCCACATCTCTAGGCTGATTGGGTAACAGCCCGAGTGCATCACGAACTATCACGCTTGCACGGGAGGGATGGAGTGTCCGAAGTGCGCCCCACGCAAGGCGGAGTGCTCTCAATGCGGCCCCCCGTTCACTCATCGTCCACCACCATTCTGAATGCGTGACTCATGCCTCGCTCCTGTAGTCGTACCACGCGCAAAGATTGACGAGGTTCCACCGCCGGAACCCGGCGTCGCTCCGGCCGGCCGCGTGGCGGTCCGGCAGGGAGCGCAGCCGGCGCGGGTCAAGCAGCTCCCGACGGTGAAGGCGCGAGCCGAGGAGCGTCCGCCGGGCGGTAGAAACCGGGTTGATTGGTAACACTCCAAACCGGGATGATGGGTGACACTCCTGATAAACTGCACGGTCTACCCCTGGGAGGGAAGGTGGGCCGATGCTCTGGCTGGAGACGTCATCCACGGAACAGCGCGAACGCTTCATCGCCGACGATCGGCGCGGGCTGTGCCCGCGCGCGGAGCTCTGCGCCCGCTACGGGATCAGCCGGAAGACCGGCTACAAGTGGCTCGCCCGCTATCACGAGGAGGGCCGGCGGGGCCGGCAGGATCGCAGCCACGCCCCGCATCACTGTCCGCACCGCATCACCGAAGAGCTGGCCGAGCTCCTGGTCAAGGCGCGCCGCCAGCATTCGGACTGGGGGCCGGGCAAGCTCCTGGACTGGCTCGGGCCACGGCATCCGGAGATCGAGGAGGAGGCGTGGCCCGCGGTGAGCACCGTGGGCGCCCTTCGGGTCCGCGAGGCCTGGTCAAGAAGCGCCGCCGCCGTCGGCCGCACCAGCATCCCGGCGTGGTGCCACCGACGGCGACGGCGCCGAACGATCTGTGGACCACCGATTTCAAGGGACAGTTCCCCACCCGGGACGGCATCTGGTGCTACCCGCTCACCATCGGCGATCAGCACACTCGCGATCTCCTGGCCTGCAAGGGCCTGCCGAATATCAAGGGGCGCGGGGCCCGGCCGGTCTTCGAGCCCACTTTCCGCGCCTTCGGCCTGCCCCGGGCCATCCGGACGGACAACGGCGTCCGGTTTGCCACCAGCGGCATCCACGGCCTCTCGCAGCTCAACGTCTGGTGGATGCGCCTCGGCATCCAGTACCAGCGGATCCGGTCGGCCTAGCCCCAGGAGAACGGGGCCCACGAACGGATGCACCGCACCCTCAAGGCCGGCGCCTGCCGGCCGCCGCGGGCAGACCTCGCCGCCCAGCAGCGAGCCTTCAATCGCTTCCGCACCCTCTACAACGAGGAGCGCCCACACGACTACCTCGGTGGCCGCACCCCCGGTTCGTGCTACACCGCCTCCCCGAGGCCATACCCCGAGCGGCTGCCGCCCCTCGAGTACCCGGGGCACTTCCTCGTCAAGCAAGTCACCAATGCCGGGACCTTCCGGCTCAAGCACAAACTGCTGTTCATCGCCAATGCGCTGAAACAGCATGAGATCGGCCTCGAGGAGACTGACGACGGCATCTGGTCCCTCTTCTTCGGGACGGTCTTGCTCGGCAAAGTGGACGAACGCGAGATGATCATCCGGGACTGAAGTCGGAGGACCCTCCCCCACCCCGGGGAAGTGTCACCTATCCTCCCTGCATACGCTGTTACCGATCAACCCGGTTGCTCACGGTGCCGGTCCGCCGGGTCGGTCGGAACCGCCAGCACCTGGCACCTGGCACCCGGCACCCTTTCCCCCCGCTGCCTTGCCGCAGGCGGCATGTGACGTGACGTCCTGGAGCACCGGGTGCGGCAAGCGCCTCAGGTCCACGGATGCAGCCCTGGCGTGATTGTCGCGAGTATCCCTTCAACCCCCGGCCCGTGGGCGCGCGGACCGTGTCCTGGGCGCCGGTAGGAGGGCCGCGGTAGCAGGCACCGAGGCGGGCGGAACGTGACGGAACGAGCTGGATCCGTGGACGGGTGCGGTCAGCCCTCCGCAAGGGGGGCCCTCGCTACTGCATCCGCTCCGCCGTGAAGGTGAACGTGTAGATGTCCGTGAACGGTTGTCCGGTCTCGTCATCCGTGCCGACCACGACCAGCGTCATGGTCCCGGTCATGCTCCTCCCGGTTCGCGTCGCCTGGAAGCGGAACTCGGACTGCCCCTCGGTCCGCACCCCCGTCACCGTGCCGCTGTCGAGACCCGTGGTGGACTGTGACCAGGTGGGCCACGTGAACACGTGGTCGTCGGCGCCGAACTGGCAGCAGGTGGTCCACTCTCCGGCACGCCGCACCCGCATCGAGAGCTGGTTCCCGGTCAGCGAGATCAGTGCGGACCCCGGCACCGACTTGGCACCCCACAGCAGGTCGAAGAACGGACCGCCCTGCCCCGGATCCGTTCCCGGTTCATCGACGAGATCATCCACGTCCACGAACGTCGTGAGCTTCCAGTTCGGGCAGGGACTCTTCAGGCGTGCGGTTGTCTGCGACGTGGCCATCGTGGCGCCGGACGAGTTGCTCAACACCTCGAGCTTTATGGGAAAGGACACGTCCGCGCACGCGCTGGTGCCGGGCGGGAGCTGGTACGTGTGCTGGGCGAGCGGCAGTCCGTTCACCCTCAGCTTTGACGTGCCGTCCCCGAAGTCCCACTGGTAGATCGCGTTCAACGGTGCGCTGCCGTGGTCGTCGGCGACGAAATCCATCGGCTTCCCGAACTCCCCGTCAACCGGGCCGACCTCGACCGTCACGTAGCCGTGGTCGAGTTCGCCGTCCTGCCGGAGGAGCAATTCCCGCGTGCCGGTACGCGTCACCGTCAGGCCGCCACCCGAGTTCGGCACGAGCACCGCCTTGGCGCCCACCGCGGCGACCGGCTCCTGCCCGTTCGCGTCGAGGTGGGCGGTGCCGGTGCTGTCGCCATCCAAGGTGAGCGCCCGGATGAGCGCCTCTTCCAGCACCTTCGCCACCGTGTTCGGGACCTTCACCGATTCCCCATCGAGATACGCATACCCGTAGTAGGTGGGCGTGCCCGTGCTCATGAACGCCGGCTGGATGAAGCCGGTGGCGGGCACGGTGCGGCCGTTGCGCGCCCCGCTGTAGCACATGTTGCCGAAGACGACGGTGTTGGCGAGGTTGAGCTGCCGCACGAACTGCGACGAGACCCACAGCTTGACTGAACGATCGATCTGATGCCGCTGCCACCAGTTGCCGATCGCGGGCCCGACGTCGTAGCTCAGGGTCGTGCCGAGGTCGCCGGCCACCAGCCGCTCGAAGGTCCCGGCACCCTGCTCGGCATCGACCGATGCCTTGAACGCCGAGTCCGTCACCCCGCCTCTGGCCAGCGTGATTTGACCACCGACGATGAAGCCGTTCTCGAATCCATGCGTGTCGAGGATCACGAGACCGTACGCCTGAAAGGTCTGCACCGCACGCCAGTTGCATTGTTCGTCCCGCAGCACCGTCACGGCGAGTCCGAGCCCAGCATTCCGGGCCAGGTCGGCGACTCGTTCCAGCTCGCCCGCGCCGTAGAACGCCGTCGCCTCCGCCGCGCAGATAAGCATCGCGCGATTGCTGATGAGGTTGGCGGCGCGACCGAATCGGGTCAGCGTCCCACCGCCGCCCCCCCCACCGCGGTAGAGGCTCTTCCCATCGGCGCCGACCTCGTCGAATCGGAGCATGGTCCGCATGCCGGTCTTGAGCTCGATCTGCAGCGCGGTGGTGTCGACGAAGTCCACGCGGCGGACCCGGGGATCGGATTCCATCCGGGTGGCGGCAGCCACCAGCGCCGCGACCAGGTCGCCGTTGTGCTCCGCTCCGGCGCGCAGGAGCGCAGCCTCCGCCGAATCCATCACCGACCGCAGTTCCACGACCGACGGCGCCTGCGGCGCCGTGACCGTGACGGTCGCGGTCCCGACCACGCCGTCCACGGATGCCTGGATCGTCACCGGACCGCCCTGGTACTGGCCGATGACCTGGCCGGTCGCGGACACTGTGGCGAGCGAGGGGTTGCTCGAGGTCCAGCTCACCGTGCGCCCGGTCAACACATTGTTGCGGGCGTCCCGGACGGTCGCGGTCAGCTGCCGCCCCTCGCCGACCACGACGGACCCACTCCCGGGCGTGAGCGCCACGGAGGCCACCGTCCCGGGTGGAGGGGGCGGTGGCGGAGGGGTATCAGTCGTGGTACCGCCGCCGCACGACGCGATGAGGGCGAGGATCCCGGTGAGCCAGCACCGGCGTGCGGACGCGACGGCAGGCATGCGCATCAGTTGGCTGCGGGACACGGGCCCTCCCTCCTCCACGCCGACCTTCACGACGCCGGGATGCTCGAGCGTGACATACTCCCCGGGGACAGTCTGCGCAACCCGGCTGGCCATGGCCGCCCCGCTGCCGGCCTCCGGCGCCAGTGCCGGCCCCGCCTCACCAGCGGGTCGCTGAACGAATCGTCGGTTCGCTGGAGCCCGGTGTGCGTGGCCTCAGCGTGTGCTGCGGCCGCTCAAGCAATGTGCGGGCGGGCGTCCACGCCCGACCAGCCGTTCACCAGGGCCGGGCCGCCCGCCCGCTTCCGAAGCCCGGCCGTCAGTCACCAGGCGTTGTCAGGTGGCGGCGCACCGAGTCCGCTTCACGGCGACTGCATCCCCGGAGGTGGTCCGGCTGGATGCTGCCGACAGGCCGGAGGCTGTTCCACCGAGTAGGTCAAATTGCCGATGCGCCAAGCCTCTCCCACGCGCACCAGGGTGAAGATGTCGATGCCGCAGTGCGACCAGCGACCCCCCGCATACAGGTCGTACGGCAACCACACCACGGCGATGGGTCCTGACAGGCGTACCTCGGAGTCGAACCCACGCTCAACGATGGCAGCCCCTGCGGGTCTCTGACGCTCCTGGGCCGCGGTGCGCATGCGATACTGGATGGCTCCCTCATGTTCGCGCGCCGAGTAGATCTGCGCCTCTGGCAGCATGAGATCCGCGAGTGCGGCATACTTGCCAGTCGTGATGAAGTTCAGCGCCGAATCGACGACCGCGAGTATCGCGGCACGTTCCGCGCTTGCCGGTGGCGCATTGTCGGGTGGGCGCGCCTGACCGTTGAGCGGTGCCGCCGCCCCGGTCACGGCCATGATCGCCGCGCTCCGCATCCACGCAGAAACGACCCGCTGGCGCAGAATCCTCATCGACCAGTACCTCGATAGCAGGTCAGTGGCGTCCACCTGACGGTGTGCCGATCAGCAGGCGGCGGGGCCGGGCGGCTTCATCGGCGGGCACGGCGCCACGCCGCTCATGGCGAAAGCCTCTTGGCGAACAGGACCAGCCGAGTGACTTCAACGAACCCAACGGCCCGATGTGCTTGGTGGCTGACCTCGTTCTGCAGCTCTGCGTCAGAGCCGATCTCCGTGCAGCCGCGGGACAGCACCCAGCGCTCCGCGGTCCGCATCAGGTGGCCCCCAAGGCCCGCACGACGCTGCTCGGGGTTCACGTACCAGGCCTCGATGTAACCGACCGGGCGAGTTCCGCATCCCTCGGCCCAGTCGCGAAGTGACACCTCAACGAAGCCAGCAAGGTCGCCACCAGGAAGCGCCGCCACGAACACGCCATGTGCTGCCGGGTCCGCAAGAATCTCCTCCTGCTCTTGCGCGAGGGTTTGTCGCGGCGAGTCTGGCCAGAGCAGATGGCGGAGGTTGAGCGACGCGCCACGCTCATCATGCCGTAGTTCACGGATCTCCACAGTGTTGCTCCCTGCCACCAGACGGCCTGCAAGTCAGCGGCGCGGGCGCCGCCATGAGCCTAGCGCGCCTTCCGATGCCCAGCTAGCCCGCAGCCGCGGCATTTGCTTGTTAGGTGGCCTTGACGTTATGACGCCATAACGCTATACTGCTCCCATGGCGACCGCTAAGCGTGCGACCGTGTATTTCGACGAGACCGTCCACAAGGCCCTGAGGCTCAAGGCGGCCGAGACCGAGCAGAGCATCTCTGACCTGGTGAATACGGCGGTCCGGAACACCCTTGCCGAAGACGCCGACGACCTCGCCGCGTTCCGGGAGCGAGCCAATGAACCCACCCTTGCCTTCGAGGATCTCCTGCGCGACATGAAGCGACGTGGCAAGCTATAGCGTTCGCATCAAGCGGTCGGCGGCCAAAGAGCTGGAGACCGTCCCCCCGAAGGACCGCAAGCGCATCATCAAACGGATCGAAGGCCTCGCGCGAGAGCCCCGGCCCCCCGGGTGCGAGAAGCTCAGCGGCGAGGAGAAATACCGGCTTCGCCAAGGGGACTACCGCATTCTCTACG
>CAZACZ010000082.1:0-12095 GCA_964483695.1 uncultured bacterium | reverse complement strand
GAAGTGCCGTCCCCAGCGCGAAGTGGCCTGTTCGACGTTGCCGCGGCCCGGTTCGCTGCTACAGTGAGCGTCATGCTCGAGCCATCGCTCGATCTCTACGGCGCCACCTACGACGCGGTGGACGGCATCCTCCACGAGCTGCTCGCCAAGAGCCGCGCGCGGTACGCGCTGGTCATCGACCGCAAGGGGTTCGTGTTGATGCACGTCCGCGCCATGTGGGCGCCCAAGCCGCCGTCGCTGGATTCCTTCGCGACGTTGGTGGCGTCGAACTACGCGGCCAACCGCGCCATCGCCAACCTCTTCGGCGAGGACGGGTTCAAGGAGACGGTGCAACAGGGTTCGGAAGTCGGCACCTACCTCGAAGAGCTCGGCACCGAAGCGTTGCTGGTGACGGTGTTCGACTCCGGCGCGCAGCTCGGGCGCGTCAAGCTGGCCACCAAGCACGCGGCCGACGCCATCCGCCTCGCGCTCGAGGCGGCCCCCGAGAGCGCGCCCGCCATCGAGTTCAACCAGGACTGGAGCAACTCCACCGCAGCGCTGCTCGACGGGCTGTTCGGGACGAGGAAGCCATGAGCACCATCAACTTCTCGGCCCGCGAGATCAACTTCAAGATCGTCTACTACGGCCCCGGCTTGTCGGGCAAGACCACCAACCTCAAGCAGATCTACGACCAGGTGCCGGCCGAGTCGAAGGGTGAGATGGTGTCGCTCGCGACCGAGGACGAGCGCACGTTGTTCTTCGACTTCCTGCCGCTCGACCTGGGCAAGGTGAACGGGTTCAAGACGCGCTTCCACCTCTACACCGTGCCTGGCCAGGTGTTCTACAACTCCTCGCGCAAGCTCATCCTGCGCAGCGTCGATGGCGTGGTGTTCGTCGCCGACTCGTCGCCGTCGCGGCTGCGCGCCAACGCCGAGAGCCTGCGCAACCTGCGCGAGAACCTCAAGGAGTACAACCTCCGGCTGTCGGACGTGCCGTACGTCATCCAGGTGAACAAGCGCGATCTTCCCGACGCGCTCGACTTAGGCATGATCCGCCAGGTGCTCGACCCGGAACGCAAGACGCAGCTGTTCGAGGCCGTCGCGGCCGAGTTCAAGGGCGTGTTCGAGCCGCTACGAGCTGTCGCGACGCTGGTCCTGGAGAAGCTCGCCCAGAAAGCCTGACCTCGCGGGGAGGGCTGCCCTCCCCCGCTCGCGACCCGCGGCGCGCATACCATTGTCCCGGCGCTCGCGTGAGGCGGTCGTAACCCTCCACGACGGGAAAACTGACCCAACCCCTGCGTGATATCGTCGAAGCGTGAAGCGCACTCCCTTGCACGATGCCCACGTGGCCCTCGGCGCCAGGATGGTGGAGTTCGCCGGCTACGCCATGCCGCTGCACTACCAGGGCGGCATCAACCAGGAGCACCTTGCGGTCCGCCAGGACGTCGGCCTGTTCGACGTCAGCCACATGGGCGAGATCCGCGTGCTCGGCGACGGCGCCACCGAGTTCCTGCGTTACGCCACCCTGAACGACCCCGCCCGCCTGAAGTTCGGGCGCGGGCAGTACAGCATGCTGCCGAACGACCGCGGCGGCCTCGTCGACGACCTCTACGTCTACCGCGAGCGGGAGCAGGAGTACCTGGTGGTGGCCAACGCCTCCAACGTCGCCGCCGTGCTGCATCACCTGCGCGACCTGAGCGTCGGCTACGACGTCCACGTGATCGACGAGAGCGACTCGTGGGCGCTGCTGGCGCTGCAGGGCCCGGGTGCGCCGCTGCTGCTCGGGCGCCTGCTCGACGACGACGTCTCCGACCTCAAGCGCAACGCCACCATGGAGGTGCAGCTCTCCGGCTGCCCGGCGCGCGTGAGCCGCACCGGCTACACCGGCGAGGACGGTTTCGAGATCTTCTGCCATCCCACCGACGCCGAGGCGATCTGGAACCTGCTGGTGCAGTCCGGCGCCACGCCATGCGGCCTAGGTGCGCGCGACACGTTGCGCCTCGAGGCCGGGTTCCCGCTCTACGGGCACGAACTGACCGAGCGCACCAACCCGCTCTGCACGCCGTTCGCGTGGGTGGTGAAGGACAAGGCGTTCCACGGACGCGACGCGATCTGGGGCCGGCGCTGCGCTCGCAGGCTGGTGGGGCTGCGGCTGATCGAGCGCGGCATCCCGCGCCAGGGCTACCGTGTGCTGAAAGGCGGGACCGCCGTCGGGGAGGTGACGTCCGGCACGCTCTCGCCGCTGACGCGCGACGCCATCGCCTTCGCCTGGGTCGACGCCGACCTGGCACGAGAAGGACAAGAGCTGCAGGTCGAGATCCGCGGGCAGGGCGTGCCCGCCCAGGTGGTCGCGCCGCCGTTCTACCAGGCTTGAACCGCTGCACCCCGCCGCCGAGCGCGGCGGACGGGTCGAAGGAGGACCATGAACACACCCAAGGACCTTCGCTACGCCGCGTCGCACGAGTGGGCTCGGCTCGAGGACGACGATCACGTCACCGTCGGCATCACCGACTACGCCCAAGAGCAGCTCGGGGACGTGGTCTTCGTCGAGCTTCCCGAGGTCGGGAAGCAGGTGCGCAAGGGCGCGCAGGTGGCCGTGGTCGAGTCGGTCAAGACCGCCTCGGACATCTACGCCCCCGTCTCCGGCATCGTCGCGGCGGTGAACGCCGCGCTCGACAGCGCGCCCGAAGCGCTGAACGAAGACCCCTACCAACGCGGCTGGATGTTCCGCATCCGCGTCGACGACGCCTCCGAACTGGACGACCTGTTGGACGCGGACGGCTACCAGGCCGCGGTGGCCGAGGAGGGCTGAGTGCACTACCTTCCGCACACGCCGGATGACGTCCGGCGGGCGCTGGCGACGATCGGCGTCGACGCCATCGACGCGCTCTTCGAGGACGTGCCCGAGGCGCTTCGCGACCCGGCCATCGACCTCCCCCCGGCCATGCACGAGGCCGAGTTGTTGGCGCATCTGCGGGCGTTGGCGAGCAAGAACGTCGTCGCGGGCCCCGACTTCCTGGGCGGCGGTATGCGAAGGCACTTCATGCCGACCGTCACCTCGCACCTGGCCATGCAGAGCGAGTTCGTCACTGCCTACACGCCGTACCAGCCGGAAGTCGCGCAGGGCGTGCTGCAAGCCACCTTCGAGTACCAGACGGTGATGGCGGAACTGACCGGGTTGGACGTCAGCAACGCCAGCATGTACGACGGCGCCACCGCGGTCGCCGAAGGGGCGTTGCTGGCGGTGCGCCATACGCGCCGCGAGCGCGTGCTGGTGAGCCGCGGCGTGCACCCGGAGACGCGCGAGGTGCTCCTTACCTACCTTCGTCCGCTCGGGATCGCCATCGACGTCGTCGACCTCGACCCCTTGACCACGCCGTCGCCGGACGTGGCCGACGACGTGGCCTGCCTGATCGCGCAGCAGCCGAACTTCCTCGGCTACCTCGAGGACATGCCGGCGCTGGCCGACGCCGCGCACGATGCCGGCGCGTTGCTGCTCGCCGCCGTCGATCCCCTCAGCCTGGCGCTGCTGACGCCGCCCGGCGCCTACGGTGCCGACATCGCCGCCGGCGACGGCCAGCGGCTGGGCAACCCGACGAACTTCGGCGGCCCCAGCTTCGGGTTCCTGGTCGTCGGCGAAGCGTTGCTGCGGCAGTTCCCCGGCCGGCTCGTCGGCCAGACGGAGGACGTCGACGGCCGACGCGCCTTCGTGCTCACGCTGCAGGCGCGCGAACAGCACATCCGCCGTAGCAAGGCGAAGTCCAACATCTGCTCGAACCACCAGCTCACCGCCCTGATGGCCACCATCAACGTCGCGGCGCTCGGCCCGAAGGGGCTCGCGGCGTTGGCCACGGGGTCGGTCGCGCGGGCGCACCGCTTGGCCGATCGGCTGGCGGCGGCGGGCATGCAGCCCCAGCGGGGTGCACGCTTCTTCGACGAGTTCGTCCTGCCAACGCGGCACGACCCCGAGCGGGTCCGTTCGGCCCTGGCGCGCCACGGTGTGCACGCAGGCGTGCCCGTGCCCAGCGAGTACGGCCTCGGCGACGCGGTCGTGCTGGCCGCCAACGAGAGCCTGAGCGAGGCGGACATCGACGCCCTGATCGCGGCGCTGGACCGCATCGGCGAGCGAACGGGCGAGGACGCGAGCAGCACGCAGGGCAGCGCGCGGAAGGAGGCCGTGCATGGCTGAGCACCCGGTTTCGGGTCCCGAGGCGGCCGCGCGGCCTTCCGCCGGTCCGCACGCGCACGACTTCCCCCTGGTGTTCGAGCGCTCACGCCCCGGTCGAGTGGCCGCGCACCCGCCCACGGTCGACGACGTCGACCTAGCGGAGCTGCTCGGGGAGACGAACCTACGCGCGACGCCGCCGCGCCTGCCCGAAGTGTCCGAGCTCGACCTGGTGCGGCACTACACCCAACTCGCCCACCGCCAGGTGAGCATCGACACCCACTTCTACCCGCTGGGCAGCTGCACCATGAAGTACAACCCGAAGGTGCACGAGGAAGCCGCGCGGCTCTTCCAGGACCTCCACCCCTACCAGGCGCCGGAGACGGCGCAAGGCGCGCTGCAACTGATGTTCGAGCTGCAACGCGACCTCGGTGCCATCACCGGCATGGACGCCGTCAGCCTGCAGCCCGCGGCCGGGGCGCACGGCGAGCTGGCAGGCGTGTTGATGATCCGCGCCTACCACGAGGCGAACGGCGAGGGCAGGCAGCGGCGACTGGTGATCGTGCCGGACGGCGCCCACGGCACCAACCCCGCCACCGCGGCGATGGCAGGCTACGACGTGCTCGAGGTGCCCACGGGCACCGACGGCGAGGTCGACGTGGCGGCCCTGCGTGCCGCGCTGGGGCCACACGTCGCGGCGGTGATGCTCACCAACCCCAACACCCTGGGCCTGTTCGAGCGGCGCATCCTCGACATCGCGGAGGCGGCGCACGCTCATGGCGCGCAGCTCTACTACGACGGCGCCAACCTCAACGCCATCGTCGGCCGCGCCCGGCCGGGCGACATGGGCTTCGACGTGGTGCACCTCAACCTTCACAAGACGTTCACCACGCCGCACGGCGGGGGCGGCCCCGGCACCGGCCCGGTGGGCGTCAAGGCACACCTGCGGCCGTTCCTGCCGGTACCGCTGGTGGTCGAGCGCGACGGCGGCTACGCCCTCGACGTCGACCTACCGGCATCGATCGGCAGGATGCGCAGCTTCTTCGGCAACTTCGGCAACCTGGTGCGGGCCTACGCCTACATCCGCGCGCTCGGCCTGGAGGGCCTGCGCGACGTCAGCGGGCATGCGGTGCTGAACGCCAACTACCTGCGCATGCGGCTGAAGGAGATCGGCTTCGACGTCCCCTTCGACCGCATCAACATGCACGAGTTCGTGGCGCAACCGCCGCACGGCCTGCGCACGCTCGACATCGCCAAGGCGCTGCTCGACTACGGCGTGCACCCGATGACGGTGTACTTCCCGCTCATCGTCAAGGAAGCGATGATGGTGGAGCCTACCGAGACCGAGTCGCTCGAGACCCTCGACGCCTACGCCGAGGTGCTGGCGGCGATCCTGGAACGTGCCGCGGCCGATCCCGAGTACCTGCATGGCGCTCCGTACTACACGCCGGTGCGGCGCCTGGACGAAGTGCGCGCTGCGCGTCGACCGGTGCTGCGGTATCGCTTCGAGGACGAAGGGGCGTAGGCCACCTGGGACACGGCTCGGGCGGCCGCGGCTAGCTGCTGCAGGCGCCCGAGCCTTCCCCGTCGGGCGCCGCGGCGCCGTCGGTGCGGAACGAGTGCCCGCAACCACAGGCGCTGGTGGCGTTCGGGTTGTTCACGTTGAACCCGCCACCCATCATGTTCTCGACGTAGTCGACCTCGGAGCCCCGCAGGTACGGCCAACTACGCTCGTCGACGACCAGCAGCACGCCCTGGTCCTCGAACGCCCGGTCGCCTTCGAGGCGGCGGTCGTCGATCGCCATGCCGTACTGGTACCCGCTGCAGCCGCCGGACTTCACGAACACGCGGATGGCCGCGCCGTCCTTGCCGCTGGAGCGCAGCAGTTCGGAAGCCTTGGCCGCGCCCGCCGCGGTGAAGCGCATGGCGTCGAGGGGGTCCGTTGCGGGTGCGGGGATGCCGTGCTGGGTGCCTTGCTGCATGGGCTTCTTATAGCATGCCGGCCTCGCCGCCCCGGTGTCGCGAGACGCGCTGCGGTGGGCGCCGGACGGTCGCTGCGTGCCGCGCCACCGGTTGGCAGCGCCCGAGCGCCGCTGCTATACTTCGTCCTTGGTCGTCGCGGCGCAGGCGTTGCCGACGCAAGCCTGGTGCGGCGCGCACGACCGTTCGCTGCACGGGGGTATAGCTCAGTCGGTAGAGCGGCGGTCTCCAAAACCGTAGGTCGCGGGTTCGAGTCCTGCTGCCCCCGCCACGAACCGCACGGCCCTCCTCGTCACGAGGGGGGCCGGTTCGTTGGACCACCAGGTCCGACGTCGGCGCCTGCGCCCGGCCGGCGCGCTCCGGCGTGGCGCTGCTGCTCGGGCGTCACGCGTACGCGCGCCACGCGCAGGCGGTCCATGGCCGTGACCTCGAAGCGGTACCCCTGGTAGCGCAGCTCGTCGCCCACCCGCGCCACCCTGCCCAGGCGAGCGGTGACGAAGCCGCCCACGGTGCGCACGCTTACGGCTGGCGCATCGTCGGCTTCCTCCGCGACCGATGCGCTGCCGGGGAACGCGGGCAGGCCCAAGCGCTCGGCCAGGTCCTCCAGCTCCACCATGCCGTCCAGCGACCATCCTCCGCCCGGCAGCGCGCGAAGCGGCGGGGACCCCAGCGCTTCGGCCTCCGGCACCTCCCCTACCAGTTCCTCCAGCAGGTCGCCGAGGGTGACGATGCCCTCCACGCCGCCGTACTCGTCGACCGCCACGGCGAAGTGCACGCCGGTGACCTTGAACCGGTCCAGCAGCGTCAGCGACGGCATCGTCTCGGGCACGAACAGCGGCTCCCGCACGAACGCCGCCAGGTCGAACGGAGCGCCCGTGAGGCAGGCGGCCAACAGGTCGCGCGCATGCACGAAGCCGACCACGTGGTCGAGGTCGCCCCGGCACACCAGGTAGCGCGCATGCGGTTGGTCCGCCACCATCTCCGCCAACGCGGTGGCCGAGGCGCCTTCCTCGACCCACGCGACCTGATGCCGCGGCGTCAAGATGGCGTTCACGCGCCGCTCGCCGAGCCAGAACGCCTGTCGGATGATCTCGCGTTCGGCCGGTTCGACCGTGCCCTCGCGGATCCCTTGCTCCACCATCAGGTGGATGTCCTCCTCGCTGACGCTCGGTTCCTCGGCGGGCCGCACCCGCAGGAGCCGCAACACGCCGTTGGTCGACCAGCTCAACACCTGCACCAACGGAGCGCTGACGCGCGACAGGCCCGCCATCGTAGGCGCCAGCCGCGCCGCCAGCCGCTCCGGCGCGTTCAAGGCGATGCGCTTGGGTACCAGCTCGCCCACCACCAACGACAGGTAGGTGATCCCCAGCACCACGGCGATCAGCGCCAGCGTCGGGGCGAACGACCGCAGCGCGTCCACCCGCGCGATCCGCGCGGCGAGCGGCTCGGCCAAGGCGGCGCCGCCGAACGCGCCGGACAGCACGCCGACCGCGGTGATGCCGACCTGAACGGTGGATAGGAACCGGTTCGGCGCCGCCGCCAGCTCGACGGCCACGCGTGCTCCGCCGTCGCCTTCCGCGGCCATCCGCGCCAGCCGAACGCGGTTGGACGACACCACCGCGATCTCCGCGGTGGCGAACACCCCGTTCGCCAGGATCAACAGGAAGATCAGCACGGCTTCGACCATGCCCCAGGGTACGACCCGTGGCGCGGCCGGCGCGGTTCCTCGTGCCGTCGGACGTAAGGCCGACGCGCTCGGGGCGTCGCCCCTGCCTGCGTCCTGCACGCCAACGCCGGCGAGAAGTGCGCCAGGGGCGTGGTATCCTTGCCGCGTGAACGGAACCTGGTTGCGGGTGCGTGGGATGGCCGTGCTGCTGCTGCTCGCGCTCGTCGCGATGGGCGTGTCGTCGGCGGGCGCGCAGAGCGCCGGACCGAGCGACGAGGTGTGGCTGCTGCCGATCGACACCGAGATCAGTGCCGCCACCACCACCTTCGTGCGGACGCGCATCGAGCGCGCCAACCGCGAACAGCCGCTGGCGGTGGTGCTCTACCTCGATACCCCGGGCGGGGCGGTCGACGCCATGCAGGACATCGTGGGCATCATCCTGCACGACGCGCGCGTGCCGACCATCGCCGTCGTCCAGAACGCCTTCAGCGCCGGCGCGCTCATCGCCATGAGCGCAGAGCGCCTGGCCATGTTGCCGGGCTCGAGCATCGGCGCGGCGCTGCCCATCCAGGTCACGCCGACCGGCATCGCGCCCGTCGACGAGAAGTTCAGCTCGGCCCTGCGGGGCGAGTTCCGCGCCGTGGCCGAGGCTCGGGGTCGCAACGCGCAGGTCGCGGAAGCGATGGTCGACGAGCGCATCGAGATCCCCGGTCTGTCCACCAGCAGCGAGCTGGTGACGCTGACCTCGCGCCAGGCGGTGGAGTACGACATCGCCGACCTCGAAGCCGGCACACTGCAAGATGCGCTCACCGCCTTCGGCTACGGCGGCGCCCAGGTGCAGCGCCTCGAACCCGGCTTGACCGAGCGCATCGGCGGGTTCCTGGCGCGACCGTGGATCGCCGCGGCGCTGCTGGTGCTGGGCATCGGCGGCCTGCTCATCGAGATCTTCACCCCGGGCTTCGGCATCCCCGGCGCCATCGGCATCGTGGCCCTCGGGGTGTTCGCCGCCGCGGCGTACATCGCCTCGCCCGCCGGGATCTTCGACATCGCGCTGCTGGTCGTGGGCGTGCTGCTGCTGGCCGCGGAGGTGCTGCTGATCCCCGGGTTCGGCGTGGCCGGCGTGTTGGGGTTGGCGGCGCTGCTGGTGGCGGTGGTGCGCATCTTCCAGGAGGGCAGCCTGCCCGTCCTCGGCTACAGCGCGCTGTTCGGTGGCGTGCTGCTCGGCGTGCTGCTCTGGATCCTACCGAACAGCCGCCTGGCGTCGGCGTTCCGCCTCTCGACTCGCCTCACGACCCCGCCGGCGAGCACCGGCGCGCCGCGGCCATCCGAACGCTCCGACTTGACGGGTGCCGTCGGCATCGCGCTCTCCGACCTGCGGCCGGCGGGCGTGGCGCGCTTCGGCAGCGACCGCGTCGACGTCGTCAGCGAAGGCGATTTCGTACCCGCCGGCAGCATCCTCCGGGTGCTGCGCGTCGAGGGCAACCGCATCACCGTCCGCGCCGCCGAGGACGTGCGCTGGGCCGACGCCACCTCCGATGGAGCGCGCCCCGCCGACGCCTCGACACAACCCCCCCACGCCACCGCAGCGTCGGTTGGCGACACCCCGCACGCTGCGGCCGACGACGGCCGCGAGGAGGTCTGAATGGACGTCACCCTGCTCATCCTGGCAGGCGCCATCATCCTGTTCTTCTTCATCCTGTTCACCATCATCCCGGTGGGCCTGTGGATCTCGGCCGTCGCGGCCGGGGTCAAGGTGAGCCTCACGTCGTTGGTCGCCATGCGCCTGCGGCGGGTGCCGCCCCATCGCATCATCCTCCCGCTCATCAAGGCCGACAAAGCCGGCATCGAGGTGAACCAGAACCAGCTCGAGGCGCACTTCCTGGCGGGTGGCAACGTCGACCGGGTGGTCGACGCGCTCATCGCGGCCGACAAGGCGCGCATCACGCTGCCGTTCGACCGCGCGGCCGCCATCGACTTGGCCGGCCGCGACGTGCTGGACGCGGTGAAGGTCTCGGTGAACCCGCGCGTCATCCAGACGCCCAACGTCAGCGCGGTCGCCAAGGACGGCATCGAGCTGATCGCCACCGCCCGCATCACCGTGCGCGCGAACCTCGAGCGGCTGGTCGGTGGCGCGGGCGAGGAGACGATCATCGCCCGCGTCGGCGAGGGTATCGTCTCCTCCATCGGCTCCACCGACAGCCACAAGCACACCCTCGAGAACCCGGACATCATCTCCAAGACGGTGCTGGCCAAGGGCCTCGACTCTGGCACGGCGTTCGAGATCCTCTCCATCGACATCGCCGACGTCAACGTCGGTCGCAACATCGGCGCGCAACTGCAGACCGACCAGGCCGAGGCCGACAAGCGCGTGGCGCAGGCCAAGGCGGAAGAGCGGCGCGCGATGGCGGTAGCGGCAGAGCAGGAGAACCGCGCGCAGGTGGAGGCCATGCGCGCCAAGGTGGTGGAGGCCGAAGCCGACGTGCCACGCGCCATCGCCGAGGCGTTCCGCGACGGCAACCTGGGCGTGATGGACTACTACAACCTGCAGAACATCCAGTCCGACACCAGCATGCGCGGGAACATCGCGCGCGCCGCCGGCGGGGAGGGTGACGACCAAGGGTGAGGATCGACCTCGACACGCTCCTCGGGCTGCTGTTCTTCGTCGCCTTCTTCGTGCTGCCGGTGCTGTCCCGCGCACGTTCGAAGCAGCCGCCGCAGGGCCGGACAGGCGCTCCCCCACCGGGCCGAACCGCTCCGGCGCCGACGGCGTTGAGCGGCTCGGGCAGGGCGTCGAACCCGGGGCCCAGTGCCGCGGGCAGCGGGCGACCCCAAGCCAGCACCGCGCCGCCGCAAGGCGCGCCGCCGCCGGACAGCCCACTGGCGATGCTGGAAGAGATCCGCCGCAGGGTGCAAGAAGCGCAGGAGCGAGAACGGGCCGCCAAGCGGCCGGCAGGCCAGTCCGGCACGACCAAGGCCACGACGGCGCCCAGGGCTCCCGCCGCGCGCCCTACCGCCGCCTCCGCCGGGGCGCCTGCCGGGCGCGGGCTGGTGTCGAGCGACCCGTTCGAACGGGGCCTGGTGAGCGGGGAGCCGCGTAGGCCGCCGCCCGCTTCGGCCCTCGGGCGCGAAGGGCGCACCGCCACCGTCACGGCGGATCCCTTGCGCGTCGAGCGGCTGCCGGCGCGACGCAAGGGCACCATCGACGGGCCCGAAGCGCCCGCTGCGCGCCGCACCGCCTCGGCTCCGGCCGACAAGCGACGCAAGGACGCCGGGGTTGGCGCTAGACTGGGCGCGCTCGGGCTGGACCGGCTCGATCGCGCGACGGTCCTGCACGGTCTGGTCTGGCACGAGATCTTGGACGAACCCGCCGCCTACCGGCGGCTCAGGAGGCAACGATCGCGACCTCGGTGACCTTGAAGCTGCGCAGTCCGGCAGAGGCCCTATCGCTGTTCGGCCAGAACGACGAGAACCTGAAGCTCTTGCGCGCGCGCCTGCGCGCGAAGGTGGTGGCGCGCGGCGACGAGGTGCGCCTGAGCGGTGAGGACGCCGCGGTGGCGGAGGCCGCCGCCGCGTTCCACCAGATGCTGCGCGCCATCCGCAGCGGGTCCGAGGTGACGCCGGTGGAGATCGCGTTCGGCGCGTTCGACGGCGGCACTCCGGAGCGCCACGAAACGCTCGGTGGCGCAGCGTCGTCGGCCCAGGCTCCCATCGCGGACCAGTCCAGGGAGGCGGCGGACGCCGCTGCCGGGCCGGTGGGGACGGTCGCGGTCGGTTCCCGCGGCGGCGGCTCGCCGCGCGCCGCTGCCGTGGTCGCACTGGGCACGGCAGCGACGCCCGTGGAAGCGGCGTTCGCGCCGGAGGACCACGGTCCGGCGCCGCGACTCCCCGGTCGTGCGCGGCCCAAGACGGCAGGTCAGCGGCGCTACGTGCAGGCCATCGCGGATCACCCCATCACCTTCGGGATCGGTCCGGCCGGCACCGGCAAGACGTACCTGGCGGTGGCGATGGCGGTCGAGGCGCTCGGAGCCGGCCGCGTCAAGCGCATCATCCTGACGCGGCCCGCGGTGGAAGCCGGCGAGAAGCTGGGCTTCCTCCCCGGCGACTTGCAGGCCAAGATCGACCCCTACCTCCGCCCGCTGTACGACGCGCTGCACGACATGCTGCCCGCCGACCGGGTGGAGCGCCTGCTGGAACAGGGCACCATCGAGGTGGCCCCGCTCGCGTTCATGCGTGGACGCACCCTGAACGACGCGTTCATCATCCTCGACGAGGCGCAGAACACCACGCCGGAGCAGATGAAGATGTT
>CAZACZ010000081.1:0-12278 GCA_964483695.1 uncultured bacterium | reverse complement strand
AAGATGTTCCTGACGCGCATGGGGTTCAACAGCAAGGTGGTCGTGACCGGCGACATCACCCAGACCGACCTGCCCGGCTCCGTCACCAGTGGGCTGACCACGGCGAGCCGGATCCTGCAGGGGATCGAGGGCATCACCTTCATCACCTTCAGCAAGGCCGACGTCGTGCGCCACCCGTTGGTCGCGCAGATCGTGCTGGCGTATGAGCAGCACGGCTAGGCGCCGGCGCCGCAAGGCACGGCTGCCGTTCTGGCTGCTGACCGCCGGGGCCGTGGCGGCGCTGGCGGTGCTGCTGTTCAGCGTCTACGGCACGCGCCAGCGCGACCCGTTGCGCATCGGCCAGCCCAGCCCGCAGACGTTCATCGCACCGGCCGATACGCAGGTCATCGACTGGATCGCTACCCAGCGCGAGCGGCAAGCGGCGCGCGCCCAGATCGAGACGGTCTACACCGCCGACATCGAGCTCAAGAACCTCGTCTCGGCTGCCGTGGCCAGCTCGGGACTACCGGCGCCCGTCATCGACGAGGTGCTGCGGCGCTACCAGGAGCCCTCCGGGATCCGCGCCGAGAACGTCGACCGCTTGATCGACGAGGTGGCGTTGCTGGCTCCGCCGGACCGGCAACGCGAGGCGCGCCTGGTGCTGGAGAAGCGCCTGGTGGCTACCTCGGTGCCGAACGATCGCTTGACGCAGGCGGCACGTGACGCCGCCGCCGGCGCGGTTCCGTCGGTGATGCAGTCGTTGGAGGCGGGCCAGGTCATCGTGGCCGCCGGCGATCCGCTCACCGAGGACGTCCTGCGCGTGCTCGACTCGCTCGGCTTGTACAGTGCGCGGGCGGCGGCGGTGAGCCAGACGGCCTGGATCGTCGTGGGCGTGACGCTGCTCGCGCTGCTGCTGACCGCCCCCCTGGTGCTGATGCGCCGCAAGTTGCTGGCGCGCGTGACGCTCGCGCAACTCACCTTCCTGGTCTCCCTCTCGGTCGTGGTGCTGGTGGTGCAGCGGGTGGCGGTGCTGGCCTCGCCGCACTTCCTCTTCGCCCTGCTGGTCCCGCTGGTGGCCGCCGCCCTCCTGGGCGAAGGCGCCGGGCTGCTGTGGGCGGCGTGGCTGGCGCTGGCGCTCGGCCTCCTCGTGCCGGCGTCGCCGCTGTTCGTCCTCGCGGCCACGCTGGTCGGCTCTGCGGCGGCCGTGCTGCTGGTGCAGTCGCTGCGTTCGCGGCTGGCGTTGCTGCTGGCCGGGGCGGGTGGTGGGCTGCTCGCGGGGCTCACGTTGCTGGTCATCGTGTTGGTCGGCGGCGGCATGACGCTCAGCTCGGCGGCCAGCGGCGCGGCGCTGATGTTCGCCGGGGGCGTGCTGGCCGGCGTCCTGGCGCTGGGCTTGCTGCCGATCGCCGAGAGCGCGTTCGGGTTCCTCACCGACTTCCGGCTGCTGGAGGTCTCGAGCCCCACGAGCCCCTTGCTTCAGCGGCTGATCGCCGAGGCGCCCGGCACCTACCAGCACAGCCTGATCATCTCCAACTTGGTCGACCAGGCGGTGAAGAACATCGGCGGCAACGCCTTGCTGGCGCGGGTCGGAGCGCTCTACCACGACGTCGGGAAGATGCGTCGGCCCCACTTCTTCGTCGAGAACCAGTTCACCGGCGACAACCCCCACGACCGCATCAGCCCGCATCTGAGCTACCTCATCATCACCAGCCACGTGCGCGACGGCATCGAGATGCTGCGCGAGGCGCGGCTGCCACGCGAGATCGAGGCGTTCGTGGCCGAGCACCACGGCACCACCGTCCTGTCGTACTTCTACAAGCGCGCCCTCGACGAAGGACAGGTCGAGGAGCTCAACTTCCGCTACCCCGGCCCGAAGCCGCGCAGCAAGGAGACCGCCGTGCTGATGCTGGCCGACAGCGTCGAGTCGGCGTCGCGGACGCTGGTCGATCCCACGCCGTCCTCGATCCGAGCGCTGATCGACCGCTTGATCGAGGAACGGTTGCAGGACGGTCAGCTGTCCGACAGCCCGCTGAACTTCCACGACGTCGAGGTGATCGCGAACACCTTCGAGCGCATGCTCACGGCCATCTTGCACCGCCGCGTGTCGTACCCCAGCGCCGAGGACCTGCGCGGCGCCAAGCGCGACCGCGGTGCCGCACGCCAGGGCGCGCCGGCGTCGACGCAAGCGGCCCCCCGCCCCGTTCGTGCCAGCAGCGACATGGAGGAACGCACCGATGGCGTACGTCGAGGTATTGGACGAGACGCGCCGGTTCGGCCGAACGGCTGACCTGCGGCGGCTGCTGACCCGCTACCTCGAGGAGGCGGGCCTGGACGCGCGCGAGGTCACCGTGGTGATCGTCGACGACGACGCCATCGCCGTGCGGAACCTGCGTGACCGCGGCGTCCAGGGCGCTACCGACGTGCTCTCCTACCCCACCATGGAGCCAGACGACGTCGGGTTCCCGCCGGTGCCGCACCTGGGCGATGTCTTCGTCAGCCTCGACACCGCCGAACGGCAGGCCGACGCCCAGCGTCACGACACCTTCACCGAGGTGGCGGTGCTGACGCTGCACGGGGTGACCCACCTACGTGGGCTCGATCATCGCGACGAGGCCGAGTGGACGCCGTTCCGCCAGGCCGAAGCGCGGGCGCGCGCGCTCGCCAGAGGACTCCCGCCGCGCTCCCATGGCGCCAGGACGGGGCCCGCGTGACGCGCCTGGCGCGAGCGTTCGGCTTCGCCATCGGCGGCGTGGCACGCGCCTGGCGCGGGCAGCCGAACCTGCGGGTGGAGGCGCTCGTCGCGCTGCTCGCGCTAGCCATGACGGCCTGGCTGGCGGCGCCGTGGACGCCGATCGTGCTGGCGATCGGCCTGGTGCTCGCCCTGGAACTGATGAACTCGGCGGTGGAGGCGACCGTCGACCTGGTCTCGCCGGACCGCAGGGACGGCGCCGCGGCGGCCAAGGACATGGCGGCCGGCGCGGTGCTGCTGGGGTCGTTGTGCGCGCTCGTGGTCGGGCTGCTGGTGCTCGGGCCGCCGCTGCTCGACCGCGTCGCCGGCTGGCTCGGGACCGCGCCGTGACGCGGCGGCGCGAAGCGGCCGACGGCGCCCCAACGCCGGCGCCTCCTGCGGACTTGCTGCGAGCGGCGCGGGCCGCGTTCGCCAACGCCTACGCCCCCTACTCCGGCTTCCGCGTCGGCGCTGCGCTGCGCGACGAGCATGGCGTGGTGCGGGCCGGGGCCAACGTCGAGAACTCCAGCTTCGGGCTGACGCGGTGCGCCGAGCAGTCGGCGGTGCAGGCGATGGCCAGCGCCGGGGCGCGTTCGTTCGCCGAGATCGTGGTGTTCACCGAAGCGAGCCCGCCCGCCACGCCCTGCGGGGCCTGCCGGCAGGTGCTGTTCGAGTTCGCGCCGGAGGCGACGGTGTACCTGGTGAACGACGCCGGTGAGGTGGTGGTCACGCGGGTGGCGGCGCTGCTACCCGGCGGGTTCCGGCTGGCGGACGCGCGCTCGGGCGCGGACCGCGTGGAGGACGCCACGTCTTAGGCTTCTCACGCCTGCGTGGGTATACTCCTGCGTGATGTCACGCCCCCAACGCAACTTCCTCCACCTGGCCCGGCCCTGGATCGCGCTCGTAGCGGTCGTGCTCGCGCCGTTGACCATGGCGCAAGCACCTGCCGTCCAGGCGCGCGTCGCGGTCTTGCCGTTCGACGTCGACGCCAGCGTGCAGGCCTACCAGCTCGGCCTCTCGGCAGCGCTGCAGCACGCCCTCAACCAGCTCCCCGGCGTCTACGCACCGCCCGTCGGCGACACCGCGCTGGTGGCGAACAAGGCGGCCGACGCCGGGCAGGACGCCCTGGTGGTGGTGGGGCGCCTGTTCGACGCAGCGGCCGTGGTCACCGGACAGGTGGCGTCGGGCGGCGGTGGCGTGCGGGCCACCCTCGCTGTCACCGTGGGGGGTGCCACCACCACCGTGGAGGCGCAGGGTAGCGATCCGGCCAGCCTGTCGGAGAACGCCGCGGCGGCCGTGGCGCGTCTGGTCCGTCCCGACATGACCGCCGCAGAGCTCGACGCGGTGCGCGCCGCGGCACGCCAGACACCATCGGTGCCCAGCCTGGGGCCCACCGGTGTAGCTGCATCGGGGCTACCGGGAGCGCGCGTCGCCGACTTGGCGACGGCGGCCGAGCTCGACGCCTCGTCGGCCTGGGTGCGCGTGCAGCATGCTCGCGCGCTGGCTCTCGCCGGCGCGCTTACGGATGCGGCCGCCGCCGCGCGCGTCGCGGTCGGTCTCGCGCCCGACGACGCTGAAGTGCAAGCCACCGCCGGCGTGGTGTTCGAAGCCGCCGGCGCCACCGAAGAGGCGGCGGGCGCCTTCGCCCGCGCCCTCGCCATCAACCCG
The DNA here is from genome assembly GCA_964483695.1 of uncultured bacterium. Lineage (GTDB taxonomy): Bacteria > Deinococcota > Deinococci > Deinococcales > Trueperaceae > CAZACZ01. The sequence continues at coordinate 7,903 of CAZACZ010000081.1, read as the reverse complement.
GCCCACGCCGTCGCGTTGGCGGGGCGCGCCGCGCTGGCCGCCGCCGACGATGCGAGCGCCACAGCCGACCTCCAGGCGGCCATCGACGCCTACCCGCGCTTCGTGGACGCCTACCTGCGGCTGGCGGACCGCCAGTCCGACCCGCAGCGCGCGCTCCAGACCATGCGCCGGGCGGAGGCGTACGCGCCCGAGTCGGTGCTGCTGCGCGGGAGCGTGATGCAGCGTCTGATCGACGCCGGCGACGCGCGCGGCGCGCTTGCGTACCTGCAGCAGACGCTCGGCGAGCCGCTCGCGCGCTCGGCGGCGATGTACGCGCTGGCACGGCGGCTGCCCTCGTCGGTGGCTGCGGAGGGACTGGCGCTGGTCGACGCGGGCCAGCAGCTCTACCCCGACAGCACCGAGTTGGTGGTGGCCAAGGCCGACCTGCTGCTGCAGAGCGGCCGCGACGCCGAAGCAGAGGCGCTCCTCGGACCGCTCTTCACCCAGAACCCCTCCAACGTCTCCGTGGGCAACCTGCTGGCGGTGGCGCAGGCGCGACGCGGCGACGTCGACGCCGCCCGGCGCACCTTCGAGAGCCTGCGGGGCGAAGGCGCCGACGTCGATCGCGCGTTGGCCGAGCTCTACCTCGCGGCCGGGCGTTCGGCAGCGGCCCTGGCGATCCTGGAACCGTTGGCGGCCGACGCGCCCGACGACGCCGGCGTCCAGGCGCTGTTCGGCACGGCGTTGGTGCGCATGGGACGGCTCGACGAAGGCGCGGCCGCGCTGGCGACCGCGCTGGAACTGGAACCCGGTCAACCGTTGGCGAGCCGCAGCCTGGCGCTCCTAGAGCAGCAGCGCCAGCTCACCGGCGAGGCCGACATCGTCTTCGGCGAGGAGGCAGGCGCGGCGTTCCAGCAGGGCCTGTACGCGTTGGACGTGGAGGACTACGCCGCCGCCGCCCAAGCGTTCGCACGCTCGCGCGAGATCGAGGAGAACCCACTGACGGCCTTCTACCTCGGCTACGCCAGGCAGTTGCAGGGCGAGACGCGGGCTGCCGTGGCCGATTACCAGGCGGCGCTCGAGGCGTTCCCCGACAGCGACATCGTGCTGAACAACCTCGGCTACGCCCAACTCGAGCTCGGCCGCTTCGACCTGGCGCTCGACTACCTCCAGCGCGCCATCGTCGCCAACCCGGAGAACGCCCGCGCGCACCTGAACCTCGGCCTCGCGCGCTTCGCCACCGGGCGCTACGACGACGCCATCGCCTCGTTCGAGGAGGCCGCTCGGCTCGACCCGAACCTGACCGGCACGACCGACCAGCTCATCGCCAACGCGCGGGAGCGCGCCGGGCAGTAGCGCCGAACCGCCCCCGGCGACGCCCAGCACCGGAAGGCGGCTGCGCTAGCATGGACCGCATGAGCATCCGCACGAGCGTCCGCGCCTTGCCGGCGTACCGCTTCACGCCCCGCCCCGAGCCGGTGAAGCTCGATCAGAACGAGAGCCCGGAAGACCTCTCCGCCGAGCTCAAGCAGCGTGTGCTGGAGGCGATGGGCAGGGTGGCGTGGAACCGCTACCCCGACCTGACGCCAAGGCGCCTGGAGCACGCCCTGGCTCGGCGCCACGACTGGGATCCCGACGGCGTGGTGGTGGCCAACGGCTCGAACGTGCTGATCCAGGCGTTGGCGATCGTCTCCGCGCTCGGGCGGAGCCTGATCACGGTGAAGCCTACGTTCGCGGTCTACGCGGCGCAGGCGCACCTGCTCGACGCGGAGCTGGTGGAGGTCCCGTTGGGCCCCGGCTTCGCGCTGCCGCTGGAGGGCCTGGGGCGGGCGATGGAGGGGCGGAGTGGTGCGCTGTTCGTGCCCAACCCGGCCGCGCCGACCGGCAACCTTCACGCGGCGCCGGAGATCGACGCCCTGCTCGACGCCGTGCCCGCGAGCGTCTTGCCGGTCCTCGACGAGGCGTACGCCGAGTTCACTGGCCGCGACCACCTGGCGACGGTCCGCGCCCACCCCGGTGCGGTCAGCTTGCGCACCCTCAGCAAGGCCGCCGGCCTGGCCGGGGTGCGCGTCGGGTACGCCCTGACCACGCCGGAGACGGCGCAGGAGGTCCGCAAGGCGTTGCTGCCGTTCAGCGTCACGGGGTTGCAGGTCGCGGCGGCGGAAGTCGTGCTCCAGCACCCGGAGCTGATCGAAGCGCGGGTGGCGCACGTCACGCGGGAACGCGCGCGCATGCTGGCGGCGCTCGAGCCGCTGGCGGGCGTGACGGCGCACCCCTCGGTGACGAACTTCGTGCTGTTCCGTGTAGACGACCCTGCCGGCGTCTACAGCGCGCTGCTGGCCCGCGGCATCGTGATCCGGCGCCAGGATCACCTGCCCGGAGCCGAGGGCTGCCTGCGCGTCTCGGTCGGCACGGTGGCGGAGAACGACGCGTTCCTGGCGGCACTTCCCGAAGCGCTGGCGGCGGCGCGGTCCCCGGTCCTGCAGGACATGGGAGCGGACCATGACTAGGCGCGCCACGGTGGAGCGCGGCACCAACGAGACGCGCATCGACGTGCGCATCGACCTCGATGGCGCACGGGCCGGCGACGGGACGACCGGCGGATGCGTCACCGGCCACGGCTTCCTCGACCATCTGCTCGACCAGGTGGTCCGGCACGGACGCCTTGCCCTCGAGGTGCGCGCCGAAGGCGACCTGCACGTCGACGTGCACCACCTCGCCGAGGACACCGGCATCACGTTGGGGCAGGCGGTCGACCGTGCGCTCGGCGATCGCGCCGGGATCGAACGGTACGGCGACGCCTTCGTGCCCATGGACGAGACGTTGGCGCACGTGGTGCTCGACTTCTCGGGGCGGCCGCACCTCACCTTCGAGCCCGGTGGCTTCGTGGGCGACGCCAACGGCTTCCACGCCTACCACCTGCGCGAGTTCCTGCGGGGGTTCGCCAATCACGCCGGCGCCACGCTCCACGTGCGCGTGCTCGCCGGTGACGAGACGCATCACGTGTGCGAAGCCGTGATGAAGGCGTTCGCGCGCGCCCTGTACATCGCCACGCGCATCAGCCGCGACGACCTGCCGTCCACCAAGGGGGTGCTGTGAGGCCGCGCGGCGACGCGCCCGCCACCGTGGTGATCGACTACGGCGCGGGCAACTTGCCTAGCGTGACGCGCGCGTTGGCGCGTGCCGGCTTCGCCCCCAGCGTCGCCGACGCGCCGGGCCGCGCCCAGCATGCCGAGTTGCTGGTCCTGCCGGGCCAGGGGCACTTCGGGCAGGTGATGCGCGCGTTCCGCGCCTCCGGCTTCGAGCCGCTGGTGCGCGACCACATCGGCGCCGGCAAGCCGTTCCTCGGCATCTGCGTGGGCCTGCAGTTGCTCCTCGATGGTTCCGACGAGGCGCCCGAAGAGCCCGGGCTCGGCGTCGTGCCCGGTCGGGTACGGCGCTTCCCGACGGGCGTCGACCCGGTGCCGCAGATGGGCTGGAACACCCTGACCAAGGTCGGCGACCCGCCGTTGCTGTCGGGCGTGCCGGATGGCGCCTTCGTGTACTTCGCGAACTCCTACTACGCCGAGCTCGACGGCGGGGCCGGCGCCACCCTCGGCGCCGTCACGACCTACGCCGGGGTGACGTTCCAGAGCGCCATCTCGCTCGGCGCGTTGCACGCCACCCAGTTCCACCCCGAGAAGAGCCAAGCCGTGGGCCTTCGCATCCTGGCCAACCTCCGGTCGCTGGCAGCGCGGCCGCGCGCGGCGTGATGCGGGACCGGCTACGGCGCCCGAGCTCGTCGGGGCGCCGACTCCTGGCTCTGGCACTGGTGACGCTGGGGAGCGTCGCTCTGGCTCAGGCGTGGACGGTGCAGACCGTGGCGTTGCGCGACCTGCGCGACGCACGCAGCGTCGTCGACGACCTTCGCTCCCTCGACCTGGATGCCTACACCGAGTTCGCCATGAACGACGGTCAGCAGTTCGTGCGGGTTCGCATCGGGTGCTTCGCCTCGCGTGAGGGCGCCGAGGCGTTGGCGGCGGTGCTGCGTGGCCGGGTCACGGCCGACGCTGCCGCCGTCGAGTTCACCTCCGGCGCTCCGGTCATGGGCTGCGTGCGCGTCGACGTCGGCTTCCGCAAGCCCTACGAGTGGGAGGCGGTGGAGGGCGCGAACGCCTTGCCTGCCTTCCGAGTAGTGGTAGCAGGCGTCCCGGCGCGCATCGTGCACGACGGCTCGCGCTGGGCGGTGCTGCAGGGGGACGGCGCGGTACCGGCACGCGACCCGCAAGCGGCCACGGCGACCTTCGACCGGGTGGTCCTCGGTGGGGTGCCGCTGGTCCGCTGGCACGGTGACGACGGCGCCTTGGTCCTGTGCCCCGGCGAGCTGATCGGCAGCGTGGGCGACGTGGCCATCGTGGAGCTCGGAGACCTGGTGATGGCGTGCAGCATCCAGCTCGGGCGCGGTGTCGTGGGCGCCGCCGAGCCGCCAGACCGCGCGCGTGTAGGCAGGGAGCGTGCGCTCGTCACCGCCGGTTCGGGAGCGTTGCGGTGAGCGCACCGCTCGTCGTGCTGACGGGCGTCAGCGGCGCGGGCAAGACCACCGCGCTGCAAGCCCTCGAGGACGTCGGGTTCTACACCGTCGACAACGTGCCGCCGGGGTTGTGGCAGGCGCTGGTGGACCGCTTCGACGGCCAGGCCGGACGCGGGCTCTGCATCGGTGTCGACATCCGAACCCGCGCCTTCCTGGACGAGGCGCCGGCGGCGGTGCGCGACCTGCGCGCACGCGGGCACGCCGTCACGGTTCTGTTCCTCGACGCCAGCGACGACGCCCTGGTGCGGCGCTACAACTTCACGCGGCGCACCCACCCGATCTCCGAAGGTACGCTCACCGCCGACCTGGCGGCGGAGCGACGCGCCCTGGCACCGCTGCTGGCGTTGGCCGACGAGCGCATCGACACCACGCTCACCTCGGCCCGGGGCCTGACCCAACGCCTGTGGGACCGCTTCGCCGCGGGCCGGGGGATGCTGCTGCGCGTGGTGTCGTTCGGGTACAAACGCGGCCTGCCGCCGGACGTCGACACGGTGTTGGACGTCCGTGGCATGCCCAACCCGTTCTACGCCGAGGCCTTGAGGCCGCTGCCGGGCACCGACGCCGACGTCCAGAGCTACGTCTTCACGCCGGAGGCGCTCGAGTTGTACAGCCAGATGCGCGTGCTGGTGCGCACCTTGGCGCACCAGGCCGAGAACGGCGGGCGCAGCACGTACATCGTGGCGGTCGGTTGCACCGGTGGGCAGCACCGCTCGGTGGCAGTGGCCGAGCGCCTCGCCGTCGACTTGGCCGGCGCCTTCCGCACCCAGGCACAGCATCGCGACCTCGAAGAGGCGTTGCGCGAGCACACGCGCGGCAAGGCGGACGCGTGACGGCCGAGGAACGCCTCCGCTACCTCGGGTCGCTGCGCTTCTGGTTGACGCCGGGGATGGGCGTGAAGCGCCACGTGGCGCTCGCCGTCTCCGGGGCGTTGCTGCTGGTGATCGGCACCACCGGAGTGGTGCTGTGGGGGTTGGCCGAAGGGCGCGAAGCCGTCACCCAACCGATCGAGGACGTGCTGGTGAGTCCGGCCTGGCGCCGCGCCGGCGGGTGGGTCTCGCTCGGGTCGATGCTGGTCGGCTTGGGCCTGGCGGTCGCGGCGGTGGGGCGGTTGAACCGCTCGCTGTTGTCGAACTGGACAGCGCGCCCGCACGAGGCGGCTCAGGTGATCCACCGGCGCGTGCGGCTGGCGCGGGGGCCGCGCATCGTGGCCATGGGCGGCGGAAGCGGGCTCTCGAACCTGCTGCGCGGCCTGCGCGAGTACACCTCGAACCTCACCGCGGTGGTGGCCGTGAGCGACGACGGAGGCTCGTCCGGGCGCCTACGCGAGGCGTTCGGGATGCCCGCGCCAGGCGACCTGACGGACTGCCTGGCGGCGCTGTCCGACCACGAGTCGGAGCTATCGCCGCTGCTGCAGTACCGCTTCGCGCGCGGAGGCGAGCTCACCGGGCACACCTTCGGCAACCTGCTCATCACCACGCTCACCGAGGTGCAAGGGGACTTCGCCGAGGCCCTTCGCCTGTTGAACCACCTGCTGAACCTGTCCGGGTCCGTCTACCCCGCCACTGCGCAGCCCGTCGCCCTCGAGGTCACGAAGGTCGGCGGCGAGGTGGTGCGCGGCGAGAGCCGCATGCGGCTGGTGGGCGGAGCGGTGCGCTCCGCCACCATCGTCCCGGCCGCGCCGAAGGGGCTGCCGGAGGTGGAGCACGCCCTGGCGCACGCCGACCTGGTGGTCCTGGGCCCGGGGAGCCTCTTCAGCAGCACCGTGCCGCCGCTGCTGGTGCCGTCGGTGGCGGCTGCGCTGCGCAGCAGCCCAGCGACGGTGGTGTACGTCGCCAACATCATGACCGAAGCCGGCGAGACCAACCGGTTCGATGCCTTCGACCACGTGAGGGCGTTGGTGGACCACGGCTGTCGGTGGCCCGACGTGGTCATGATCAACGCCTCCCCCGTCGACGAGGTGCGGCGCGCCAAGTACCGCGAGGAGGACGCGGACGTGGTGGACCCCGCGACCAGCAAGTTCGCAGGGGCCGGCGTGACGGTGCTGGCGCTTCCCCTGCTGAGCGAAGGGGCGTACGCCCAACACGATTCGCACATGCTGGCGCGGGCGCTGGTGGACATCGCGCGGCGCCACGTGCGGCACCGCCCAGGCGACCGCGCCCGCGACGCCGTCCCGACCCGAGCGGTGGTGCCGTCATGACGCTGGGCACGCTGCTCGCCGTGGCCGCCATGATCCTCACCGACCCGACCGGCGACGCCGCCGGCGACGGGACCCTCACCGCGCCGAGCGCCCCGATCTACGCCAACGCCTCGATCTTCGACCTCCAGGAGGTGGAGATCGAAGGCGACGACACCGGGGCCACCCTACGCGTCACCATGGGTTCGCTCGAGAACGCATCGTCGCTGCCCGAGGGGTTCTCGGGCGTGATCGTCGACGTCTACGTCGACACCGAGCCGGGCGGGGCGACGGTCACCCTGCCGGGGCCCGACATGCACATGCCGCCGGGTCGTGGTTGGCAGTTCGCCGTTCGGATCAGCGGCGACGGCGCTTACGCCGTGCGCTACGCCGAGATGACCGAGGGCGCAGACGCCCTCACCCCCGACCAGCCGGCTTCGGTAGGCAACGCAGGTGCCGCGCAGCCGGGAGCCGAGCCCGCGGCGGAGCCCGAGGCCGCGCTCGGCGAACTCGGGCGCGTGCCCCTCGCCATCCTTCGGGACGGCAGCACGGTGTCGGTGCGCATCCCCTGGCCGGTCGGCGAGCACCCCGAGGTCTACGCCATGTCCGGCGTGTACGACCCGTTCACCCCGACAGGCTGGCGACCGCTGGCCGCAGCACCTTCGCCGTGGGCGTTCTCGGGCGCCGACCAGGCGGTGCCGGTGGTCGACGTGCTGGCTCCGGACGCCGACGCCCAGGGAAGCGCCCTCCGCAGCGCCGTCTTGCCGCGCATGCGGACGCGTTCCGCCCTCGCCTCGCCGTGGCTGCTGGTGATGGCAGTTGGACTGGCGCTGGCGGCGCTGGGGCTGTGGCTGCGGCGCAAGGTGGCCCCCGATGCCGCGGTCGAGGCGCCCGAGCGGGCGCCGGACGCGGCGCAAGAAGGGGCTGCGCCGGTACCCGAGGCCGAGGCGACGCCGACACCGGCGCCAGCACCCGAGGCCGACGCGACGCCGACACCGGCGCCCGTCCCGCGGCCGGTGGCGCCAGTCGAGGAGGCAGCGAGGGCCGAGCCCTCGGCTACCGCCGAGCCGACGCCCGAGGCGCCGCCCGACCTCGCGGCGGAACCGGGCCGGACCGAGGGGGTGAACGCGGCGGCGCCGTCCGGGTCGGTGGCGCTCGCGCTACGTTCCGACGTGCGGCCC
>CAZACZ010000080.1:10880-12682 GCA_964483695.1 uncultured bacterium | reverse complement strand
GTCGCCCGCGAGTGAGGTTCTCGACGGCTACGAGCGCTCGCCCGGCCGACAATCGAGGTCCGAGGAGGTGCGCGATGCCCACGGACACGACAGCGGCCGCACCACGTGGGCCATCGAGGCTGGTGCGATGGATCGCAGCGGCGATGTGGTCGCCCACGCCGCGCGTTCGCCGCGTCCTCCCGTACCTGCTGTTCCTGGCCGTACTAGCGGTGGCGCTCCTCACCTACGTCAGCGGCGGCACACGCTACGCCTACCTGCACGGGATGTACCTGCCCATCGGCGTGGCCGGCCTGATCTTCGGCCCGGTCGGTGGCCTGGTGGCGGGGATGGTGGCGGGACTGACGATCGGGCCATGGATGCCGCTCGACGTGGCGGCCGGGATCGCGCAGCCGCTCAGCGGCTGGCTCTTCCGCACCGGGTTCTTCGTGCTGAACGGGGTGGTGCTGGGCGCCGCCGCCGCGCTGCTGCGGCTGCGCCTGGAGCACGTGGAACGCATGCGCACGGCGCTCGGTCAGGTCTACGCTCGCAACCTGCGCCTGTTCGCCGGGCTGGTGGCGGAGCGCGACCTCGACACCGCCGGTCACTGCGAGCGGGTGGCGCAGAACGCGGTGGCGGTGGGTCGCGTGCTGCGCATCTCGGAGCACCACCTGCGGCAGTTGTACTGGGCGGGCTTGCTGCACGACCTCGGCAAGATCGGCGTGCCGGAGGCCATCCTGCGGAAGCCGGGCCGCCTGACCAGCGACGAGTACGCGCTCATGAAACGCCATGCCAGCCTCGGCAGCGACTTCTTGCTGAGCGTGTCCGACGCGTTCGCCGACATCGCAGAGGGCGTGCATGCGCATCACGAGCGTTGGGACGGCGAAGGCTACCCGCGGCGCCTGGCGGGCGAGGCGATCCCCTTGTTCGGTCGGGTGCTAGCGGTGGTGGACGTGTTCGAAGCGGTGACGAGCGAGCGCGTCTACCGCGGCCCGATGGCGCTCGAGGAGGCGCTCGAGCTCGTGCGTTCCGGCAGCGGCACGCAGTTCGATCCGGCCGTGGTGCAGGCGTTCTTCGACGCCTTCGAGGCGGGCGCCATCACCCGCCAGGAGGCGCCGCTGCCGATGTACGACAGCTTCATCCTGGCGGTGTCGAACCAGCGCGTGAACGTGATCGACCTGCCGGACGTGGTGTGACGGCGAAGCGGCTGGGAGCGGCGTAACCTACCGCATGCCGCAGCGGCGCGCGCGCTTCCTCGGGTTCTACGGGTGGCGCATCGTCGCTGCCTTGTCCGTCACCGAGACGATCTCCTACGGCATCCTGGCGTACGCCTTCACGGTGTTCGTGGAGCCGATGCGGGCCGAGTTCGGGTGGTCGTTGGCGGTCGTCACGGGCGCGCTCAGCGTGTCGCTGCTGGTGTCGGGTCTGGCGTCGTTGCCGGTCGGGCGGTGGCTCGACGCGCACGGTCCGAGGGTGCTGATGAGCCTCGGCTCGACGGCCGCGGCCGCGCTGGTGCTGGCCTGGTCGTTCGTCGACACGCTGGCCGCGTACTACCTGGTGTGGGTCGGCCTCGGCGTCGCGCAGGCGGCGGTGCTGTACGACCCGGCGTTCGCGGCGTTGGCGGTGTGGTTCCGGCGACGCCGCGGGGTGGCGCTCACGGCGCTGACGTTCGTGGCCGGCTTCGCGTCGGTGATCTTCATCCCGTTGGCCGGCCAGTTGCTCGAGGCGCACGGGTGGCGCGGGGCGGTGCGCTGGCTCGCGGCGATCCTGGCGCTCGGCACCATCCCGCTGCACGCGCTGGTGCTTCGGCGGCGGCCGGCCGACCT
>CAZACZ010000080.1:0-10780 GCA_964483695.1 uncultured bacterium | reverse complement strand
CGCTCGGCACCATCCCGCTGCACGCGCTGGTGCTTCGGCGGCGGCCGGCCGACCTGGGCCTGCAACCGGACGGGGCGTCGGCGGCGGCGCTGACGCCAGCTGCCGCGTCAACGCCCGTGGCCGCCTCGACGTCATCCGCAGCCCCAACGCCAGCGGCCGCCGCGCCACGCACGGCGCACGGCGACGAGCCCTCCCACACGCCTCGCGAAGCGTTCGCCACGCCGGCGTTCCGCTGGATCACGGTGGCGTTCGCCCTGTCCAACTTCGTCATCTCGGCGCTGGCGGTGCACATCGTGCCGTTGCTGCTGGCCGCCGGCCGCGAGCCGGCCCAGGCCGCGCTCGTGGGTGGCGCGGTGGGTCTGATGGCGCTTCCCGGGCGCCTCGTCTTCACGCCGCTCGGCGACGTCGTGCCGCGCTTCGTCATCGCCGCGATCCTGTTCCTCACCCAGGCGGCGGGCGTGAGCATGCTGCTCTTCGGCACCGGCGACACGCTGCTGTGGGCGTTCGTGCTGGTGTACGGCCTCGGCTTCGGCGCCATCACCCCGGCCCGCGCCGCCCTGGTGGCCGACACCTTCGGCCCAGCCAGCTTCGGGCGCATCAACGCGCGCATGGCGCTGGTGCAGGCCGGAGCGCGCGCGGCAGCTCCGGTGGCGGTGGGCGCGGCCGTCACGCTGACGCACGGGTACGCGTCGTCGCTGATGGGGCTGGTGGCGATGTCGCTGCTGGCGGGGGTTGCGGTCTTGTTCGCGGGGCGCGCGCCGGTCGGGGCGTCGTTCCTGCGGAGCGCGCGCGGTGGCGCCTAGCGCCGTCCCCCGGTACGCGCCGTGCGCGCCCGGCGGTCCGTTCCGGTATCGCTCACGCCATCTCGGGCGTGGGGGCAGGCACCTTCGCGGGTGCGCCCGTCACGTCACGCGGCTGATGCGCCAGCAACCGCAGGCCGTTCATCACCACCAGGATGGTGCCGCCCTCGTGACCGAGCACGCCTAGGGGCAGCGGCAGCTTGCCGGCGATGGTGGTCACGACCATCACCACCATGATCCCCAGGGCGAAGGTGAGGTTCTGGCGGATGACGGCGTTGGCGCGGCGCGCCAGGTGATGCGCCTGCGGCAGCTTGCGCAGGTCGTCCGACAGCAGCGCCACGCCGGCGGCCTCGAGCGCCACGTCGGTGCCGGCGGCGCCCATCGCCACGCCCACGTCGGCGCTCGCCAGGGCGGCGGCGTCGTTCACGCCGTCGCCCACGAACGCCACCTTGCCGTGGTGGCGGAGCTCGTTGACGATCTCGAGCTTCTGCTCCGGCAGCAACTCGGAGTAGATGTCGTCGATGGCGATGCCGAGCTGAGACCCGATGGCGCGCGCCACCTGCGGGTGGTCCCCGGTGAGCATCACGACCTGCTGCACCCCGCCGGCGCGGAGCGCACTCACCGTCGCGGCCGCGGTCGGGCGCAGCGTGTCGGCCACCGCCACCACCCCCAAAATGTCGTGGTTGCCGATCAGCACGGCGGTGCGCCCTTCGCCCTCGAGTTTCGCCAGCGCCGCTTCGGCGTCGGCGTCGATGGCGATGCCGTGGTCTGCGGCCAGGCGGCGCGTTCCGGCCCAGTGGGCCACGCCGTCCACCACGGCTCGGATGCCCTTGCCGGGCACCGCTTGCACGTCGCTGACCTGGAACCCGCCGTCGTCTCCGTCGGCCGCCGCGACGATGGCCTTCGCCACCGGGTGCTCCGAGGTGCTCTCGATGGCGGCGGCCAGGCGCAGCACCTCGCGCTCGCTGGCGGCCAGTGCCACCACGTCGGTGAGGTGCATCTTGCCTTCGGTGAGGGTGCCGGTCTTGTCGAACGCCACCACGTCGAGCGCGCCGAGGTCTTCGAGCGCGGCACCGCCCTTGAACAGCACCCCGATGCGCGCTGCCCGCGCCAGCGCCGACAGCACCGCGGCGGGCACGCTGATGACGATGGCGCATGGGCTGGCCACCACCAGTAGGGTGGCGGCGCGGTAGAACGCCTCGTCGCGCGGCAGGCCGAAGAGCAGGAAGGCGCCCAACGCCAGCGCCGCGCCGAGCAACACGAACCGCGTGTAGCGCTGCCCGAACCACTCGCTGAAGCGCTGGCTGGGGGAGCGCTGCGACTGCGCCTCCGTCACCAGGTCGATCATGCGCGCCAGCGTCGAGTGCGACGCGTCCTTGGTGACCTCCACCTCGATGGCGCCGTGGCCGTTCACCGTGCCGGCGAAGACGGCGTCCCCCAGCGCCTTGTCGACCGGGACCGACTCGCCCGTGATGGGCGCCTGGTCGACGGCGGTGGAGCCCGCCACCAACGTCCCATCGAGCGGGATCCGTTCGCCCGGCCGCACCAGGATGCGGCTGCCGATGCCCACCTCGTCGACGCCCACCACGCGGTACTCGCCGCCGTCGATGACGGTGGCGGTGTCGGGCTTGAGCTCCATGAGCGCAGCCACGGCGCGTTTGGTGTTGCCCATGGCGTAGTCCTCGAGCGTCTCGGCCAGGCTGAACAAGAACAGCAGGATGGCGCCGTCGCGCGCCTCGCCCACCAGGGCGGCGGCGACGGCGGCCAGCACCATCAGCATGTCGATGTCGAGCTTGCCGCGCAGGACGAGCGCCTTCGCGGCGTTCCAGAACGCCGGCAAGCCTCCCGCCAGGTAGGCGACGAAGAACCCGACGGCGGCCACCACGCCGGCCCGCCCACCGGCCCCGACGAACGCGGCGAGGAAGCTGCCTTCCGCGGCCGGCGCGCCTCCGCGTATGGCCGCCACGATGCCGACGGCCAAGCCGACGGCGGTGAGGGCCGTGAGCGCCGCGTCGACGCGCAACGCTCGGCGCTCGTGGTGCAACTCGGCCATCAAGCGCTCGGAGGGGGAGAGGGTGGGGGAGGTCATGTCGGGATTGTAAGTCGGAATCGTTCCGATTTCAACCTTGGTCGGGATGGAGCGACCCGCCTCTCGACAACCATTATCCTCCTGGGCACTTGCCGGCATGTCCCGCCGCCGCCGCGTTCCTCATGACGTCGGGCTACGCTTGGTGCGTGCCAGCGACGGGCGACGGGAACGATCCGCAGGGCGGTCCGGAAGGCGGCCCCGAGCGGGCGCGCCGCCGCTCGCCGGTCGCCGCGGCGGCGGGGGGCTTCCTCACGTTCCTGGCGTACCTGAGCCTGGTCCCGGCGGTGGCCTGGTACGGCGCGTACGTGGTGCTGGCCGACGACCGCTGGTACATGTTCGTGGTCAACAGCGTGGCGCACTTCCTGTTCGTGCCGGTGGTGGTCGTGTTGGTGGCGGCGCTGGTGTTCCGGCGTCGTGGGCTGCTGCTCGCAGCGCTGCTGCCCACCGCCATCGCGCTGGTGCTGTTCGGGCCGCTGTTCACGCCGGCCTCGCTGCGGTGGTGGTCGGGCGGGACGTCGGATGCCGGCGCGGTAGCTGCGCCGGCGACGATCCGCGTGATGACGTACAACCTGCACGCCGACAACTCCGACGTCGACGGCGTGGTGGCGTCGATCCTCGCGGCCGACGCCGACGTGGTGGCGCTGCAGGAGGTCGGCGAGGAGATGGGCCAGCAGCTGCGCGCGCGCCTTGGCGAGGCGTACCCCAGCACGTCGCTCACCTACCGCAGTGGCTGGGGCGGGCTGGCGGTGCTGAGCCGCTTCCCGGTCTCGCCCGGCTCGGGATGGTTCGTGCCGATCTCGCTCGGCAACCCCCAGGTGCTGATCGTCCACACGCCGCAAGGCGACGTCGACCTGGTGAACCTGCACAACGCCTCGTTGCCCCGCGACGTGCGCGACTGGCCCGACCTGATCCCGCGGGCGATCGCGGAACGCGAGGCGGTGTCGCGCTCGATCGTGGCGTACGCAGCGCGTTCCGACCGGCCGCTGCTGGTGGTGGGCGACTTCAACACCACCGAGCGCAGCACCGCGTACCGCATCCTGCGCCAGGAGCTCGGCGACGCGTGGCGCGAGGCCGGCTTCGGCCTAGGCAGCACCTTCCCGGGCGGGCCCAAGAGCCCCACGCCGTTCGACCTGCGTCTGCCGCAGTGGCTCATCCGCATCGATTACGTGTTCCACTCCGACGCGTTCGTGGCGAAGCGAGCGTGGGTCGGGGAGTGGGAGGGAGCGTCGGACCACCGGCCGGTGGTGGCGGTGTTGGGGTGGCGGGGGGCGCCGTAGTGGCGGAACGGGGGGTGGGGTACGCCGCCTACTCGAGGGCCTGAAGCACCGGGGCGGTCTGGGGTTGGCCGAGGTAGCTCGCCGTCCGCAGGCGGTGACGCCGCGCCACCATCTCGAGCTCGATGGGGTCGGGGCTCTTGGATGTCAGCAGGTCGATGATGCGGTCGTGTTCGCGGGCATCCTCCGACGTGCGGTTCGGCACCAGGTGGAACGACGTGGCGTTCAGCATGGTGTCCAGTTGGCTCCAGAAGATCCGGATGTTCTCGACCAACTGCGCGTTGCCCGATGCCTCGAAGATGGTGAAGTGGAACTCGCGGTTCAGCTCGATGAACCAAGACCACATCTCCTGTTGCATGGCCGCGCGGAGCTTCTGGTTGATGCCGGGCAGGATGCGGGCGAGCCTTCGCGCTTCCGGTAGCGACTCGGCGGTAGCGTAGCCCTCGAGGACGGCGAGGAGGTGGATCACCTCGCGGACCTCGTCGGGGGAGACCCAGGCCACCACCGCACCGACGTACGGCGTGAGCGTCACCAGCCGTTCCGCTTCCAGGCTGAGCAGCGCCTCGCGCACCGGCAACACGCTGGTGCCGATCTCCTCGGCCACCTGACTGGCGGTGATGCGCTGCCCGGGCAGCAGGCGCTTCTCGAGGATGCGGCGCTTGATGAACTCGTACGCCAGGTCCTTCTTGGTGATGTGTGCCATGTCCCCTCGCTCGAATCTTATACGATGTGCGCCACCGCCCGCCGCTCGACCCCGAGAGGAGCCCCATGGCCGCAGACCGAGGAACCGCCCCTGCCCCCACGTTGGGCCGCCGGTACGACGACTTCGAGGTCGGCGCAGTCTACCGTCACTGGCCCGGCCGCACCGTCTCGGAGGCGGACAACGCCTGGTTCACGCTCGTCACGATGAACACCCACCCGATCCACTTCGACGCCGCCTACGCGGCCGGCACGCCGTTCGGCAAGCCGCTGGTGAACTCGTGCTTGACGCTTGCCATCGTCGTGGGGATGTCGGTGCGCGACGTCAGCCAGGCCGCGATCGCCAACTTGGGCTTCGACAAGGTCGAGCTTCCAGCTCCCGTGTTCCACGGCGACACGCTGTACGCCAGCAGCGAAGTGCTGGCGATGCGACCGTCGAAGTCCGATCCCACGCGCGGCATCGTGCGCGTGCGCACCGTGGCGACGAACCAGGACGGGGTCGAGGTGCTCCGCCTGGAACGTGCGGTGCTGGTTCCGAGAGGGTGAACGAGGTCCGGGCCACCGGCGCCACGACTTGACAGCGGAGCGCGCTGTTCTTATATTCCGTCGTATACAATCCTTGCGGTGCTTCGACGGCGCCCGCCACTTCCCCCAGGTGGCGCGGCGCATCGGAGCACCGAAGCTTAGGAGAGGTCGAGGTCGGCAGACGGTGCGACGACGTCGTCGCGAGGATGCTCGGGCCGTTCGCGCAGGCGACGGCCGGCAAGGAGAAGCCCATGCTTCGGAACCGATTCGGACCGCTCGCTCTCTTCGTGCTGCTCGCAGGACTGCTGCTTCTCGGGTGGGCGGCCGCCCAGTCGAGCCCCGTTCGCGGCGGCACGCTGCGTGTCGCCATCACCGGCGACCCGCCCACACTCGACCCCCACACCAGCACCGCCGTGATCGTGCTCGAGATCACCTCGCACGTCGCGGAGATGCTCTACGCCCGTGACGGCGATGGCAACGTGCGGCCCATGCTGGCCGAGGCCCTGCCGGAAGTGAGCGACGACGGCCTGACGTACACCATCCGTCTCCGTCAAGGCGTCGCGTTCCACGACGGCCAGGTGCTGGACGCAGACGACGTGGTGGCGTCGCTCGACCGGTGGCGCCGCATCGGCGCCGGCAAGAACACCCTTGGCAAAGCGGAATCGATCGAGGCCGTCGACGCCGCCACCGTGCGCATCCAGCTGAGCGAGCCGGTCGGGATCCTGACCTCGGTGCTGGGTTGGACCGAGGGCGCCGCCGTGATCTACCCGGCGTCGCTCATCGAGGAGGTCGGTGACGCGCCCATCGACGCGCCGATCGGCACCGGGCCGTACCGCCTCAAGGAGTGGGTGAAGGGTCAGCGTGTCGTGCTCGAGCGCTTCGACGGGTACGTCGGGCGCGACGAGGAACCCTCGGGCGACTTCGGACGGAAGAACGCTTGGCTCGACGAGATCCAGTTCATCGCCGTCCCCGACGCCGCCACGCGCCAGGCGGGCCTCGAGTCGGGCGAGTACGACGTGAACTACCGGGCTGCCGCCAGCGACCTCGAGTTCATCGAAGGGTCCGACGCCATGTACCCGTGGCTGATGCGCCCTGGGTACAACTACATCGCCCTGATCAACCACAGCTCCGAGACGATGCAGGACCTGAAGCTCCGCCAGGCGCTGCAGGCGGCCCTCGACATCTACCCGCTGGTGCTCGGCGCGTTCGGCGACGACGCCGTCTTCGCGCTCTCCTCGAGCATCGTGCCGCAGGAGTACGGCGCCATGTACAACGCCACCGCCGGCGCCGAACTCTACGACCAGGGCGACCCAGAGCGCGCCAAGGCCCTGCTCGCCGAATCCGGCTACGACGGCCGTCCGATCCGCTGGCTCACGTCGCGCGACTACGACTACCAGTACCGTGGCACGCTCATCGCCGTGGACCAGGTCAGCCAGATCGGGGTGGACAGCGAGATCATCGTGCGCGACTGGGCCACCACCGTCGCCATCCGCTCCGACCCCACGGCGTGGGACATCTTCATCGGCAACTTCACCATCGCGCCCGAGCCCGAGATGATCCCGTACGTCAACCCGAACTACCTCAACGGCTACGAGGGAAGCGAGCGCTACCAGGAACTCCGCACGCGCCTGGCGGCCACCACCGACCTGGCCGAGCGTCAGGCGATCTGGGGCGAGGCGCAAGCCGCGTTCTACGAAGACGTCGGCGCCATCCAGATGGCCAACACCTTCTTGCTGAACGCCTACGCGTCGAACGTCCACGTCGAGGCCCGCTACTTCCTGTTCCAGGCCTGGAACACCTGGAAGGAGTGACCCCGGCCGTTCGCGGCGCCGCCTTCCGGAGTTCGGAGGCGGCGCCGCGAACGCGCTCATCCCGGCGTCCTCATGACGACGTACCTGGTTCGCCGAATCGGCTCCGTGTTCGCCACCATGCTGGTGGTGGGCATGGTGATGTTCTTCATCATCCGCTCGGTCCCGGGCGACGTGACCTCGGCGTTGCTTGGCCAGGACGCCACGCCCGAACAGATCGCCGCCATGCGCCAGCGGCTGAACCTCGACCAGCCGGTCCCCGCCCAGTTCGTGGCGTGGTTCGCGGCCGTGCTGCGCGGTGACCTCGGCGACAGCACCTACATGCGGGTGCCGGTCTTGGAGGCCATCGCAGCGCGCATCGAGCCCACCGCCATGCTGGCCTTGGCGGCCACCCTCGTGGCCGTGTCGCTGGGCGTCGCCCTCGGTGTGGTGGCCGCGGTGCGCCACGGCACGGTGGTCGACTACGTCGTGATGGTGGTCGCCATGCTCGGCCTGTCGCTGCCGACGTTCTGGCTCGGGCTCCTGATGATCCTGTTGTTCGCGGTCTCGCTTCAGTGGCTGCCGGCCGCGGGGTACGTGTCGATCGCCGAGGAGCCGCTGAGGACGCTGCGGTACCTGGTGATGCCCGCGATCGCCCTCGGGTTCAGCCAAGCTGCCGTCATCGCGCGCATGACGCGCGCGAGCCTGCTCGACACGCTGGGCGAAGACTACGTTCGCACCGCGCGCTCGAAGGGGTTGCCCGGGCGGCGGGTGGTCCTGCGGCACGCGCTTCGCAACGCCATGATGCCGGTACTCACGGTCATCGGCTTGTCGATCGCCACCTTGGCCGGCGGCGTCGTCGTCACCGAGACGGTGTTCAACATCCCCGGCGCGGGTCGGCTGGTGATCGAGTCGGTGCAGCGGCGTGACTACCCCGTCCTGCAAGGCTCGGTGATCGCGGTGGCCCTGGTCTACGCGGTGGTCAACTTGCTTGTCGACCTGAGTTACCTGGCGCTGGACCCGCGGGTGCGGTACGCGTGAGCGTCGTGGCGCTGCCCAGGTCGCCAGCCGCGCGGCGGTGGAAGGTCCTGCGCCGCCCGACGGTGGCGTTCGGGACGGCCATCCTGCTCATCATCGTGCTCGCCGCGTTGCTGGCGCCGCTCGTCGCTCCGTACGACCCGAACGGACTGGACATCCTGGGAAGGCTGCAGACGCCTTCGGCCGTGCACCCGATGGGCACCGACGACCTCGGCCGCGACGTGTGGTCGCGGGTGCTGTACGGGGCGCGTCTCTCGCTCACCGTCGGTCTCGCCACCGCCGCCGTCGCGGCGGGCCTTGGGACGCTGGTGTCGTTGGTCGCCGGCTACTACCGCTGGATGGACGAGGTCGTGATGCGGGTGATGGACGGACTGATGGCGCTGCCGGGCGTGGTCCTGGCGATCGCCATCATGGCCGCCATCGGCCCGAAGGTCTCCAACATCGTGCTGGCCTTGTCGTTGGTGTACTTGCCACGCTGCGCCCGTGTGGCGCGCTCCGCCGTGATCGTGGTGCGCGAGCAGGTCTACGTCGAAGCAGCCAGCGCCCTCGGAGCCCCGGATCGCGCGATCATGCTGCGCCACATCCTGCCGGGGACGATCTCGCCCGTCCTCGTGCAGGCTACGTACGTGTTCGCCACCGCGGTGTTGCTGGAAGCGTCGTTGTCGTTCCTCGGGGCCGGAGCGCCGCCGGACGTGCCGAGTTGGGGCGCGATGTTGGCGGAGGGGCGGGTGCTGATGCGCTCGGCGCCGTGGATGACGGTGTTCCCAGGCGCGGTGCTGGCGCTGACGGTGCTGTCGGTGAACTTGATCGGGGACGGGCTGCGTGATGCGCTCGACCCGCGGATGCGACGAGGATGAAAGGGGCCGGGATGGACGCACCGACCGATGCCCGGGAGCGCCCCAGCGCCGGGCGGCCGCTCGCCGGGATCCGCATCCTAGCCATCGAGCAGTACGGCGCCGGTCCGTACGCCACCATGGTCCTCGCCGACCTCGGCGCCGAGGTCATCAAGATCGAGCCGCCACGTGGCGGCGACATCGGCCGACACGTCCCGCCGTTCACCGGGGACGACGACAGCCTCTTCTTCCAGAGCCTGAACCGCGGCAAGCGCAGCGTCGTGCTCGACCTGAAGCACCCGCTCGGGCGCCAGGCGTTCACGCGCCTGGTCGCTGCGTCCGACGTGGTGTTCTCCAACGCACGCGGCACCTCCGCCGCCAGCCTGCAGATCACGCACGCCGACTTGGCGCCCCACAACCCCGCCATCGTGTGCGCGTTCCTGACGGGGTTCGGGCGCGAGGGCCCGCGCGCGGACGAACCCGCCTACGACTACATCGTCCAGGCCATGTCGGGCATGGTGGCGCTCGGCGGCGAGCCAGGCGGACCGCCCGCCCGCGCCGGGATCAGCGTGGTCGATTTCGCCGCCGGGCTCGCCGCCGCCGTGGCCATCCTCGCCGGCGTCCACCGCGCCCGCGCTACCGGCGAAGGCGGCGACCTCGACACGAGCATGCTCGGGACCGCCCTGAGCTTCACCAACTACCTCGCCACCTGGTCGCTGACCCGCGGGTACGTGCCGCAGCGCTTGCCGTACGGCGCGCATCCGTCGATCGTGCCGTCCCAGCTGTTCGAGACCGCCGACGGCTGGCTCATGGTCATGTGCCAGACCGACGCGTTCTTCCGCGAGCTGGCGCACCGGCTCGAGCCGCCGGGCCTGGCCGACGACCCGCGGTTCGCGACCATGCCCAGCCGCCTCGAGCACAAGGCCGAGCTGGTGGCGCTGCTGCAGGACGCCCTCCGGCAGCGCACCACGGCCGACTGGCTCGCCTGCTTGGAGGGCGCCGTGCCGGTGGCGGCGGTGAACGACCTGCCACAAGCGTTGGCCGACCGGCAGGTGCGGGCCGCGAACCTGGTGTTCGAGACCGTCCACGAGCAGTTCGGCGCGGTCGGTCAGGTGGCCGGTCCGGTGCGCCCGTCGGCGCCCGCGCCGCTGCCTGCTGCCGGGCCGGCACTCGGCGCCGACACCCGAGCGGTCCTGCAGGACCTCGCCGACATGAGCGAGGCCGACCTCGCGCTCCTCCGGTCCGCCGGGGTCACACGATGAGCCGTCACAGCCCAGCCCGACCGCGCGCCGCGGGGATCCCGCCCCGCCCGCGGATCGGATGTCCCATGGAGGTGCGTCAGCCGTGAGAGGGATCGTCGTTGCACCGCAACCCGCCGCCGCCGAACTCGGGGTCGAGGTCTTGGAGTCCGGCGGCACCGCGTTCGATGCCGCCGTCGCGGCGGGGTTCATGCAGATGGTCGTCGACCCGTTCATGTGCGGGCTGGGCGGATGGGGATCGGCGACGCTCTACCAGGCG
The DNA here is from genome assembly GCA_964483695.1 of uncultured bacterium. Classification (GTDB taxonomy): domain Bacteria; phylum Deinococcota; class Deinococci; order Deinococcales; family Trueperaceae; genus CAZACZ01. The sequence goes on along the minus strand of CAZACZ010000080.1, from coordinate 217 downwards.
TCGACCGGTACCTTCGAGCACATCGGATTCTGGCCACGCATCGGCGCCAAGATGCGGCCCGACATGTGGGTCGACGACGTGCGCGGCTTCACCGACCTGTGGCGCTTCCCGCTGTTCGACGATCACCGCAACCTACGCGACTACACCTCGATCATGACGCCCGGCACGGTGGCGGGGTTCGGCGAGATCCATCGGCGCTACGCCAGCCGGCCGTGGG
>CAZACZ010000079.1:0-12733 GCA_964483695.1 uncultured bacterium | reverse complement strand
AACCGGCCATCGTCGTGAACGACATCCGCTACGCGTACGGCAAGGTCGAGGCGGTGCGAGGCATCAGCTTCGAGGTGGCCCCCGGCGAGGTGCTGGGGTTCCTCGGCCCGAACGGCGCCGGGAAGTCGACCACCATCAAGATCCTCACCGGTCAGCTCAAGCCGTCGTCGGGCAGCGTGCGGGTGCTCGGCTCCGACGTCACCCGTGACGGCGGCGCCTTCCGTGCGCGCATCGGCGTGAGCTTCGAGGAGAAGAACCTCTACCAGGATCTCTCGGCGGTCGAGAACCTACGCTTCTTCGCGCGTCTGTTCGGCCTTCGCCGCGTCGACGCCATGGCGCTGTTGGAGCAGGTGGGGCTGGCCTCCCGCGCGAACGACCGCGTGTCCACCTACTCCAAGGGCATGCGCCAGCGCCTGATGATGGCGCGGGCGTTGGTGAACGCTCCCGAGGTGCTGTTCCTCGACGAGCCCACCGACGGTCTCGACCCCGCCTCGTCCCAGACCATCCGCGACCTCGTCCGGAGGCAGGCGGACGCCGGCGTGGCGGTGCTGCTCACGACGCACGACATGTGGGAGGCCGACGAGCTCTCGAACCGGGTGGCGTTCGTCGACAAGGGCGTCATCCACGCGCTGGACACGCCGGAGAACCTCAAGTTGGAGCACGGCAAGCGCTCGGTGCGGATGCGCGTGCGCGAGGACGGCGGCGTGCGCGAGATCGAGATCGCGCTCACCGACCCTGACGCCGGCGAGCGCATCAAGGCGGCGGTGGCTTCCGAGGACGTGCTGACGATCCACACCGAGGAAGCGACGCTCGAGCAGGTGTTCCTGCAGGTCACCGGGCGGGAGTTGCAGGGATGAACGCGCGGGACGGCGCTGGCGTGGTGGTGCGTTCTCGGCGCGGTGACGCGGCTCCCGGAGCCGATGGTGGTCGCCTGGCGATCGTGGCCGCGATCGTGAGCAAGGACCTGCTGGAGTTCTCGCGCGACCGGTTGTGGATGATCCTCACCCCGGTGGCGCTGGTGATGTTCGTCGGGCTGTACTGGCTGATGCCCGCCACGGTGGACGAGACGATCACCGTAGCGGTCTCGCCCCCGGCGCTGGCGCAGGCGCTTGCGATGGCAGAGGGCGGCGCTTCGGAAGGGATGCGCGTGGCCGTCCTTGGTCACGAGGACGACGTGGCCCAGGCGGTGGCCGGCGAGCGCAAGGTGACGATCGACGGCGCGGACTACGCCGCGACCATCGGTTTGGCGTTCCCCGAAGACTTCCTGCAGCGCGCCGCGGCCGGCGAGCCCTCGACGGTGCGCGTCTACCTCGACGCGGCCGTACCCCCCGAGGTCCAAGGCGCCATGACCAGCGCCGTGCGGGAGATGGCGTTCGCCGCCGCAGGCGACGCGCTCCCGGTCGCCGAGCCGGAAGCCGAACGGATCGTCCTCGGCGTCGACCGTGCCGGCGCGCAAGTGCCGCTGCGCGACCGCATGCGGCCGATGCTGGCGTTCTTCGTGCTGTTGGTGGAAAGCCTGGCGCTGGCGTCGCTCATCGCCAGCGAGGTCCAGTCGCGCACCATCACCGCGTTGCTGGTCACGCCGGCGCGGCCCGCCGACGTGCTGCTGGCGAAGGGGATGTTGGGGACCGGGCTGGCGTTCGGCCAAGCGGTCCTGGTCATGCTCGCCATGCGCGCGTTCGGCCAGGGCGCGTGGGTACTCCTCGCCGCGGCGTTGCTGGGCGCGACGATGGCCGCCGCGGTGGCGATGCTGTCCGGCGCCGCGGGCCACGGCTTCCTGGGCACGTTGTTCTACGGCATGGCGTTCCTGGTGCCGATGATGATCCCGGGGTTCGCGCTGATGTTCCCGGGAACGGCTTCCGCGTGGATCCAGGCGATGCCGAGCTACGGGGTGGTGCAGGCGATCGTGGGGGCGTCGACGTACGGCCTCGGCTTCGGCGACCTGGCGGCCGAGTTCGCCGCCGCCGGAGCGTGGGTAGTGGTGTTGGCCGTCGCAGGCTGGTGGGCGCTGGCCAGGAAGGTGCGGTCGCTATGAGCCTCGCACGCACGTGGGCGCTGCTTCGCAAGGACCTGCGGCTCGGGCCGCGGTCGCCCATCTTCCTCTGGGCGGTCGCGCTGCCGGTGGCGATGACGCTCTTGCTGCAGGGGATCTTCGGCAGCCTGTTCCAGCCGGTGCCGCGCGTTGGGGTGGTGGACCGGGGCGCGTCCGAGGTCACGGCGGCGCTCCTCGAGCGCGACGGCCTCGACGTGCGCCTGCTGTCCGACGAAGCGGAGTTGAAGCGGCAGGTCGAGGCGCACGACCTCGACGGCGGCCTGGTGCTGGCCGAAGGGTTCGACGCTGCCGTGCGGGCGGGCGAGCGTCCGCTGCTCGAGTTCTACGTGAGCGGCGAGAGCCTGGCCTCGAACCGCCTGGTGCTGGCGGTCACGGCCATCGACCTCGTGCGGCAGGTGGAGGGGCGCGCGCCGCCGGTGGAGATCGAGGTGGTGCGCTTGGGCGGCGACGCGCTGCCCATGGCCGACCGCATGGTGCCCCTGCTGGTGCTCATGACGTTGATCGTCGCCGGGGTGTTCGTGACCTCCTTCAGCCTGGTGGAGGAGCGCGAGCACGACACCATCGACGCGCTGCTGGCTACCCCGATGCGGTTGTCGGAGGTGGTGCTGGCCAAAGGAGCGCTGGGCCTGGTGCTGGCGCTCGCCATGTCGTTGGTGACGCTGGCGTTGAACGGCGCCTTGGGCGGCGCCAGCGGCCCGCTGCTCGTGGCGCTCCTGGTGGGGGCGGTGATGTCGGTCGAGATCGGCCTGCTGTACGGCACCGTGTCGCCCGAAGCGAAGACGCTCTACACGCTGTTCAAGAGCTTGAACCTGGTGATCATGGCGCCGGTGGTCTTCTACCTCTTCCCGAACTGGCCGCAGTGGATCGCCAAGCTCTTCCCGACCTACTGGTTCCTCGACCCGGTGTTCCGCATCAGCGTGCTGGGCACGCCGTTCGCCGACGTCGCCGGCAAGGTCCTGGTGGCGGCGGCGATCTGCGTCGCGCTGGTGCCGGTGCTGTGGATCTCGACGCGGCGGATGGGCCGGGTAGTGGCGCTGGACTGACCGTTGGCGAGCGTCAGCCGACCAGCTTGGCGCGCAGGCGCTCGAGCGTCGCGTCGTCGACGCCCGCCCGTCGCAAGTAGGCCTCGGCGCCGCCGTAGCGCGCGTCGAGGTGGCGCAGCGCCGGGCCGATCAGGTCGGGCGTGGCGCCCAGCAGGCGGACGAAATCGCTGCGCGGGATGCCGCGCTGCTCGGCGTCGAGGAGCAGCCGTTCGCGCAGCGGGCCGATGCGGTCGTGCGTCAGCGCGAAGTCGGCGATGACGGTGTCGCGGGCCACGCCGACGCTCTCGAGCACCAGCGCCGCCAGCAGACCGGTGCGGTCCTTGCCGGCGGTGCAGTGGAACAGCGCCGCGCCCTCGGCGTCGGCCAAGATGCGCACGGCGCGTGCGAAACCGGGTCCGGCGTGGTCGAGCGCGGCGATGTAGAACGCGGTGATGTCGTAACGGTCGGCCGGCTCGTCGCCGGTGCCTTCGATGTGGCCCCAGACCTCGACGTTGTGCACGTGAAGCCGGGGGATGGCCGACAAGCGGCTTGGGTCGCGCTCGAGCTCGTACGCCTGGCGCAGGTCGATGACGGTGGTCAGCGGCAGACCGTGCAGCAGCCGCAGGTCGTCCTCGGTGAGCTCCATCGGCACGTCCGAGCGCAGCAGCACCCCGAAGCGCGTGCGCCCACCACCCACGACGTCGAGGCCGCCGAGATCGCGCGTGTTCAGGGTGCCGCGCAGCGGCAGGAACCGCTCGTCGTGGTTCGAAGGGTGGGATGCGACGGTCACCGGAAGATGGTACCGCTCCCATGGTGACGGGGCCAGTGTCGCGCGTCCCACGCGGGCCCGTGCCGCGCGGGCCGCGCTCAGGCGAAGCGCATCGCGCCGCCCACGCCCGCCAACGAGAACGTGCCATCGGGACCCTCGAACGCGGCGCAGATCCGCGGCGGTACCGCCGTCTCGAACGCGACGTCGGGCACCGGGCCGCCGAGCGCGTCGAGCAGGCGTTCGAGCCCACGCGCGTCGGGGTGCGACAGCGTCAGGCGGGTCAGCCGCACGTCGGTCCCGAGGCCGGACGACGGGTGCGCGGAGTCTCGCCAGTCGATGAAGAAGGGCATCAGACCGCCGTAGGGGTGGTCGGTCGCGCCCACCAGGGTCCAGCGCAGGTGCGTTCCGTCGGGCCGGACGCGGCCGCCTTCGGTGCGCACCAGGCGCACGCCGGCGGCCCTTGCGCGTTCGGCCAGGGCTTCGACGTCGTCGGTGCGGGCGCACCAGGTGTGCAGCGCAGGGGCGCGCAGGTAGGCGATGGAGCGGCGGAAGGCGCCTGCGCCGGCGTCGTCGCCCTCGGGGTCCTGGGCCATCAGCTCCAGGTACCGCCCGGGCCCGAGGCCGATCAGGGCGTTGCGCGTACCCTGGCCCTGGTGCCTGCCCCCGGGCGTGGCGCGCACGCCCGATTCCATGAAGACGGCGTTCACGACCTCCTCGAGGTCCTCTCCTGCGAACAGCAGATGATCGATAGCGAGCGGCATGGATCTATGATGAAGCAGGTCGAGCTCGAGGCGCCCTGCGGGCGCACGCCGGCTTCGCGGAACGAGGTAGCGCATGAAGTGGGAAGACCGGGGCCGCAGCCAGAACCTCGATGACCGGCGCGCGCGTCCTGGCCCGGCACGCGCAGGCATCCCGCTCGGCATCGGCGGCGTGCTGCTTCTGGTGGCGCTCAGCGCGCTCACCGGAACCGACCTCTTCGCCCTCCTGGGGCTAGGGACCGGAGGCACCACGACCACGACCACGGCGCCACCAAGCCAGCAGGAGCTCGCGGCCGAGGAAGAGCACGTGCGCTTCGTGTCGTTCGTGCTCGACGACATCCAGCAGGTGTGGAGCGACGCCTTCCAGCGCAGCGGCCTCGGCTACCAGGACGCCCAACTGGTGCTCTACCGCGACGCGGTGGAGTCCGGGTGCGGCGTCGCGCCGGCGTCGGCGGGGCCGTTCTACTGCCCCACCGACGGCGACGTCTACCTCGACCTGTCCTTCTACGACACCCTCCGGCAGCGCTACGGCGCCCCCGGCGACTTCGCCGAGGCGTACGTGATCGCGCACGAGATCGGGCATCACGTACAGACCCTCGTCGGCACGATGGACGAGATGCGGCGCGCGCAGCAGGCGCGACCGGCCGCGGCGAACCAGCTGTCGGTCGCGCTCGAGCTGCAGGCCGACTGCTACGCCGGCGTGTGGGCGGCGTCGGCCGACGCCCGCGGGATCATGGAGCGCGGCGACCTCGAGGAGGGCCTGACCGCCGCGTCCGCGGTCGGCGACGACCGGCTGGCGCGCCAGTCCGGGCGCATCCTGAACCAGGAGACGTTCACGCACGGTTCGTCGGCGCAGCGCACCCAGTGGTTCCGCACCGGCTTCGACACCGGCGACCCGAGCGCGTGCGACACGTTCGCGGGGCTCTGACCCGCTTCGCGCCAGGGCCTACGGCGCGAAGGTGAACTCCCGGCCGTCCTCGGTCGTTAGCGAGCCATCCGAAGCGAACCCCGGCCCCCCGAAGGTAACGCCGAACGTGAGTTCGTAGAACTCGGTCAGCCCCCGCACGCCGGCGTCGTCCATGCTGGAGGCGCCGATGCCGAGGACGCTCCAGGCGTAGGTCTCGCCGGCCGGGAAGGCGAAGCCGCCCAGCGCGGGATCGGGGAAGGTGACGCTCGTGCGCTCCGTGGTGAGGAACACCATCGGGCCGCTGGTCTGAGGGCTCCAGTAGATCATCTGAGGCGCGCCCGCGTCCGACACGGTGAAGGTCGTGGCGGCGGTCACGCCGGTCGCGGCGTCGGCGGGCGCCACCAGCTGCGGAGCCGCGGGGACCGTCACGGTGCCGGCGTCCGTTCCCACGTCGGCGGTCCAGGCGTACGAGGCGCCGCCGACCGTCGTCCCAGCGGCCAGGAAGTCGTAGCTGGTGCCGGGGACGTCGGGCATGAGCGCGTCGATGTCCGAGAGCATGCTGGAAGACTGGAACAACGGCATCGACAGGTTCGGGCCGAACCGCACGTAGCCGACGGTGGTGGATACGTTCACCCCGGCGCCTTCCTCGATGGTGCCGGTGACGCTCTGGGATCCGACTGCGGCAAGTGCCAGGTCGTTCGACTCGATGGCGCCGTCGGTGAGCGTCGTCTCGAAGCTGTCGTAGCCCAGGATGTCCGACGGGGTGCCGTCCGGGCCCGTCTCGACGTGCAGGGCGTGCACCCGAACCTCCACCGGACCGGTGGTGTACCAGGCGGCGTCGAACGAGTAGGTGCCATCGCCCGCAGCGGCCGCGTCACACCCCAGGACCGGCACGAAGAGCCCTTCGACGCACACCACGACCGTCTCGCCGGGGGCGAGGAGCGGACCGCCGAACAAGCTGCCGTCGAGCGTCGCTTCGTAGCCGCTCACGCCCAGGAACAACAGGAACGCGAACGCCGGCGACACCACCGGATCGTCGCGCGTCATCCCTTCGAAGACGTGCATGGCGCCGGAACTCACGGCGGCGCTCACCACCAGGTCGTACGGCAACGACAACCCGGTCAGCGTGAACTCCCCGTTGGCGTCGGTGAAGTCGGTCTGACCCTGGCTCGAGACGGTGATGCCGGCGAGCGGCATCCCGACGATGCCCTCGACGCGACCGTTCACGTTCTGGCTCTCGATCGTCAGGGTGAGCGCCGCGTCGTCGGTCACGGTCCCGCCGCTACCGGTGACGGTCAGGCCCGCCGAGCCGTCGGACGCGCCGGCGGCCACCTGGAGGGTGAGGGTGCTCTCCAGCGTCGCGCCGCTGAGCGTGGCCGGACCGAACGATGCGGTGACACCGGCGGGCAGCCCGTCGACGTCGAGGTCGATGGGGTCGGTGGCGCCGCCGAGGCGGGTGAGGGTGACGATCACGTCGATGCTGGTCCCTCGGATCACGACGGCGGTGGCGCGATCGAGATCGAGGACGATGGCGGGAGTCGGTCCGCCGCTACATGCGGCGAGCAGGGCCATGGTCGCCGCCATCGCCAACGTGACGACGAGGCGCGCCCTGCGCTTCAGGTTCGTGAGACGCATGCGGTCTCCTTCCGGTCGGTTCGTGGCGTATGAGGTCCACCTGCGCGCGGCGCAGGAGGGGCTCGAACCGGTTCGTGCTGCAGGTCAAGGGTGGGCGAAGACACCGTCGATGGTGGCGGGAAATCTCACTTCACGAAGGTCCCGGGCGACACGCAGGTACGGCGAGCAGCACGTAGGCGCGTCGGCCGCCGCGGGTATCCCGAGTCGAACGCCGGCTTGCCGCGGTCTACGAGGCGGCCTCCGCCTCCTGCTCGAGCGACAACCGATACGCCGGAGCCAGGTCCTCGGGCCCGCGCACCACGAACCGCAGGTCGCGCAGGAGGCCGTCTTCCAGGGCGTAGACCCACGACCGCACGGTGAGCTTCTGGCCGCGCGCCCACGCCTCCTGGACGATGCTGGTGTGGCAGACGTTGCGCGCCTGGGCGATGGCGTTCAGTTCGGCCAGCTTGCGGCCCCTGGCGCGGTCGTCGGGCAGCGCGTCGAGCGCGTCGGCGTGTTCCTTTGCGACGTCCTTGACGTGGCGCAGCCAGTTGTCGATGAGCCCGTGGCTGCGTCCGTCGAGCGCGGCGTTGACGCCGCCGCAGCCGTAGTGGCCGCAGACGATGACGTGCTCGACTTGCAGCACGCCGACGGCGTAGTCGAGTACCGAGAGGGCGTTCAGGTCGGTGTGCGGCACGACGTTGGCGATGTTGCGGTGGACGAACACCTCGCCCGGGTCGAGGCCGGTGATGACGTTGGCGGGCACGCGCGAGTCGGCGCAGCCGATCCACAGGAACCGCGGCGCCTGCTGCGAGGCCAGGCGACGGAAGTACCCCGCGTCCTCGGCCACCATGTTCGCGGCCCAGGCGCGGTTGCGAAGGAACAGGTCGGCGAGTTCGGGCACGAGCGCATGATACGGGCCCGAGCGGTAGCATGCCGCCATGGCGGCGGGCCACTACGACATGGTGGTCGTGGGTGGCGGCCTCGCGGGCGCCACCTTGGCGCGGGCGATGGCGGCGGACGGGGCACAGGTGCTGGTCCTGGAGCGCGAGCGTGCCTTCCGCGACCGCGTCCGAGGGGACCTGCTCTACCCGTGGGGGGTGGACGAGGCGCGCCGGCTGCAGGTGCACGACCTGTTGGTGGGGTCGGTGGCGCGCGAGGCGCGGTTCTGGGTCAGCCAGGTGAGGGGCGCTCCGCCGGCGGCGCCGCGTGACCTCCCGACGACGACGCCGCATCGCGCTCCGGCGCTCACGTTCTTCCATCCCGACATGCAGACGCTGCTGCTGCTGGCCGCCGAGCAGGCCGGTGCGGTCGTCGAGCGCGGCGCCAGCGTCATCGGTGTGGAACGTACAGCTACGACGCGCTCCTTCGAGGCGCACCAGCAAGGACCTTCGTCGGTCGGGCGCGGTTCCGGGGCGGCCCGATCGAACGGGGCGGTCGAAGGCGGCCGCTACCCTAGGGTCCGGTTCCTCACCTCCGCGGGCGAGCGCACGGCGTCCGCCCGGTTGGTGGTGGGCGCGGACGGGCGCAGTTCGATGGTGCGCAGTTGGGCCGGGTTCGGCGCGCGCCGGGACGCCGAACGGTTGGTGCTGGCAGGCGCCTTGCTCGAGGGCGTGGCGCTACCCGGGGTGCGCGCTCCGGACGACGCCGTGCACGTGTTCCTGCATCCGAGCGCCGGCCTCCTTGGCATGATCGCGGCGGTGGGGAGCGGCCGCTTCCGCGTCTACGCCGGCTACGCGCAGGCGGGCGAAGAGCGGCACCTGAGCGGAGCCGGTGCACTGCCGGCGTTCTTGCGGGTGGTCGTCGAGGCCGGCGCTCCCGCATCGTGGTTCGACGACGCGCGCCTCGTCGGGCCGCTGGCGGCGTACCAAGGCGCCGACACCTGGGTCGAGCGGCCGTACGGCGGCGGCGTGGTGCTGGTGGGCGACGCGGCCGCGGCCAACGACCCCAGCTGGGGCTGCGGGACCGCCATGACGCTGCGCGACGTGCGCACGTTGGCAGATGCCCTGCGCGCCGACGCCGACTGGGAGCGAGCGGCGCAGCGCTACGCCGCCGAGCACGACCGCAGCTACGCGGCGCTGCACCGCGTCACGGCCTGGAGCACGGCCGTCTTCCGCACTCCCGGCGCCGAAGCCGACGCGCTGCGGGCGCGGGTCCTGCCACTACTGCGCGAGGACGCGAGCCGGGCGCCGGACGTCGTCGGGGCGGGTCCGGATGCGCCCAGCGACGAGGCAGCGCGCCGCCGGTTCTTCGGGGAGGACGTGGGCGACGGTTGAGCGGCGCGCGTCAGTTCGCGTCGCTGCGCAGCACGGCGAGGACCACCCGGAACAACAACGACACCGCGACGACCAGACCGAGCCACCCGAACACTTCGTACACCCCGATGCCCGAGGCCGGGAACACCGTGTCGCTGCGCACGTCGAGCAGCATCGTGCCCACGACCCCGGTGCCGATGCTCAACGCCGCCAGCAGACCGCGGTTCGTCACCCGCTCGAGGAAGCGCCGGTCGCTCTCGTCGGCGAACAGGCGGGTCCGCGTGGTGATGCGACCGTGCGTCAGCATGGTGGCCAGGCGGTCCACGTGGCGCGGGAAGCGCTCCAGTAACGGAGCCAGCTCCGACCACTCGCGTTTCACGTACGCCAGTGCCGAGTCGGGCATCAGGCGGCGCTCGAACGTCTCGCCGCCGACCTCCGCGAACGCCTCCACGATGGGGTACCCGGGAGAGAGCTGCTCGAGCGTTCCAGCGAGGGTGGCCAAGGCACGGAACATGGTGGTGGTGGTGCGCGGCAGGTGCAGGCCAAGGTCGGTGACGAGGCGCAGGAGGTCGGTCATGGCCAGCGCCGGCGGTAGGTTCGGGCCTACGTAGCTTGCCATGTAGCGCGCCGCGGCGCGCTCGACGCGATCGGGGTCGTGCACCGCCGGATCGAGCGCTCCGAGCGACGCCAGCCCCTCCACCAACAACCCGGGCTGCTGGTGATGCAACGCCACCAGCATCTGCAGCACCGCTTCGCGCTCGAACGTGTCGAGGCGGCTGCTGATGCCCATGTCGATCAGGCCGAGGGTGCCGTCGCTCAGGAGCAAGACGTTGCCGGGGTGCGGGTCGCCGTGGAAGCGCTCTCCGGTCAGCATGGCGCGCAGCTGCGCGTGGCAGAGGGCGTCCGCCAGGGCGCGAGCGCGGTCCGCCGGCAACGAATGCCCGGAAGCGAGCGACGCGCCCGCGATGCGCTCCATGACCACCATGCCGCTGGACGTTAGCCCGTGGAGGACCTTCGGGACGCGGACCAGAGGCTCGCCTGAGACGGTCTCCGCCACCTCGTCGATGCGTTCTGCCTCGATGCGGAAGTCGAGCTCGATGGCCATCGCGTCGGCGAACTCCTCGGCCAGCTCCGCCACCTGGAACGTGGCGCCCCAGCGCGTGCGCCGCGCGGCGGTGCGCGCCAGCCACCCCAGGATGGCGAGGTCGCGGGCGACCACCCGCTCGAGCCCCGGGCGGCGCACCTTCACGACCACCTGCGTCCCGTCGCGAGTGGTGGCGGCGTGTGCCTGCGCGATCGACGCAGATCCCAGCGGGTGCCAGTCGACGTCGGCGAACACCTCGGCGATGGGCCGCCCGAGCTGGAGCGCGATCTGGCGCTCGACCTCGTCGCGCGGGAGCGGTGCCACCGCCGCATGCAGCCGGCCGAGCTCCTGCATGGCCGCAGATGGCAGTAGGTCGGGCCTCGTCGCGAGCAACTGCCCCAGCTTCGGGAAGATGCCGCCTGCCTCCTCGATGGCCATGCGTGCGCGGCGCGCCAACTCGACAGGGTCGCGCGTGGAGGTACCGCCGCGGCCGATGCCCAGCAGCGGCGCCACGCCGTGACGCGCCACGATGCGCGACACCTGTAGCGCCCGGAGGAGGCTGCGGGGGCCGAGACGGCGGACGGCGGGCGACGCGCCCATGAGGGTCCGCGCCTTGCTCCCGCTCGAACCGAACAGCAGCTCGAGCACCACGATGGCGCCCATCGTCGCGATCACCTGGAACGGGATGGCGAGGAGGCGGACGCGTGGCCAGACGTCGGCGGGGACGTCGGTGAAGTCGGGCACGAGCAGCAGCAGGGCGGGCAGGTACCCGATCGCGATGCCGAACCAGGCGGCGAGCGCGAGGCGGCCCCAGGTCACGGTGCGCGCGTCGAGCAGGGCGCGCCCGAGCCAGGCGAACCCGAACACGATGGCGATGCCGGAGAGGAACGAGCCCATGCGCGACGCTAGCACGGGGGTGTCGCGCGTCCCAGGGACGATGCGGAAGGCATGTCCGTCGGCACGCGCAGGAGTAGGCTGGCGGGGTGAGCGACGCCGCCTCCTCCGCGCCCTCTCCCGTTACCGCCATCGACGCCGCCAAGGCGCTCCGCGCGAAGCATGCGAGGCGCATCACCGCCGCGTTGTTCGTGAGCCAGAGCCTCGGGTCGGCCGGCACCATCGCGGCCGCCACGGTGGCGTCGATCGTCGGCGCCGAGTTGTCGGGGCGGACCTCGCTGTCGGGTCTGCCGGCCGCGGTGTTCCAGATCGGCGTGGCCGTTGGCGCGCTCTTCTGGAGCCGCCGGTCGGACGTGTGGGGACGGCGCGGCGCCATGGTCGGCGGGCTCGTGACGGGCACCACCGGCGCCTTCCTGTCGTTGGTCGCGGTGGCGAGTGGCATCTTCCCGCTGGTGCTGGTGGCGCTGTTCGTGCAGGGTTCCGGCAACGCCGTGGTCAACCTCGGGCGCTTCGTGGCCGCCGAGGTGAACCCGCGCGCGCGGCGCGCCCGCGCCATCGCCACGGTGGTGCTCGGCGGCACGGTGGGCAGCGTGCTCGGACCCGTGCTGGTGGCGCCCACGGGGCGCCTGGTGGCGTCGTGGGGGTGGAACGAGATCGCTGGGCCGTACCTCGCCACCGGCCTCGGGTTCCTGCTCACGGCCATCTTGCTGTTCGTGTCGTTGCGTCCCGAGCCGAAGGTGATCGGCGAAGCCATCGAGCTGGAGGACCAGGGCCTGGCGGCGGTGCGGCCCACCCGGACGCTGGCGCAACTCCTGGCCGATCCGGCGGTGCGCACGGCCGTCGCCAGCGTGGTGACGGCGCACATGGTGATGGTGGGTTTGATGCAGATGACGTCGCTGCACATGCACGAGCAGGCGCACACGCTGGCCAGCATCTCGCTGGTGTTCTCGAGCCACACCTTCGGCATGTACGCCTTCTCGGTGTTCTCCGGGTGGCTCACCGACCGCTGGGGGAGGCGACCGATGCTCGGCGTCGGCGCCGTCATCCTGGTGGTCTCGTGCCTGACGGCGCCGCTCTCGCCGCACGTGCTCCCCATCGCGGTGGCGCTCTTCTTGCTTGGCCTCGGCTGGAACTTCTGCTACGTGGCGGGCTCTGCGCTGTTGTCCGACGCGCTCACGCCGCTCGAGAAGGGGCGCATGCAGGGGTTCAACGACCTGCTGGTCGGCGGCGCAGCTGCTGCCGCCACCTTGGTCGGCGGGGTGGTCATGGCCACGGGCGGCTACACCGTGATGGGCTTGCTCGGCGCGGCGCTCAGCGTGCCGCTCCTGTTCGTGGTGGCGCGTCTGCCGCGGGTGGCGGTGTCGCGGGCCGGCTAGG
>CAZACZ010000078.1:8632-12744 GCA_964483695.1 uncultured bacterium | reverse complement strand
CCAACGCCTTGACGATCGCCAGACCGAGGCCGCTGGCACCGCTCGCACCGCGCGTGTCGCGGTCCTGGTAGAAGCGGTCGAAGGCGTGCGCCCGGGCGTCGGTGCTCATGCCGGGGCCGCTGTCGCTGACGCGCAGCCGCGCCTCGGCGCCGGCGTCTTCCAGCGCCACGCGCACGGCGCCGCCGGCCGGCGTGACGCGGATGGCGTTGTCGAGCAGGTTGGCCAGCACCTGGGTGATGCGGTCGGGGTCGACCTCGGCGCGAACGGCCAGCGGTGGGCGTTCCAGCTGCAGCGTCACGCCGGCGGCCTTCGCACGCGGACCGTGGTCGTCGAGGGCCTCCTCGGCGAGCGTCCCGAGGTCGGTGTCGCGCCGCCGAAGCTCGAGCCGACCGGCGTCCGCCAACGACAAGGTGCGCAGGTCCTCGATCAGGCGCGCCAGCAAGGCGGCGCTGCGGTGCAAGCGCTCGACTTCGGGACGCTCGAACGGGACCAACCCGTCTTCCAGCGCCTGCAGGCGTAGCGTCATGGCGGTGAGCGGGGTGCGCAGTTCGTGCGCGATGTCGGCGATCATCGCCTTGCGCTCCGCCTCGTAGCTCTCGAGCGCCGCCGCCATGCGGTTGAAGTCTTCGCTCAGGCGCAACGTCTCCAAGCTCGAGCGCCGCACGGCCGGCGTGACCGGAACGCGGACCGCCAAGTCACCGCCCGCCACCTTCGCCGCCGCGCGCGACACCTGCGCGATCGGCCGCGCGATCCGACGAGCCATCCACCACGCGAGGATCACCGAGCCGAGCGCCGCTGCGCCCACGCCCAGCAGGAACGCGTCGTTCTGGTAGCGGCGGTAGTCGACGAAGCCACGCGCCGCGTCGCTGACGACGGGAAGGGCGGGGGGCGAGATCGTCTCCGCGGACGCCGCTTCCACCGCTTCCGCTTGCTCCGCGACGTCCGGAGCGATGGCGGCACCCTCCGGCGGTGGGCGGCGCTCGGGGGCCCGCCAGCCGAACACCGAGTCGAGCCACGGCCGCGGGGCGGGGACGTGGCTGCGAGCCTCCTCGGGCAACGACCAGAAGGCCCGGTACTCCGCCAGCTTCTGGGTGGCCCCGACGATGACCAACGTCATCACCATGGTGCCGATCATCGCCAACGCGAGCCGCACGCCCAGCCGGCGCATCAGGCCGCTCCGTCCCCGCGGGCCCGTGTCACGACGCCCCGCTCCGGCCAGGTCGCATCACGCCTCCCGCAGCCGGTACCCGACGCCGCGCACGGTCTCGATCAGCGCGTCTCCACCGTGCTCGGCCAGCTTGTGCCGCACGTTCTTCATGTGCACGTCCACCGCGCGCTCGAGCGCGTCGCTCTCGGGCATCGCCTCTTCCGCCAACTCCGCGCGCGTCACGGCGCGGCCAGGGGTACGGGCGAGGTGTTGCAGCAACCGGAACTCGGTCGGCGTAAGGGCGACCTGCTCCCCGTGCACCGTCACCTGCACCCGGTAAGCGTCGACCACCAGCGCGCCGACGTGGATGGGGCGGTCGTCCTCGGAGGGCACGACGCTGCTGCGCCGCAACACCGCCTTCACCCGGGCCAGCAACGCGCGAGGGCTGAACGGCTTGGTGATGTAGTCGTCGGCGCCGAGGCCCAAGCCCAGCAGCTCGTCGATCTCCTCGGCGCGGGCGGTCAGCATGATCACCGGCACGCGCGCGTCGGCGGTGCTCTCGCGCACGTGACGGAGCACCTCGAGGCCATCGACCTTCGGTAGGCCGATGTCGAGCACGATCAGGTCGGGCCGGGCGGCGCGCCAGAGTTCCAGGGCGCGCGCGCCGTCGGACGCCCGCTCGGTGCGGTACCCCTCGTTGTGCAGGTAGAGCTCGACCATCTCGGCGATGTCGAGGTCGTCTTCGACCACCAGTACGGTCTGCATGATGCGCCCCTCGTTGCCGGCCCGGCGCCCGCGCCGGCCTCGGCGGCGAACCTCGACGGTCGCCGCGCGGCCGGGCGCGGGCGCCATCGCGCGTGCCCTTACCTTCCTTCGGCCTCCAGGTACGCCGCGACGCTTGCCGCGCTGGCCTCGGTGTTCTGCCGCAGCGCGTCGACGGCGGTCTGGAACGTCTCCTCACCCACCTCGGCGGCGGCGTACGCCTCGATGAGCGCCTGGAAGTGGTCGTAGCGCGCCTCGATCCAGTTCACGTCGAACACGTTCGCGGCGAGGTCGGCCACGTGCTCCACGTACGCCGCATGGTACGTCGGGTCGTCGAGCAGGTAGCGGATGAGCGGCCAGCTCGCGCTCACGCCGGAGCGGTCCACCGACGTCCCGCCGCCAGGGCTGCCGGCGCCGCCAGGGACGGCTCCGCCCCCGCCGCCCGGGCCCCCGCCGCGCCCACCTTCGAGGACGTGGTCGTGGTCCCACGCGATCCAGGTGAGCTGGCCGCTGGCGGGGTCGTCGTAGAGGTAGTAGTTGTGCGCCATCTGGCCGTACGCGTCCCAGTTCTGCAGCATGCCGCCGAGCGCCAACCACCGCAGGAAGCCGTCGACGTCGAACACCGCCTCCAGCTCGGCGCGCCACGCCGCCGGGTCGCTGGTACGCAGGTCGTCGTGGAGCGCCTGGTAGAGCGCTTCGACGTCGCTCCAGTCGGCCTCGTCCTCGTTGTTCTCCTTCTCGAAGCTGGCCTCGATCGCGTCGAAGGTCCCTTCGGCGAAGCTCGCCGCCACGCCGTCGCCTTCGTAGATGTTGCCGTCGTCGCCGCCGAAGTAGGTGGGGATGACGGTGTCGTCGATCACTTCCATCACCACGTAGAGGCCGAGGTCCACCGGCCCCTCACCGTAGTCGAGCGTCACGTGGTAGTAGGCCGACTGCGCCGCCACCAGGCCGGCGGCCTCGAGCAGGTCGTAGGCGATGGCGTCGTGCATGAAGCTGTCGTCCGCGATGGCGTTGGAGAGCGACAGCTGCTTGAAGCCGAAGAAGCGCTGGTTCTTGATCTGCGGGTAGTCGTCCTCGAACTCGTCGAAGTCGAACTTGAAGGGCAGCTTCAGGCTGCCGGCGTTCCACGCCGAGAGCAGCGTCGAGTTGCCCTTGTAGCGCACGCCGACGTAGGTCCACGTCTGCCCCTCGTAGGTGATGGTGGCCGGTACCCACATCGGGTTCTCGGAGATCATGTCGAGCCCCCGGGCGCCCATGGCGCCGGGACCATCCGGGGCGCCGGCACCACCCGGGGCGCCGGCACCACCCGGGGCGCCGCCGGCACCCAGAGCGCCGGGCGCGCCTCCGGCCGGTCGGGCCCCGTTGGGCGGTGCGCCGCCCGGGAACCCGCCAGGGAAGCCCCCCGCGGCGGGGTCGAAGCCGCGCGCGTTCGAAGGCATCTCCTGCGCCGCCTGACGCGCGTCGGCCAACGCCTCGCCGCCGACGCCGCCGCGGTCCCCCGGCATCCCGCGCGTGCCCGGCTCGCCCGCCAGTTCGACCATGTTCGCTTGCATCGCCGCCCAGTCCTCCGCCGCGATGGTGATGGTGATCTCGTTGACTTCGCCGTCCGGGAAGACCTCCTGGTAGTTCGGCTCCACCTTGTTCGAGTGGCTGGCCTCGGTCCAGCCTGCGGGGCGCTCGACGTCCTGGGCGAACGCCACGGTAGCCAACCCGGCGCACAGCAGCAGCGCCAGGCCGGTCGTCACGGCGGCCGTCCAGCGGTATCTACCTTGCTCGTTCTCGTACCTGCCCAT
The DNA here is from genome assembly GCA_964483695.1 of uncultured bacterium. GTDB lineage: Bacteria > Deinococcota > Deinococci > Deinococcales > Trueperaceae > CAZACZ01. The sequence continues at coordinate 9,042 of CAZACZ010000078.1, read as the reverse complement.
CATGATCGCTCCGCCTTCCCTCGCGTCGCCCCGCTCCAGCGCGCCGCCCGTCGTTCCCGCCCGTGGCGCGCGGCGCTCCCGTGGGGCGTGCGCGCCTCGGGGAAGTACACGTTGAGTTCGGCCGTGTCGCGTACCAAGTCGATGCGCACCACCTCCACGCGCGTCACCGGAAGACCGGTGCGCTCCCGTAGGTCGGCCAGCAGCTCCTCACGGCGTGCCGGCGCGATCAACGGCAGCCGTTCGTAGCTCACGCGCCGCCGCTCCTCGTAGTGGAAGCCCCAACGCTGCTCGAGCACGAACAGCACCGCGATCACCAGAGCGTTCCCGACCAGGAGCGTTGGAAGTTCGGCGCCCGACGTCACCATCGCGTTCATCACCGGCAACGCGATCACGACGAACAGGTACGTCAT
>CAZACZ010000078.1:4186-8532 GCA_964483695.1 uncultured bacterium | reverse complement strand
GACGTAGTTGCGCTCGGGCGTGACGCGGTAGTAGATGCCGCGCACGATGATCAAAGCCACCGCCAGGTTCAGCCCGGCGCCGGCGACGAGGTTGGTCAGGTCAGCGCTCATGCGCGCCTCGCCCGGTGAGGGCCCGCACGGTCTTGAGCTCGGGTACGAACGCCGCCTGCTTCACCTCGTCGGTGCTCATCGCCAGGCCGATGCAGTACTTGCTGAACCCGCCGGATCGCAGCCGAGCGTCTCGCATCCTTCGCAGGAACGGGGACGCGTGGAGGTTGCCGGATTGCTTCACTTCCGCGATCGCCACGCCCGGCAACCGCACGACACGCCCGACGTGCCCGGGTGGGCGCTCGAACGCGAGTTCGGTGTCGAGCGTCACGCGCTCCGGGAGCGTGCGGTTCACCAGCGTCACGCGGAGGTAGGTGTTCCACAGCGTGGCCTCCAACTCGGGCGTGGTGGGCACCAGACCGCCGCTCGCAGCCGCGACCGCGTCCGGCCCCACGCGCTCGAGCCAGCAGGCGGCTTCGACGCGCCGCTTCACCGTGGTGCGCTTGTTGGTGCGCCGCTTCACCTCCAGGAAGATGCAGTCGGTGGTCTGGTAGCGCCGTTCGCGGACCTTGTAGCGCTCTCCCCGCCCCTGATGGTGGGCCCGGTAGAGGGCGAAGTCGGGGGTGTCGAAGTAGAGCGTCCGGTACCAGCTCAAGCGCACGCCGTCCACCTCGAGGACGCGGTAGTCGTCGGCAAGGTCGGCCAATAGGCCCGGAAGCAGCCGCGCCGGGAACACGAACTTCACGTCGGTGCGGGTCATGAGCGTGGCGTCGGCCAACTCGCCCAAGCCGATCGGCGCGAAGCGAGCAGCGACGCGAGCGAGGTCTGGGCCGAGGTGAGGGGGGACCTCGTGGGTCGGGTCGGTCGTGCGTGCGCGCGAGGCGTCGGGCATGGGTCGGTCACCGTCCGGGATGCGAGTCGGCCCGAAGCGGGCCGCGGCCTGCGGAGGTTCTCAGGCTGCATGCTCCGTCCTGCATCGACGATGATCCACGCGCGTGTGGAGCCGAAGCGCGGGGCGTGTAGGATCCGTGTGGACGACCCCCAAGCGGGTGCCGGCCCCTACGCGACCCGGCGTCGTTGCGAATGGTCACACCGGCCCACTGCTCGTCCACCCGGTAGCGTGCTTCGCCGTCGTCGGGCTCACCCTCCGCGCGGGGCAGTCCGCACCCACCTCTTGGCGCAGAACACGTCTGCCCCTGCGGAGAGGGTGGCAGGACCTCGCGTGGTTCCCCCGTGCTGGCGCAACGACCTAACGACGGCGGACGGGCGCGCTCCGAACCGCCAGCAGAGCCGTCCGCTGCTCCTCCGAGAGGTACCGGCTCGCCTCGCGCAGCGTCAGGCCCGACGCGCGCCCCTTGCGGGGCTCGAGCCAGGCGAACACCTCGTCCGGGGCGCGCTTGCCGCGATCGCGCAGGACCCAGCCGATGGCCTTGCGTACGAAGAACTCGCGTTCCTCGAGCATCGGGTCGGCCAGGCGGGCGAAGCGCTCGAACACCGGCTCGCCCCGCCGCATCGGGAAGAGGTAGGTGAGCAACGCCGCGCGCCGCAGCCAGAAGTCGTCGTCGGCCGCCCAGCGGACGACGGCGTCTTCGACCTCGGGGAAGCGCTCCATCAGCGGGCCTACCACCGACGGGGCGATCTCGTCGACCAGCGCCCAGGTGCGCGCCTCGCGCAGGAACCGTTCCAGCATCGGGAGGTCGGTCGGGCTCAGCAGCGCCACGCGTTGCTCGAGGATCTCCACCGCCGCGGCGCGCAGCTCGTGCACCCCGCGGCTCCAGAGCTCCTCGGCCAGCGCCACCACGGCGTCGTGATCCGAACCGGGAAGCTCCTGCAGGAAGGCGAGCGTGGCCTTGCGCAGCGCCGGCACCGAGGCGCCGTAATGCACCAGGGCGCTCTTCAGGTACGCCTTCTCCTGCGCCGCGCGGCCGGGCACGGCGACGGCGCGGAGGGCGGCGTCGAGGGCGTCGGAGGCTCGCACGGGGTCGAAGCGCGCCGTGACCTCGGAGCCCATCCCATCCGCGTCGCTGCTCCCGCGTCCGCTCGACGCCGCCCGCTTCACCTCCGCCGCCGCCGCGACCCGGCGAAGATCCCGCCCGAGAACCCGCCGATCCCCAGCATGAAGCCGAAGTCGTACCAGCGGCCCACGTTCGGGACGGCGTAGAGGCGCACCGTGTCGGAGAACAGGCTCACCAGGAAGGTGATCGGCGCGATGAACCCATGCCACAACCCGAGCCAGAAGCCGGGGGTGTCCGGCTGGGACGTGCCGGTGGCCTGCGTGGCGGTGCAGGCCGCGAGCAGGAAGGCCAGGGCGGCGCCGGAGGCCGCGAGGGTGCGGAGCCTGCGCGTGGCCGCACGTGCGGCGGACGCCTGCACGGCTCGGCGGTGGATCGTGGGGCGCGGAGGGTTGGTCATGGACGACTCCTTCCGCCCCCATGGTGCACCTTCGGCCCACCCAGGGGGCCCCGGCGTGACGGCTCCGTATCCCTCGATGCCCGAACGTCCTATCATCCGGAGCAACTTCCTACTGGATCGCACCATTCCATCGCACCATGCGAGATGGGAGCTCCGCATGCGAACCCGACCGACGAAGGCCCTTGCCTCGTACCCGCGCACGTACCGGCGGCCGTTCCTGACCATGGTCGCTGCCGGCCTGCTGCTCGTGGCCCTGGCCGGATGCACCACCCCCGGCGTGGTGGTGGACTTCTACGTCCACCCCGTCACCGGCAACGACACCAACCCCGGCACCGTCGCGGCGCCCTACAAGACCCTCACCCATGCGCTCTCGCGGGTCGAGGCCGGGCACACCATCCACCTGGCAGCCGGCACCTACGACGCGGCCAGCGGCGAGGTATGGCCCACCCAGACCGGGTTCCCGCCGGTCGCGACGCCCAACGTGCCGGACGGCGTGCGCATCACCAGCGACGGCAACCTTGCGCGTCTGGTCGGACCGGGAGGCATGACGACCGCCGCCGCCCTGGTCTTCGAGGGTGAGGCCGAGGTGGTGGGCGTTCGCATCCAGTCGTTCCAGCGCGCCGTGCTGGCCGGACCGAGCACCGTCGCCTTGCTCGACGCCGTCGAGATCCACGGCAACGCGAACGAGGGCCTGCTGGTGTTCGGCGACGCGAACGTGACGGTGCGCGACAGCGCCCTGTTCCAGAACGGCTCCTCGGGCGCCGGCGCCTACGGCACCGCCGACCTCACGCTGCGGAACACGCAGGTCTACGAGAACGCGCCGGGCGTGACGGTCGCCGATGCCGCCGCCGTGGCGATCGTCGATAGCGAAGTGCAGAGCAACGGGACCATGATCCCCGGGGCGGACCACGCCGGCGTCTACGCGCGCGACGACGCCACCGTCGCGATCACCGGCACGCTGGTGCACGACAACGCGCACGCCGGTGTGTTCCTGCAAGGCAACGCCCAGGTGACCGTCGGGGCAGGTACCGACGTCTACCGGAACTTCATCGGCGTGATGGCCGACGCGTTCCAGGCGGGCGCCATGCGCCTCGCCTTCGACGGCGCGGTCGTGCGCGACAGCGACTCCGAGGGGATCCTGTGGACCCCGCCGATGGGTTCTGCGTTCACCATGCGCGACACAGCGGTGACGGACAACTTCTCCCACGGCGTGCTGTTCGTCGGCGACGCGGGCGTCATCGACATGGGCACCGGCGCCGACCCGGGCGGGAACACCTTCTCCGGCAACGCCTTCCCGCAGGTGTCCGACGCGCGCCCCGCGCGAGCGGCGGCGGACGGGACCGTCGTCACGGTGAACCGCGTAGGGTTGTTCGACGATGGTTGCCCGCTGCAGGCGACGCCGTACGTCGGGCCGGTAGACGTCGATTGCCTGGGCGACACGGTGGTGAGCATCGCCAACGCCAACAACCGCGTCCACGTGATCCCGTTTGCCGTGACCATCAGGCTGCCCAGCGACCGTTGACGCACCCACCCCCAGGGGGTGTAGGATTCGCCGCGGCGAGTTCCTCGCCATCCTCGACGTCCCCCTGGAGGCCCCGATGGACCCTCGGTTGGTGCAGGTCTTGCTTCGGTTCGTGCACGTCATGGCAGGCGTCATCTGGGTAGGTGCCGGCTTCATGCTGGCGGCGTACGTCATCCCCTCGGCTCGCGCGTCCGGCCCGGGCGGCGGCGCGGTGATGCGCCAGATCACCCAGGTGCGCAAGTTGCCGTCGCTGCTCAACTGGGTCATGTACCTGACCCTGATCAGCGGTGTGGTCCTCTACTGGCGCCTGTCCGGCGGGTTCACGCCGGCGTTCTTCCGCACCGGCATGGGCATCGTCTTCGGC